>JBGUOX010000020.1:0-15247 GCA_045129995.1 Ruminococcus sp. | reverse complement strand
GCTGCGCATTGTAGCAAGCTTAACATTCAATAATTCATTCAAGACCAAAGGCTGCCGCAAATTCTTTCGATTTGCGACAGCCTCTTGCTTCGTTTAAATTATCACAGCTGAGGGCCTGCCTCAACAAGCGCCTTGCCTGCCTCGTTGGTGGTGTACTTCTCAAAGTTCTTTACGAATCTCTGTGCCAGATCCTTTGCCTTGGTGTCCCATTCGGTGGGATCGGCATAGGTATCTCTGGGATCGAGAATGCCGGTGTCAACGCCGGGCAGCTCGGTGGGAACCTCAAAATCAAAGTACGGGATCTTCTTGGTGGGAGCGTTCTTGATGTCGCCGCCCAAAATCGCGTCGATGATGCCGCGTGTGTCCTTGATGGTGATTCTCTTGCCTGTGCCGTTCCAGCCGGTGTTCACAAGATACGCCTTCGCGCCGCTCTTTTCCATTCTCTTTACAAGCTCCTCGGCATACTTGGTGGGATGCAGTTCGAGGAACGCCTGACCGAAGCAGGCGGAGAAGGTGGGAGTCGGCTCGGTAATGCCGCGCTCGGTACCTGCCAGCTTAGCGGTAAAGCCGGAAAGGAAGTAGTACTGTGTCTGTTCGGGAGTCAGAATGGATACGGGCGGCAATACGCCGAACGCGTCCGCGGACAGGAAGATAACGTTCTCTGCAGCAGGACCGGAAGAGATCTTATTAACGTTCTTAACGATCTTCTCGATGTGTTCGATCGGATAAGAAACACGGGTGTTTTCGGTCACGCTCTTGTCGGCGAAGTCGATGGTGCCGTCCTCGGCAACGGTGACGTTCTCCAGAAGCGCGTCACGCTTGATGGCGTTATAGATGTCGGGCTCGCTTTCCTTGTCAAGACCGATAACCTTTGCGTAGCAGCCGCCCTCAAAGTTGAACACGCCGTTGTCGTCCCAGCCATGCTCGTCGTCGCCGATGAGAAGACGCTTGGGATCGGTGGACAGGGTGGTTTTACCTGTGCCGGACAGACCGAAGAAAATAGCGGTGTTCTCGCCGTTCATATCGGTGTTGGCGGAGCAGTGCATGGAAGCGATGCCCTGCAAAGGCAGGTAATAGTTCATCATTGAGAACAAGCCTTTTTTCATTTCGCCGCCGTACCAGGTGTTCAGGATGACCTGCTCACGGCTGGAAACATTGAACAGCACCGCTGTTTCGGAGTTAAGACCAAGCTCCTTGTAGTTTTCTACCTTTGCCTTGGAAGCGTTGTAGCAGATGAAGTCGGGTTCAAAGCTTTCCAGCTCTTCCTCGGTGGGCTTGATGAACATATTCTTGATGAAGTGAGCCTGCCAAGCGACCTCCATAATGAAACGTACAGCCATTCTGGTGTCCTTGTTGGCGCCGCAGAAGCAGTCTACGACATAAAGCTTTTTGCCGGAAAGCTCCTCAACCGCCAGCTTTTTGCAGGCAGCCCAGGTTTCCTCGCTTGCGGGATGGTTGTCGTTGGGATATTCGGGAGTGGTCCACCAAACGGTGTCCTTGCTTTTTTCGTCCATTACGATGAACTTATCTTTGGGCGAACGTCCGGTGTAGATGCCGGTCATAACGTTGACAGCGCCAAGCTCTGTCAGCTGTCCCTTATCATAGCCTTCAAGCGCAGGATTCATTTCATCCTCAAACAGCTGCTCGTAAGAAGGATTGTAAACGACCTCCTGTACGCCGCTGATGCCGTATTTGGTTAAATCAATATTTGCCATAACGATTCCTCTTTCTTTGATATAATTTTAACGTTTTTATTTTACCATAGTCCCAAGCGGATTGTCAATATTGACAAGTTGACAAATAAACCTTTTAATTTGCAGTATTTTCAGCAAAATAATTCAATTCTGTTTGTGCAAAAGGGCTGATTTGTCTGAATTTCTTAAAATTTGAAAGTAGCCAAGGCTAACTCCTGCATTTTTTGGTTTTTCAAACCGCAAAAACAGTAATTGACGAAATGGTTTTTTTATGATACAATTTTGACAGTATTTTGCTGAAAAATGATGAGGGGTTATTATGGGAAAAAGAATTGCGGCTGTTCCTTTGATATTTCTTCTGCTCGGAATACTGTTGTCCGGCTGCGACGGCGACAACAATTCCGCCATCGTCGGCGAATGGGTACCCAGCACGGTTTCCATCGGCGGCACAACCATCGCTTACAGCGAGCTTAACACCGAAGGGCAAAGCTTTCAACTGCGTTTTTTTGACAACGGAAAGTGCGAGATCACACTCGGCGGTGTAAAAAACGACGGCACCTACACCTTTAACGATACAGCGGTAGATATTAAATACGGCGGCAAAACGCAAAAGCTGAGCTATGACCAGGGAATCTTAACGTTGAAAATGGATTATAACGGTCAGCCGACGTCATATATGTTTACAAAAACAGCAAGATAATAAATGCTTTCCGCGCAAACAAAACGTTTGCGCGGTTTTGTTTTGCGGTTTTGCGCGCAACACGCATAAAAATCGCGCAAAAGCAATTGAATTATCACGTCCGATATGCTATACTAAATTTTGTATAGCATATTTTAATGGAGGGAATTTTATGGCAGAAAAAACAGTCCGCACCCGATACGCTCCCAGCCCGACCGGCTTTATGCACGTGGGCAACCTGCGCACGGCGCTGTATGAGTATTTGGTGGCAAAATCGCAGGGCGGCAAGTTTGTGTTAAGGATCGAGGACACCGACCGCGAGCGACTGGTTGAAGGCGCGGTCGACGTAATATACGACACAATGAAGCTGGCAGGGCTTAAGCACGACGAAGGTCCCGACGTCGGCGGTGACTACGGTCCCTATGTGCAAAGCGAAAGAAAGGATATGTACCTTCCCTACGCCGAGCAGCTTATCCGTGAGGGCAAGGCGTACCGCTGCTTTTGCTCCAAGGAGCGGCTTGAAAAAATCCAAAACGAAACCGTCGGCGGCGGCTATGACCGCCACTGCCGTGACCTGAGCGACGAGGAGATACGTCAAAATCTCGAGGCAGGTATTCCCTACGTGATCCGTCAAAAAATGCCGATCGAAGGCAGCACCACGTTTTCCGACGCGGTGTTCGGCGACATCACCGTTGAAAACAGCGAGCTGCAGGATCAAATTTTGATCAAGACCGACGGTTATCCCACCTATAACTTTGCAAACGTCATTGACGACCACACCATGGGCATCACCCATGTGGTTCGCGGCAGCGAGTATCTCAGCTCCACGCCGAAATACAACTTACTATATGACGCGTTCGGATGGGAGATCCCCACCTACATCCACTTGCCTCTTATCATGGGCAAGGACGAGGACGGCAACATCAGCAAGCTGAGCAAGCGCCATGGCGCAACCGGCTTTTATGATTTGATCAATGACGGTTATCTGCCGCAGGCGATCATCAACTACATCGCCCTGCTGGGCTGGTGTCCCAAGGATAATCAGGAGATATTCACCCTGCAGCAGCTTGAGCAGGCTTTTGACATCAGCGGCATCAGCAAGTCTCCTGCCGTATTCGACTACGACAAGCTTACGTGGTTCAACGGCGAGTACATCAAGGCTATGACTCCCGAAGCCTTCACCGAAGCGGCGATGCCGTACTACAAAAAGGTGTTCGGCGACAAAGAAATGCCGTGGGACAAGCTCGCCGAGATCCTGCAAAAGCGTGTAACGCAGCTGACGCAGATCCCCGAGATCCTCGATTTCTTTGCCGAGCTGCCCGACTACGACGCAAGTCTGTTTATCAACAAAAAAAGCAAAACGAATTTGGAAAACTCCCCCGTTGTACTGCGCGAAGCATATGAGCGGCTCAAGGCGCTGCCTGTTTGGGATCACACCTCCATTCACGACCTGCTGATCGATATGGCGGTCGAAAAGGAGCTGAAAAACGGAACGGTTATGTGGCCGGTCCGCATTGCCGCCGCAGGCAAAACCGTCACACCCGGCGGCGCAGTGGAAATCCTTGACATCCTGGGCAGAGATGAATCACTGCGCAGACTGGAAACCGGGCTTGCAAAGCTTGAAGCGTAAACGCGCGATCACATTTAAATAGAAAAGGAACAATCACTATGTCAGATACAATCAACAACGAAGTTATGCAGGGCAATTTTATCCACGACTTTATCACCGAGGATATTGCCGAGGGCGGAAAATATGAAGGCAAAACCGTGCACACACGTTTTCCTCCCGAACCTAACGGTTATTTGCACATCGGTCACGCCAAGGCGATTTGCATCGACTTCGGAACAGCGGAAAAATTCGGCGGAATGTGCAACCTGCGTATGGACGACACCAATCCCACCAAGGAGGATGTGGAGTACGTCGACGCGATCAAAGAAGACATCAAATGGCTGGGCTTCGACTGGGGCGACCGCTTTTTCTACGCGTCGCAGTATTTTGAGCAGATGTACGGCTTTGCTGTGGAGCTGATCCAAAAAGGTCTTGCCTATGTGTGCGAGCTGACGCCCGAGCAAATGCGCGCATACCGCGGCGACACCCAAACCCCCGCGCAAAGCCCGTTCCGCGACAGACCAATCGAAGAAAGCCTTGATTTATTCAAACGTATGCGCGCCGGCGAATTTGCCGACGGAAGTATGACGCTTCGCGCCAAGATCGACCTGGCGTCCGGCAACTTCAATATGCGCGATCCTGTTATTTACCGCATCAACCGTCTGCATCATCACCGCACCGGCGACGAGTGGTGCATCTACCCGATGTACGACTTTGCCCATCCGATCGAGGACGCTCTGGAGGGCATCACCCACAGCCTTTGCTCGCTGGAATTTGAATCCCACCGTCCGCTCTACGATTGGGTGATCGCCAATATCTCGGTGCCTGCAAAGCCTCGCCAAATCGAATTTGCGCGGCTGGGCATCAACAACACTGTTATGTCAAAGCGCAAGCTTCGCCAGCTTGTGGAAGAAAACTACGTCAGCGGCTGGGACGATCCGCGTATGCCCACGCTCTGCGGTCTGCGCAGACGCGGCTATACGCCGAAATCCATTCGCTCCTTCATCGACCAGATCGGCGTGTCCAAGGTCAATTCCATTGTGGAATACAGCTTTCTTGAGCATTGCCTGCGCGACGACCTGAACGAAACAGCCGCGCGCGCAATGTGCGTTCTTCATCCCGTCAAGCTGATAATCACCAACTATCCCGAAGGTCAGACCGAAGAGTTTGAGGTGGAAAACAACCCCAACCGTCCGGAGGACGGAACGCGCGTCGTCACCTTCTCGCGCGAATGCTGGATCGAAGCCGATGACTTTATGGAAGAGCCCATAAAGAAATATCAGCGCCTTTATCCCGGCAACGAGGTGCGCCTGAAATCCACCTACATCGTCAAATGCACAGGCTGCAAAAAAGACGAAAACGGCAATGTGACAGAGGTTTACGCCGAATACGATCCGGCGACACGCGGCGGCAACACCCCCGACGGCAGAAAGGTACGCGGCACCATCCATTGGGTGGACGTCAACAACTGCGCCGAAGCTGAGGTCAGACTGTACGACAACCTGTTCACCGTTCCCGACCCGGACGTCGGCGATCGCAATTTCCTCGACTTTATCAACCCCCGTTCGCTTGAAATCCTCAACGGCTGCAAGGTAGAAAAAAGCCTTGAAGACGCCGTTGCGCCGAAGAGCTTCCAGTTTATGAGAATTGGCTATTTTTGTGTTGACAACAAAGACAGCAGCTCGGATCATCTTGTTTTCAACCGCAGCGTTTCGCTTAAGGACGGATTCAAGAAAAAATAGCGCAAACAAAATCTTTACCATTACAAACAACCGGCACAACTCCTCATTCAATGAAGGCTATGCCGGTTGTACTTTCAATGTTGTTTAAAAAAGAACGGAAAATTCCGAAAAAAACAGCGCTTAAAACGAAAAAACACAAAGAAAAAAATGCAGAAAAATCAAAACGACTAAAAACAACAATAAAAGCGCAAGAATATAAGACAACAAAAAATAACAAATTTTTCATTTTTATTATTATAGACTTTGTTTTTATTATTTTAATCCGTTCGCTTTAACGCGCTAATACCTTTGGGCTACATTTCGTCACTATAGTTGATTGAAGAAATCTCCCATTTCCTTTAATATAAAATCAAGAAATTTATATAGGCAGGAATTGAATATGGATAGAATCGCATTATCGAGATTAATCGGGGCAAATATCCGCAAATACAGAATCCAAAGAGATGTCAGTCAAGAACATCTGGCTTTAGAATCCGGAATCCATCCCGCATATATCAGCAAACTGGAACGCGGCGAAAAATGCCCGACAATCGACACCTTGTATCGCCTGGCAAAAGCACTGGGAATCCCCATTTACAAGCTGATCGATATTGACGGCGACATCGACAACATTTCCGATACCGCATACAAGATCCAAAAATCACTCAGCGACCTGAATCCCGACCAGCAAAATAAGGTAGCTGACCTGATCGACGAAATCGTAAGACTCATAAAGTAACGCTCTGAAAAGAGCGTTTTCTTTTTTTCGCTTTTCTTTTTCATCGATTTATGTTATACTTTTAGTGCAAATCGACGTTTTCAATCTTTAGAGCTAGTTCGAGGTGAGTAAATTTGAATAATATTCTGGTCACGGGCGGCGCAGGCGGCATTGGCTCCGCCATTTGCACCGCGTTTGCCAAGCTTGGTTACAATATTGCTATTCATTATCACTCAGGCAAAAACAATGCCATTTTATTAAAGGAGCGGCTGGAAAAAGAATACGGCGTTAAAGCCTGCACCGTTTATGCCGATGTGGCAGACAGCAAAAGCGTTTCCGCTATGTTTGACGCGGTCGACGATCAGTTCGGACGATTGGACGTCCTGATCAACAACGCCGGCATCGCGCAGCAAAAGCTGTTTACCGACATCACCGACGAGGATTGGCGCGCAATGACCGGCGTTGATCTTGACGGCGTTTTTTTCTGCTGCCGTGAAGCCCTGCGGCGGTATATGCTTCCGGCGCATCACGGAGTAATCCTCAATATCAGTTCGATGTGGGGACAAACAGGCGCGTCCTGCGAGGTTCACTACAGCGCCGCAAAGGCAGGCGTTATCGGACTGACAAAGGCGCTTGCAAAGGAGGTCGGGCTTTCCGGAGTTCGCGTAAACTGCATCGCGCCCGGCGTTGTTATGACCGATATGATGAAAAGCTTCGACGTGCAAACGCTGGCGGAGCTTCGCGGGGAAACGCCGCTGAACGTTCTCGGCACACCGGAAAACATTGCGGAAGCAGCCGTGTTTCTGTGCAGTGAAGCCGCAGGCTTCATCACAGGTCAGGTTCTCGGCGTGAACGGCGGATTTGTTGTATGAAATTAAATTACCAAAAACGAAAAAACAGGACAGACAATCGTCTGTCCTGTTTGATTTCGGAAAAGTGAAATTACTTCAGCTCTACCTCTGCGCCTGCGCCTTCGAGCTTCTCCTTAATGGAATCAGCATCCTCCTTGGATACCTGCTCCTTAACGGGCTTGGGAGCGCCGTCTACAAGAGCCTTAGCTTCCTTCAGACCAAGACCGGTGATCTCACGAACAGCCTTGATAACGGCGATCTTGTTGCCGCCTGCGCTCTTCAGGATTACGTCAAACTCGGTCTGCTCAGCCTCAGCAGCAGCAGCCTCTACGGGACCTGCAACTGCAACAGCAGCAGCAGCGGATACGCCAAACTCGTCCTCTACAGCATGTACCAGCTCGGAAAGCTCAAGAACGGTGAGGCCTTTTAATTCTTCAATAATAGCAGTAATTTTCTCAGATGCCATTGTTATTTACCTCCAATTGATAAGTTAGTTTTTAAAATCAGTCGCGGATCATTCCGCAGCGGGAGCTTCAGCTTCCGCGGGTGCCTCGGCAGCTTCCTCTGCGGGAGCAGCTTCAGCAGTCTTCTTGGCAAGACAAGCGTCAAAGCCGCCTTCGTCCACTACAGCCTGCATAACACGGGCAAACGCGGCGATAGGAGCCTGGAACGCACCAAGAACATTTGCGAGAAGAACTTCTCTGGTGGGCAGCTTGGACAGCGCAACGATGGTGTCCATGTCCACTACGGCGCCGTCAAGATAACCTGACTTCACCTTAAAGTTTTCGTGATCCTTTGCATACTTGCAGAGGATACGAGCCGCGGCAGCATATTCGCTGTCGCTTGTTGCAAGAGCGGTAGTGCCCTCCAAAACAGGCTTCAAGTCCTCAAGACCAACCTCGTCGCAAGCGCGGGAAAGAAGTGTGTTCTTAACAACGGTGTACTTAACGTCGTTTTCACGCAGCTCCTTTCTGAGCTTGGTGTCATCCTCGGTGTTGATACCCTTATAGGATACCACCAAACCGGTGACGGAGTTTTTCAGTCTTTCGGAAAGCTCTGCAACGATTGCTTTCTTTTGCTCTAAAACACTCTGGCTTGGCAAAAAAATTCACCTCCGAAATAAAATATTTCGCAGTCCGTCAAAGCACGGGTTCATCTAAAGAAAACGCTGTCCGAAGCGCACCTCGGACAGCGGAATACTAACAAGAATGTAATCGCACTTTCCTCGGCAGGCAAGGTTTCCCTTTTACGCAATGCACCTACTGTCTTTAGAACTGCATATATTCAATTCAAAAAGAATCAAACACCAAATTTGGTGGGGTTCATTCTTACGCTGGGACCCATGGTAGAGGTCACGGCTACGGAACGAATGTACTGACCTTTTGCGGCAGCGGGCTTAGCCTTAACGATGGCGTCCATAAGGGTGTCAAGGTTCTCGGCAAGCTTGTCGGTACCAAAGGATACCTTACCGATGGGGCAGTGGATAATGTTGGTTTTGTCAAGACGGTACTCGATCTTACCTGCCTTGGCTTCCTTGATCGCCTTGGCGATGTCGGGAGTAACGGTGCCTGCCTTGGGGTTAGGCATCAAGCCGCGCGGTCCGAGAATACGACCGAGACGACCGACAAGACCCATGCAGTCGGGTGTGGTGATAAGAACGTCGAAGTCCATCCAGTTTTCCTGCTGGATCTTCTGAGTCATGTCCTCAGCGCCGACATAGTCTGCGCCTGCTTCCTTTGCAAGCTCCTCGTTGGGGCCTTTGCAGATAGCCAGTACGCGAACGTTTTTACCGGTACCGTTGGGAAGAACAACAGCGCCGCGAACCTGCTGGTCAGCGTGACGGCTGTCGACGCCGAGCTTAACGTGAAGCTCAACGGTTTCGTCAAACTTGGCGGTGGCGGTTTTGATCACTGTGTCCAGCGCTTCGTTTGTATCATATAATTTATTTCTGTCAACGAGCTTAGCAGCGTCAACATATTTCTTACCGTGTTTCATCAGTTTTCCTCCATATTTAGGTGGTCAAACGGAAAGCTCCTCCCACCCGGATTATTTAGTCAACTACTGTAATACCCATACTTCTGGCAGTACCGGCGATCATAGAAGCTGCCGCTTCAACGCTGCCTGCGTTGAGGTCGGGCATTTTCTGCTCGGCGATCTTGGTGATCTGCTCTTTTGTGATGGTGGCTACCTTAGTTTTATTCGGTACGCCCGAACCGCTTTCAATGCCGCAAGCCTTCTTAAGAAGAACTGCCGCAGGCGGAGTTTTGGTAATGAAAGTGAATGAACGGTCGGCATATACTGTGATAACAACAGGAATGATAAGACCGATGTCGTTCTTGGTGCGCTCGTTGAAATCCTTTGTGAACGCAACAATGTTTACGCCGTGCTGACCAAGTGCAGGGCCGACAGGCGGTGCCGGAGTTGCTTTGCCGGCAGGGATCTGAAGCTTGATTAAGCCTACTACCTTTTGAGCCATTGTTTATAACCTCCAAAAATTCGTGGTAAATTGCGGAACGCCACTGTGTAGGGTTTCCTCCCACAGGGAACTTGGGTTCCCAATAAAAAGCCCGCTGGGCTGATTATCGTTTTAATCCTCAATTGGTTCTGCCTGTCCAAGCTCAAGCTCGACAGGAGTTTCGCGTCCGAACATTGAAACAACAACACGGACGTAGTTTTTGTCGGCGTCGATTTCCTCGACCGTTCCGACGAAGTCCTCCAGGGGACCGTCAATAATACGTACCGAATCGCCTACGGCATAGGAGATCTTCACAACACGCTGTTCGACTCCCATTCTGTAAACTTCAGCTTCGGTAAGGGGCACGGGCTTGGATCCCGGTCCGACAAAACCGGTGCAGCCGCGGATATTGCGGACAACATACCATGTTTCGTCTGTATAGACCATTTTTACGAAAACATAGCCCGGATAGATTTTATGCTCGACCTCTTTGGTTTTCTCACCGACTGTTTCGGTAACGATCTCGGTGGGAACCTTTACGTCGATTATCATATCCTGCAACTGACGGTTTTCCGCGGTGGTAAGCAAATCGTTTGCCACCTTGTTTTCGTAGCCCGAATAGGTATGGATCACATACCATTTTGCTTCATAATCAGGCATAAATCTCTTCCTTTCCAAAGATTAGACAAGAATTATGCCCGTTATGTATTCGAGATTCCCATAACGAGTCCGAGCAAAGCGAACAATCCGCGGTCGAGCGCATAAATAAACAGACCCATAATAATGATAACGGCAATAACGATACCAAAGTTTTTGGTTGTCTGCTTGGGCGTCGGCCAGGTAATCTTCTTGAGTTCACCCTTACAAGCTACAAGGTACTTCCAAAGTCTTTTAAAGACATTGGGCTTCTTTTTATTAGCGGGCTTTTTGTCCGAAGACTTTTTAGCCACTGCTTTAGTGTCAGCCATAGTGTACCTCCTTATTTAGTTTCCTTGTGAAGAGTGTGTTTCTTACAGAAGCGGCAGTACTTGTTCATCTGAAGTCTGTCGGGACTGTTTTTCTTGTTCTTCATTGTGTTGTAGTTGCGCTGTTTGCATTCTGTGCAGGCCAATGTGATTTTAACTCTCATAACGGCACCTCCCGGTTATTCGGAATATTTTTAGCCTCCCTCAGCAGGGCACAAAAATAAAGCCCCTTTTAGAGGTGATAACATTTTATCACATAAAACAAAAGAAGTCAAGCCTTTTTTAATAAATTCGGAGCCGAAGCGTCACTCGCTATCCTGCTCACTATATATAAACTGATTATCCGCGTGTCAAAACACAACGGACGCCAAAGCGTCCGTTATTTACTGGTCTTTGAGCGTGCTCATTCTCGAAATGGTTTTCTTGGGCGGCTTTTCGGGCTTAACTTCTTTTCCTATATATTTGCGGGCGGCTTCGGCAGCCCTTGACAAATCCTCGTCGAAGTATTCGTAAAGCTTGTCAAACTCGTCCTGCGAAAGCGAATTGAGCAATACTATTGTGATGATTGAACGCGTGTCGGCGTCTCCGTTGCCGTACTGAAGGTTAAAAACGCCCGCAAGCTTTTCAAGCTCCTTACGGTTGGCTTTGGCAATATAGGGTTTAAGCTTGGGCGCTATGTGCTCCTTGGCAAAGGTTGCGCCGCGGAAAGGATAATAGCAATCCTCCTCGCTTTTGATTTCTTCCTTCAGCTCGGGAAAATATGTCACAAAACGCTTAGCCAAAAACTTCGGGTCGGCTGTTCCGTCGTCAGACTTTTTCTTCTTTTGCTTAACCTGCTTCGCGCGCTTGATTGCCGAAGCGTTTGAAACTCCGTCAACAAAGTCGTTCGCAATGCTTTCGGCGTCCTTTTGAGTAGCCACAACATCATCATAAAGCCAGGTGGAAAGGGTTTTCCACTCGTTGTCGGGGCCTTCGTCGGTCATCGCGCAGGAGCGCAGAACCATCTGCTGTCTGTCGGTAAAATAGGCAACCGAATAAGCAATATTCTGACCTGTAAAGAGCGCTACAAGATCCTTGCCCTCTCCCTCGGAGGCAACCTTCTGACGGGTGTAGCCGTTCTTTTCAAGCTCCTCTCCGACCTTTTCTGCTATTAAATCAAAAGCCTTGGTATATTCCATAGATAATCATCCTCTCAGGGTAATTGTGAGTTATATTATACAATTATATTTACATTTTTTCAAGTTTATTTTTATCGGCGCGGAAAATATAGCGTTTTTTTCATTTTTGACATAAGTTTTAGACATTATGCACATTAAAAATGCTCAATATTTATATTGCTTTTACATTAAAATATTATTTTTTTCTTGACGAATATGTGCATTTGTGTTAAAATATTTAAAAAGAAAATTTATACACAATTCTTTTATTTTTCCGAGGCGCGCAATGACCAGAGAGTTATTAAACAAAAAATTAGGAAGCAACATACGCAAGTACCGTCTTACGGCTGACATCAGCCAGGAATCTCTTGCGAAAAAGGCAGGGCTTTACCCGGCTTATCTGGGCAGACTTGAAAGAGGTGAAAAATGCCCGACAATTGACACACTTTACAAAATATGCAAAGCGCTTGGAGTCACCATGGCAGAGGTGCTTTCGTTCGACAAAAGCACTTACGAGCTTAATTCCGACGCAATGACGCGCATAGAGCACGTGCTTGACAGACTTGAGGAGCCCCAGCAAATCAAGGTTGCCGAGATTGTTGAGCATATTGCCGAAATTAAATAAGCAGCAGTTCAAAGCAGGTAAGCTGAATTTTATTAAAATAACCGCAGGGCCGCGTGTTGACCGGTTCGCGGACGTGAACAATCTTTTGAGTCCGTCCGCGAGTCAAACGGAAGCGCGCCCTGCTTTTTGCTGCAATAACGCGCCGGGTGCCGTAAAAAAATCGAATGGGTATTGATTGATTTATTAAGTTGTGATATAATATTATAGAATGGGTAAAAAATCCGTGAAAGGACAGTTTTTATGATAAAAGCCAACGAGTACCGCACCGTAAGCTGCGGTGAATTAAGAGAAGAAAACATCGGTCAGCAGGTAAAGGTTGCCGGCTGGGTTGAAAATATCCGCGACCACGGCGGCGTAATGTTTTTGGATATCCGCGACGAGTACGGAGTTTTGCAGGTGGTTGTCCACAACGACGAGCTGCTTAAAAGCATTAACAAGGAATGTACCGTAACCCTCAGCGGCGAGGTTGTAAAGCGCGACGAGGACACAATCAACAAGAAAATCGCCACGGGCTTTGTCGAGGTTCACACCGAGGACATAAGGGTGCTGGGCAAGTGCAAAAACGTTCTCCCGTTTGAGGTTGCGACTTCAACCAACACCGGCGAGGACGTAAGACTTAAATACCGCTTTCTCGACCTTAGAAACCCGAAGGTTCACAACAATATTTTATTCCGTTCAAAGGTTGTTTCCTTCCTCAGAAAAAAGATGGAGGAAATGGGCTTTAACGAAATCAACACACCGATTCTGTCAACCTCATCACCCGAGGGCGCGCGTGACTATCTTATTCCCAGCCGCAAGCACAAGGGCAAGTTTTACGCGCTTCCGCAGGCTCCGCAGATTTTCAAACAGCTTTTGATGGTCAGCGGCTTTGACAAGTACTTCCAGATTGCCCCCTGTTTCCGCGACGAGGACGCAAGGGCGGACCGTTCGCCGGGTGAGTTTTATCAGCTTGACTTTGAAATGGCGTTCGCTACTCAGGAGGACGTTTTTGACGTTGCCGAGGAAGTGCTTTATGAAACCTTTAAAAAATTCAGCAGCTTAGAGGTCAGCAAGCCGCCGTTTAAGCGTATCCCCTTTGCCGAGGCTATGCTGAAATACGGCACAGACAAGCCCGACCTCAGAAATCCGCTTGAAATAAAAGAAATCAGCGATATGTTCGTTGAAACCGACTTTGCTCCCTTCCGCAAAAAATGCGTTCGTTCAATCAACGTTCCCGGAGCCGCCGCTCAAAGCAAAAAGTGGTTCAAGCGTATGGAGGAGTTCGCGCTTTCAATAGGTATGAAGGGCTTGGGTTACGTTAAGGTTAACGATGATTTGACCTTTGACGGACCTATCGACAAATTCTTAAAGCCCGGCGACCGTGAAGAATTAATCGACCGCAACTCGTCAAAGGCAGGCGACGTTATTTACTTTATCGCCGACACTGCAGCCGAAGCTCCCAAGCTTGCCGGTCAAATCCGCACCGAGGTCGCCAACCGCTTAAAGCTGGTTGACGAAAGCAAATTCGAGCTTTGCTTCATAGTTGACTTTCCTATGTTTGAGCGCGACGACGACGGCAAGGTTATCTTTACCCACAACCCGTTTTCAATGCCGCAGGGCGGACTTGACTCTCTGCTCAACAAGGATCCCGAGGAAATTTTGGCTTATCAGTACGATATTGTATGCAACGGCGTAGAGCTTTCTTCGGGCGCTGTGCGCAACCACGACATTGAGATTATGAAAAAGGCGTTTGAAATCGCGGGCTACAGCGAGGACGACCTCAAAGCCAAATTCAGCGCGCTTTATAACGCGTTCCAATACGGCGCTCCGCCGCACGCCGGTATGGCTCCCGGTGTTGACAGAATGATTATGCTGCTCAACGGCGAAGAAAACATCCGCGAAGTAATCGCGTTCCCGATGAACTCAAACGCTCAGGACGTGCTCCTCGGTTCACCCGGCGAGGTAACCGAACAGCAGCTCCGCGAGGTTCATATAAAATTAAGATAATATATATGTTCGGAGAAGCCGTCGCAAAACGGCTTCTCCTTTTTTGCGAGGCTAAACTGTACACTTATTTTTTTAATAAACTGTGTATTTTAATATATACAGTTTTGTGTTACAATGCAATCATTCCAAAACAGGGAGTGATATAAATGCAAATTTCAAATGTTCAAAAAACTAAATATACCGGCAAAGCCATGGCGCTGACCGCGATGTTCGCGGCGCTGATAACCGTAGCGACCGCTTTTATCAAAATTCCGGCGCCGGTAGGATACGCGCACTCCGGCGACGCCGTAGTTTATCTCGCGGCGTGCGTGCTGCCTGCTCCGTTCGGCTTTATCGCGTCCGCATTGGGCGGCGCGTTTGCCGATTTGCTGTCAGGATACGCGGTCTGGGCAATTCCGACAGCGCTTATTAAGGCGCTTAACGTCCTGCCGTTTTATCTTGTGCTCCGCCGTACGCGGCGCGTGCGCAGGAACAGCCGTATTCTCAGCCCCCTGACCCTGCTTATGCTTCTTCCTACTTCGCTGGTGACCGTCGGCGGGTACTTCGCAGCCAATTTGCTGCTCTACGACGTCGGCGCGGCATGGGCGGAAACACCGTTCAACCTGATTCAGGCCGCCGTTGCCGCGGTGATGTTTATCATCCTTGCCGCAGCGCTCGATACGGTAAAGTTCAAGCAAAAGCTCGCGCTTTATGATTAAACTCAATTAATACTAATACCTAATAAAAAGTAGCCAATCTTTGCGGTCTATTTTCCGCAATACTGCGTTGTCGTCCTTGCAAGGCGCCA
>JBGUOX010000019.1:0-14249 GCA_045129995.1 Ruminococcus sp. | reverse complement strand
CTTTTTAATAGCGCCGTAGGCGCGTCAAGATTGTATAAGACGGCAATTGCGCTTTTGCGCAATTGGAAAACGCGCCAAGCGTTTTCTCTCTGATAGAAAGTTGTCTACTTTCTATCAGAGAATAGTATTAATCCCTATCTCAGCCTGCCGCCCAAAAGGATATACCGTGCAGCCAAAAGGGCAACAGAGCTCAAAACTGCAGCGATTGACACCGCCAAAACGGCGGCAAACGCCTTGGTTTTGCCTGCTTCTTTCAGGCGGACAGCGTTTACAATACCGGCAATACCGCACGCGACAGCGACAAACGCCACCGTAACCGCATAAATCTGCGTATGTTGATAGCTCTCCCTGTCGCTCAGCTTAACGCCAAAATCCTCCACATAACTGCGCCCGGCCGGATCCTCGTTATAATAACGCTTTAGCGCAGCGGCTTTCGCAATCCATCTGATGCACGAAGCCGACAGGCTCAAACCGGCAGCGCCGCAGGTGACGCCCCCGAGCGGCGTCGGTCTTTTGTTCAGTGTGGCAATGTACATCATCAGGCAAGCACACAGCAGCATCATTGACAAAAGCGGTCGTATGTAATGCACAATGGACATAAAGATTGTAACACCCATATAGGCGTACACAGTTATCACCGCGCGCGGCAGCCGACGCGCAAGCGCAATCATTGAAAGTATATATCCTGCAAATCCTGCGATATAGGGCGAAAACTCCAGCGGATATAACACCACCGGGGAAAGATTGCGCATGCTTTCGGCAAAGGCAAACAGGAAAAATGTCGATAAACAATAATACAGCAGACAGCCGACAGCGATGAACGGCAAGGCTGCGGATGATTTTTTCATATAAGCACTCCTCTCAGCACAGAGGCTCGGTTTCCTCAATGCTCATCGTAGCATACGCGTTGAGATCGGTGCCTGCGCGTCTGCCGCTGAGAAATTCATAATAGCCTTGCGAGCCGACCATAGCGGCATTGTCGCCGCAAAGCGATTTTTCGGGCATATAAAACTGCCAGCCGCGCTTTTGACATTCGTCCGCAAGCGTTCTGCGCAGCAGTGAATTTGCGGAAACGCCGCCTGCTATCACGAGCTTTTTAACGCCCAAGTCCTCCGCCGCTTTGATGAAGTTGGTTGTCAGACAATTGACAACCGCATAGCGGAAGGACGCGCAGACGTCCGCCTTATTCAGCTCCTCCCCCTTTTGCGCAGCATTGTGCAAAAGGTTGAGCACGGCGGTTTTCAGTCCCGAAAAGCTGAAATCATACGGCGCGTCATGCACAACCGGGCGCGGCAGGGTGAACGCGTGAGGATCGCCGTCCTCGGCGACCTTGTCCAGTGCGATGCCGCCCGGATAAGGCATTCCCATCGTGCGCGCCGCCTTGTCAAAGGCTTCGCCCGCCGCGTCGTCGCGCGTTCTTCCGATTATTCTCATCTTTGTATAATCCTCCGCCATCACAATATGGCTGTGTCCGCCGGACACCACCAAACAGAGAAACGGCGGTTTTAATTCTTGATTGGAAATATAATTCGACGCAATATGCGAACGCAAATGATGCACAGGCACCAGCGGCAAACCCGCGGAAAGAGCCAAGCCCTTTGCGAAATTAACGCCCACCAGCAATGCGCCGATCAAGCCCGGCGCGTATGTGACCGCCAGCGCGTCGATCTCGTCAAGCGTGACATTTGCCTGCTCCAGCGCCTGAGACACAACCGGCACAATAGCCTCGGCATGGCGTCGCGAAGCGATTTCCGGCACAACTCCGCCGTAAAGACGGTGTTCCTCAACCTGAGAGGCGATTACCGAGGACAAAACGGTTCTGCCGTCCTCCACAACCGCCGCCGCGGTTTCGTCACATGATGATTCAATTGCAAGTATTTTCATATTATTATTCTCCGTTAGAAATATAGCGTCATAAGAACGGCGCTTTCATCGGGGTCGGTGTAGTAATTCTTGCGCTCGCCGACCTTGATAAACCCAAAGGCTTCGTAAAGCGAACGCGCCGCTTTGTTGCTTTGCCGCACCTCCAGCGTCAAAAACGCGAAGCCCTGCTTTTTGCAGTCCGTCACAAGAGTTCGTATCAACGCGCTGCCTACACCGTGACAACGGTGCTGCGGCTCTACCGCTACGTTGTAGATATAACCCTCGTCAAGCACAAAGCTCATACCGATATACCCGATGACTTCATCATTTTCAGTCGCGACATAAAAAACCGAGTTTTCATTTTCCAGCGACTCCTGCAGGCTCTGCCGCGACCATGGGTGTGCAAAGCAGGCGTTTTCCAGCCTGAACACATCGTCAAGGTGAGCCGCTTTCATTTTTTCAACTCTCATATTTTACGATCAGCTCTTCCACAAATGCCGCAAGAACATCCCTGCACATACGGTATGTTTCCACACTTCCGCCGTAGGGATCAACGACTCCGACGATCTCGACGTTTTCCTCGGGGATCCCAATGCTTTCGGTCAAAATACTCGCGTGACTAAGCGACATACAATAGAATTTTTCAAAATCGCCGAGCTGGAAATCATATATAAAGTGTGTGCGGTGACCGCTGATGTCCACTCCGATCTCGCGGCAGACCTCAACGGCTTTTTCGGACGGAGCAAGACCGGGCACAGCCGCCATTCCAAAGCTGACCGCGCGAACGTCAAGTCCCTTCTCCTCCGCTCTTTTATTAAATATCCCCTCGGCCATCGGGCTTCGGCAGGTGTTGCCGGTGCAAACGAAGGCGATATAGCGTTTTATATTATCCTTTGGCATCATACCACGTCCTTCCGATTGCCGCGTCAGCCGTCAGCGGGACCTCCCACTGCACGGCGTTTTCCATTTCCTCCTGCAGCAGGGCGGCTACGCGGGCGCTTTCCTCCTGCGGAGCCTCAACGATCAATTCATCGTGCACCTGCAAAATCAACCGCGCCTTCAAGCCTTCGCGTCTGAGCCTTTCGTCTACTCGCACCATGGCGATTTTGATTATATCCGCCGCGGTGCCCTGTATCGGCATATTTCTTGCCACACGTTCGCCGAACGCTCGCAGCATATGCTTTCCTGAGCTAAGCTCGGGCAGGTAACGCCGCCTGCCGAAAAGTGTTTCAACATATCCGTCGCGCTTTGCTTTTTCCACAACTTCCTGCATATATTTATCAACGCCGCTGTAATGCGCCAGATAATTGGCAATATATCTTGAAGCCTCTTTTGTGGTAACGCCGATGTCCTTTCCGAGCGAAAACGCGCCGATGCCGTACACGATTCCGAAGTTTACCGCCTTGGCACTGCTGCGCATAGCCGGAGTTACCATATCAAGCGGAAGGTTAAACACCTGCGAAGCGGTGATGGCGTGAATGTCGTCTCCGTTTTTAAAGGCTTCGATCATATTGGCGTCGTGTGCGATATGCGCCAGCACCCTCAGCTCGATCTGCGAATAGTCGGCATCCACCAGAACCCAGTCCTCGCGCGCGCAGAAAAACTTTCGCATCTCTCTGCCCAACTCCGTTCGAACGGGAATGTTCTGCAAATTCGGCTCGGTAGAGCTGATCCTGCCTGTGCGCGTTTCGGTTTGGTTGAAGCTCGAATGGATCCTGCCGTCGTCGGCGATGACCTTAAGCAAGCCCTCGCAGTAGGTGGAGTTCAGCTTGGCAAGCGCACGGTAACGCAGCACAAGATCAACCACAGGATGCTCATAGCGCAGCCCTTCCAGCACCTCTGCATTGGTGCTGTAGCCGCTTTTGGTTTTTTTCTTGACGGGCAGTCCCAAGTCCTCAAACAGCACTTTGCCGAGCTGCTTGGGCGAATTGATGTTGAACTCGCTGCCGGCGCTCTCATAAATCTCCGCTTCCAGACGGCTGATTTCCGCCGAAAGCACAGCGCCGTAATCGGCGATACCCTGCCTGTCCACCGCAAAGCCGATATTCTCCATTTTGGCAAGCACCTTGGCAAGCGGTATTTCTATTTCATTCAGCAGTTTTTCCTGCTCGTTGGCTTTGATCTCGTTTTGCAGCTTGTCGCACAAACGGTCATATACCGCCGTCGCGCGATACTGCTTGTCCTCCTCGGCACACACGGGCAGCTCGATGCGGTTTGCCGCGCAAAGGTTTTCGTCGGTGTAGTCCTTTGATGACGGCTCCAAAAGATATGCCGCCAGCTCCACGTCGAACAGCTTTCCGGCGATCTCAATGCCCTTATTGTCGGCATAAGCGAACAGCGCCTTGCTGCCGCGCAGGAAAAGCGCGACGTCCGCGTCGGCAAGCAGCCTGTCAAAGGCTTCGCCGTCTTCGGAAACATAAACCACGCCGGCAATCATCACAGAGAAGGATTTTAATTCGTTATTGGAAATTTCAAAATGCAGATAAGCCTTGCCGCATTCTTTAATTTTCTCATAAGGAATATTATCGCGGCTGACTCGCAAAGACTCCGCTTTTTTATCGGAAGCTTTCGGAGTTGGCGCAACAGAGTTTAAATCGTATTTTTCGATTAAAGAAAATAGTTCCAGCTGCGCCATATATCTTGCGCAGGCGGCACGGTCTTGGATCTCCACGCGATAGTGTTCAACATCGGTATCAACAGGCGCGTCCTTTACGATCCTGCCCAGCATAAGGCTTAGGAACGCGTTTTTCTTGGAAGCGATCAGCTTTTTGCGCACGCCGTCCTTGATGTCAAGCATATCGATGTTGTCGTAGATATACTGCACCGTATGGTACCGCCGGATCAAATCGCCGGCGCCCTTGGGACCTATTCCGGCAACACCCGGGATATTGTCGGAGCTGTCGCCCTGTATCGCCTTTATTTCGATCAGCTCGACAGGCTCAACGCCGTAATCCTCACGGACTTTCTCGGGCGTGTAAAGAATATCGTCGCGGTTGGTACACAGGTGGACAAAGGTTTTGTCACTCACAAGCTGCAAGCTGTCGCGGTCTCCCGTCGCCAGAACACATTCGCTGCCGCTCTGTTCACACGCCGCGGCAAGCGTGCCCAGAATATCATCCGCTTCATAGCCCTCGCAGGTCACAAGCCGGTAGCCCAGCAGCCCGAGCAGCTCCTTAAGGATCGGCATTTGGCTTGCCAGCTCCGGCGGCATTCCTTTTCGCGTCGCCTTATATCCGTCATACGCCTTGTGGCGGAAGGTCGGCGCCTTAAGGTCAAAGGCGATCGCCACCGCGTCGGGTGATTCTTCCTTTTCGAGTTTGCGAAGCATCGTCAAAAATCCGTAAATGGCGTGGGTAAACTGCCCCTCCTTGTTTGTTAGAGGGCGAATACCGTAAAACGCGCGGTTGACAATGCTGTTTCCGTCAACAACCAGTAATCTCATAGCTTATACATCACTTCCGTTATGACACCGTTTTTATAGTAAATGCGCGGCACACGCTTGCCGACAAGACAAACCACTTCATAGTTGATCGTGCCTGTGTTTTTGGCAAGTGTGTCGGCAGTCGGCTCGCCGCGGCTGCCGTCGCCGAACACGATCACCTCATCGCCGATACTGACGTCATCTATATCCGTCACGTCAAGCATAGTCTGATCCATACATATTCTGCCCACGATCTTTGCAGGCTTGCCGTTTACGAGCATATAGCCGTCGCGAGCGTTTTCGCGCACATAACCGTCGGCATATCCGATCGGTACGGTGGCGATCTTCATTTCCTTTTGAGCCGTAAAGGTTCTTCCGTAGGAAACGTCCGCGCCTGCGCGCAGGGTTTTGACATACGCGACAGTTGTTTTAAGCGTCATGGCAGGCTGCAAATCAAGCTTGCCGTAAAGCTTAGGAGACGGCGCAAGGCCGTACAGAATGATTCCGGCACGCACCATATCACAGTAGGTTTCCGCGTAATCCTCAATAGCGCCGCTGTTGGAGCAATGCGCGATGGGGATCTCAAGCCCGCGCTTTTTCAGCGCGTCGCGCACATAGATGAAGTTGCGGTACTGCTTTTGAGTGAAGTCCCTGCCGTCCTCGCGCTCATCCGACACGCAAAAATGCGTAAACAAGCCCTCGGGGTGCAGATTAGTCAGCGAGCAGGCTTCGTATATTTCGTCTATAGAATTATTATCGGTCGGGAAATCCTGACACATAAATCCGATGCGGCTCATACCCGTGTCGCATTTGATGTGGATCTTGCACACGCAGCCGTATTCGGCGCACTGTGCGGAAAGCGCCTTGGCGTAATCGAGCGAAAAAACCGCCTGGGAGATGTTATACTGCGCCAGCCGCTGAGCGTCGCGCACCGGAGTGTAGCCCAGGATCACGATCGGCAGCTTGACTCCCGAGGAGCGTATCTCAATTCCTTCGTCGATGTTGCTGACGGCAAAAAAGTCCGCGCCCAGTTTTTCATAGGTCTGCGCAAGCTCTACCGCGCCGTGACCGTAGCCGTCGGCTTTTATTACGCAGCAAAGCTTTGGCTTTTCGCCGACCTGTTCCTTTATGATATGAAAATTATGGGCGATGGCGTCCAGCGAGATCTCCGCCCACGTTCTTTTTACAAAATCCATAATTAGCTCCTTTTTGCTTTGATAAGCAACTTTTTCGTCCGCGGATATGAAGCGTGCTTTTTTCAGTCGGACGAAAGCGTATCAAGCGCATTTGAGGTGTAATCATACTCGGATTTATTATACTATTTTTTCAGCTGTAAATCAACATTTCAGAGAAGATTTGAAGGGATTTTTCCGATTATTTCCATTTCACTAAGAATACACTTGATTTTTATCAATATATTTGATACAATGGTAAAGTATTCGTGCTTTAGCACATTAATACATAAAATTCAGAGGAGGATTTATATGAGTTCAGATCAAATCATTACCTTGGTCGCGTTTGCGTTTTATCTGCTTTTGATGATCGCCATCGGCATTTTTTATTCCAAGCGCACCAAGAATAATGAGGACTATTTTCTGGGCGGCAGAAACCTTGGCGGCTGGACGGCAGCTCTCTCGGCACAGGCGAGCGATATGAGCGGCTGGCTTCTGCTGGGACTTCCCGGTACGGTTTATCTTCTCGGCACCGGCGAGGTTTGGATAGCCATCGGACTTTTGATCGGCACCATTCTCAACTGGTTCCTGGTTGCTTCGCGTCTCAGAAAATACACAATCGTTGCGGGCAACTCGCTTACGATTCCCAGCTTCTTCGAGAACCGTTACCGCGACAAAACCGGCGTCATCAAAATTATTTCGGCTGTCATCATCGCTATCTTCTTTGCGGTGTACACCGCTTCGGCATTCAGCTCCGGCGCCAAGCTGTTTGAAACACTTTTCGGAGATTCCATCGACAACGCGTACACCATCGGCCTGATCATCGCCGCGGTCGTAATTTTGTTTTACACCATGCTCGGCGGCTTCAAGGCGGTTTGCACCACCGACTTCATCCAGGGTATGCTTATGCTGGTCGCGATTTTGGCTGTGCCGATCGTAGCATACGCCATTATGACCTGGGACAACGGCTTTGCCGCCTCGCTTACTGACAACGGAGTTGCAAACCCCGAAAACTTCCTGCACATCCTTAAGAACGACGACGGCAGCAACGTTTCCGCCGTTTCGATCATTTCTAACCTCGCGTGGGGACTCGGCTACTTTGGTATGCCTCACATCATCATCCGCTTTATGGCGATCAAAAATGACGCCGAGGTTAAAAAGTCCAGAAAGATCGCGATCGTTTGGTGCGTGCTTTCCCTGACTGCTGCTTGCTTTGTCGGTCTTGTGGCAAGAGGCTTCCTCTCTCCGCCGCTCGACGACCGTACAAGCGAAACCGCGTTTATCCGCTTGATCCAGCAGGTATTCTCCGGCAACGGAGTGCTGATTTTCATCGGCGGTATTTTCCTTTGCGGAATTTTGGCGGCAATTATGTCCACTGCGGACAGCCAGCTGCTCGTTACTTCATCCGCTATTTCCGAGGACATTTTCAAGGGCGTTTTCAAGAGAAAAACCAAAAACAGCGAATCCACCGAAAAGAGCGCGCTGCTGGTCGGCAGAATAGCTGTTATCGTGGTAGCTGTCATCGCCTTTTTGATCGCGCTTGACCGCAACTCCAGCGTTATGGAGCTGGTAAAGGACGCGTGGGCAGGCTTTGGCGCGGCGTTCGGTCCGGTTGTGCTGCTGGCGCTGTTCTGGAAGCGTTCCACCCTGGCGGGTGCTGTTTCCGGTATGGCGACAGGCGCTTTGACCGTCATCGTTTGGGACTACCTGCCGCTGGTTAACGGCGAAACGATCTACAAGGCGACCGGTCTGTATTCGCTTGTTGTCGGCTTTGCGCTGGCGCTGGTCATCAATGTTATCGTTTCACTGATTTCCAAAAAGCCTTCGCAGGAAATGATAGACGAATTTGATTCCATCAAAAACATCGAAATCTGATCATTGCGGATGCTCCTTGCCCGCTCCCGGAATATTTCATCATTTTTCCGAAAAACGGCAAGCAGAAAAGATTTCCAAAACAATTGAACAACATAAAAATCCGGCTCACTGCTTAAGCAATGAGCCGGGATTTTTTATGTTTATTTTTTCGCGAACGGATTGGGGATGTTGCCCAAAAAGCCCTTGGACTGCTTGACAATATCCTTTGCCTGATCCTTGTCCATACCGAACTTAGCGCTGATTTCCTCGGCGATTTTGTCGTCGTCGCCGCCGCTCATAATAATTTCACCGATTTTGCCGATGTCGTCCATGCTCAGACCCATTTTTGATAAGAATGATAAATCCATTGTGTTTTCTCCTTTTGCATTATTTATTTTTCCCGTTCAATCAATACGCAGGTCACGTTGTCGCCGCCGCCGTTTTTCAGCGCGGCTTTAACAAGCTCCATGGTAGGATCGTTCGGATGATTGCTTATAACTTCGCGGATCTCGTCAAGGCTAAGCTCGTCATACAAGCCGTCGCTGCACAGCAGCAGCTTGTCGTTTCCCTGTATCGAGAGCGGAGCGTAGTATTGCGGCTCAAGTCCCCTTCGGTAATAATCCGCGCCCAAAAAAGACGTCAGCTTGTGGCTGTCCAAGCTTTTTTCGGCTTCCTCCAGGGTATAGATATTCGCCTCATACTTTTTCATTGCCAACGTCTGATCCTTTGAGATCTGCGTCAGCTGCTCATCGTGCCAGTAATAGATCCGGCTGTCGCCGATCGAAAACGGATACGCAACGCCCTGCCGAAAGATGGCGGCAACAACCGTACTGCCGCCCGTGTTGCAGTGATTTTCCTCAAGAAACGCGCGGATCTCATTATTCGCGCGCTGCACAAACTCTCCGACAAACAGATCCATCGCCGTATCGGGCATTTCGATCAAAGAATAGTACAGGCTTTTCGCGACCTTGGAAGAAATATACGAAGCATATTCGCCCTTTGACTCTCCGCCCATTCCGTCAAAAACTGCGGCGAGAAGCGGCGCTTCAAAAACCTGAGCAAAATCCGTATTTTTGATCTCAAGCTTTTTTGAGATCCCGTTAATTGTAAAATTGTCCTCGTTGTTGGCGCGCACCATACCGCGGTGCGTCGTAACAAACACCTGATAGCGCTCTTTGGGCAGCGCTTGTTCATTTTGTTTCATAGCATCCCCCGATCAGGAATCTCTGTTTTTCAGCTTTAATGCCACAACGGCAATCACTGCGTTGAAAGCGGTCAACACAAATGAGATCAGCCACGCAAGCAGAAGCGTGATCACCTTGGGATCATAGTAGCCGACCGCGGGCGTGTGCTTCAGCATCTGACCTGACATCAAATATTGCTGAGGATAAATAAAGCCTTCCTGCATAAGCTGTCCGTTGATAGCCAGATTCATATTGTTCAAATCGGCTTCGCAGCCAAACGCGGACATTCCCCACTTGCTAAGCGTAAGATTGGCAAAAAATCCGGTTGCGCCGTCCAGCTTAAACAGCACACCGCTTAAAATCAGCTGAACGATAAGCACAAACGGCATAATCGTCATTGCGGTTGTGGGCGTTGCGGAAACGGAAGAGATCATCAGTCCCAGCACCGCAGCACCGAACACAAGCAGATAGATGGTGACAAAATTTTCCAAATAAGCGCTTACCAGCAAATGCGGCGATTTGTCAAAGTGCATATTGATGCAGCAAAGAACGAACACCACAATGCTTTCGGCAAGGCAAAGCAGCGCCTGCCACAAAACGTGCGCCATAATATACGCGCCGAGCTTCATACCCTGACGGTACTCGGCACGGATTATCTCGTGTTCCTTGCAAACGCTTTGAATGGAGTTGAAAATGCCGATCCAAATGCAGGCGGAAACCAAGGTGAAAAAGCCCGAACTGGTCGAATCATATGATTTGAACATATTTTCCCCGACGACCAGCACAACGATCAAGCCGATGATCGCCGCGAACACAAGGTATTTCCAAGCGCGCTCACGCATGGAAATACGGAAAACCTTTTTAAAATAAACCGAAGTTTGCGTACCAAAAGAAGTATTATTCATCTTGCTCTCCCTTTTTGCGCCTGAAACTTTTCAATATAGAAATCGCCTCTGCCCCTTCCGCCTTCATACGGAGGGTTGATCTCGATCATAATGTCCTGCAGCTTGTTCACGCCGAAATGCCGCTTAGCTTCCTCAACATTTCCGAAGAACGCCAAATGGCCTGCGTTGTCCTTGGAGCTTTTCGCAAGAACCACTACCTTAGTGAACAGCGATTCGCCTGTTTCAACATCAACGGCGTCATCGGGCTCGTGCGAGATCACCATTACGATCTTGTCGTTGTTTGCGATTTCCTTAAGGATTTCCATCTGCTGTGTGCGCGAAGCGGCGTCAAGTCCGGAATCCGGCTCGTCGCAAATAAAAACCTTTTGAAAGCCGACCAGCTGATACGCGACCGAAACCTTCTTTTTTTGACCGCCGGAAAGCTGACTGATAAGGTGGTTTTGAAGCTTTGTAATGCCCACCTTTTCCATTATCTCATTGATGCGGCGCAGCTTTTCTTCCTTGGAATAGTTTTTGCGGTCAAGCTTGATGTCGGCAATGTCCATCAGTGTGTTTTTTACCGTGTCGTTCAATCTGAGCGTCAAAAACTGAGGCACCAAGCCGATCTGCGACTTCATACTCTTGAAGTTTTCATACAGATCCTGTCCGTTGAGAATGATCCTGCCGTCAGCCTTGCCGTCGCCGAGGATCGCCTTAACAAGCGTTGTTTTACCTGCTCCGGAGCCGCCAAGGATCAGCACAAAATCGCCGCTGTCAGCCTGAAAGCGAATGTCGCTCAAAAGTGTTTTTCTTCCGAAATCAACGGTTTTGCGTACTATCTGCACCGACAAATTGCCGGTGCTCTCCTTTGGATTGTTGTAAATCAGCAAATTGCCGAAGGTAATTATCGTCGTATTGCCCAGCTTGATAACGTCGTGGTCGCTGACACGGGCATTGCCCATAACGCCTTTTCCGTTGACGCTGACGCCGTTTTGACTGTTGTTGTCAAACACGGTCCAGCCGCCGGGGCTGCGGCGCAAAACCGCGTGATCCCGCGAGGCGGCAAGGTCTGTAAGGCGGATAACGGAATTTTCGCTTCTGCCAATGGTGATATTCATCAGCTGTTTTGTGTCGAAAATGCGCCATTTTTCATCGTAGCGCACACTGGTGCAATAAATCATAAGCACCGCTTCGGGATGAGGTCTGTCCAGCGTTTTGCGGTCAATGCGAAGAATATCGCCGTCGTTCAAAAGAAACGCACGTGAGCCGCGCTCGTTATAGCGTTCCGTCCTGTGACCGTTGATAAATGTACCGTTCAAGCTGTTATTGTCGATATAATAATAAACGCCTTCGCTGTCGTCATACAAAAATTCCCCGTGCTGTCTGCTGGCGATAGCGGAGTTTACCTGAATGTTGCATCGCGAGCCTTCAAAATACTTGCCTAAGGTCATATTTCCCCTCAGGGGAATCAGCCGCGGCTTGCAGGTGCAGTCAAGAACCAGCAGCGTAGCCGGAAGCGGCGGCGCCGGCTGATAGTACATTGTTTTCCTCATTTCCATATTGTTCACCCAATTTTGCACACAATAATACAAATATATTGTACACTGTGCTGAAAGCTATGTCAAGCTTTTTGTGCATAATCGAAAATTGTTTGCCTTTTGCATACTGTTGCAAACTAAACAGAATTGTGCTATAGTATAGAAAATAAAACAAAACAGGACGGTGATAATATGTCATATATCGTTGAAACCAAAAACCTGACTAAGCGTTATGCGCGCACCACCGCTGTAAATAACGTTTCTTTTCACATCAAAAAAGGCGAGATTTACGGTTTGATAGGTCCCAACGGCGCAGGAAAAACAACGCTGATGAAGCTTTTGCTTAACCTTTGCATGGCCGACTCGGGCGAGATCAGACTTTTCAACGGCGAAAACCTTTCCGCTGCACGCAGAAAAATCGGCTCGCTGATCGAGGAACCTGCGCTGTTCAGAAACGCCACAGCCTTTGAAAACCTCAAACGCAACGCACTGCTTGTCTCGGCGACCGATGACGAGCTGCACGAACTGCTTAAGCTGGTAGGCTTGGACAAAACCGGCACCAAAACGGCAGGAGTGTTTTCGCTTGGTATGCGCCAGCGGCTTGGAATCGCCATCGCGCTTCTCGGAAAACCCGAGCTGTTGATTCTGGACGAGCCAATCAACGGTCTTGACCCGGCAGGCATCAAAGAGATCCGCGACCTGATCCTATCCCTCAGTTCGCAGGGCGTCACATTTATGATCTCAAGCCACCTGCTGGACGAACTCGGAAAAATCGCAACCACCTACGGCATTATGAATAAAGGCAAACTGGTCGAGGAAATTTCCGCAGAGGAATTAGAGAACCGTTGCCGCAACTTTGTCCGTGCAGAAACCGATGACGGACAGAAGGCGGCGCAGGCGCTGCTCGCTGCTTATCCCGGTTTGTCGCTGACACAGCAGGGCAACACGCTGCGCATCGATTCCGAATCGCCTGACAGCGCCGAGATCGCAGCAACGCTGGTACACGCGGACGTAAAGCTGTTTGAGCTTGTCCGCAACTCAAGCTCGCTGGAAGACTATTTCATTGAAAGGATGGGATGATATGGGAAAACTGATTCACTATCAAATGCGAAAATTCAGCCGTGAAATAAGCTTCTACATCATTCTCGGCATCAACCTTGCGCTGATTGTACTAAGCGTCTTACTTTATGCTTATATCAATTCACAATCGAATCTCGAAGAAGAAAGAAGAATGATTAACGAACTTGCCGGAAATCTGTATACCGGCACCGGCTTTTTCCTTTCCTCGCTGGCGCAAAACAACTTTTTGATGTTAGTAGGCATTTATGTTGCGCTGACAACCAGCAGCGACTACACCTCGCGCACGGTACGCAACATCTTTGCGCGCGGCTACTCCCGAAGCGAATTCTACTTTTCCAAAGCCGTCTCGGTTACAATTGCTCTTACGATCGCTTTTTTTGTTTCGATGATTTTCTCATTTGCGGTGTCAAGCATCTTTCTCGGAAATGTCACAGGAAACGCCGGAAAAATAGCCATGATCCTTGGGCTTCAATACCTGTCCGTTTTGGCTACGGGAAGCTTGATCTTTATGATAAGCAGCCTGTTCCGCAAAACCGGCATCGCGGTGGCATCAGCAATACTGGTACCGGACGTCATCGGACTTATACTGGCGCTGTTCTCATCGATCCCTAACCTTACGAATTATAATATCTTTGATTACTGGCTCTCATCTTTCCTGACAAGCTTGTCCACAATAACCGTAACAAACGACCGAATGTTGCAAATCCTGCTGTTATCCGTCGCGTACATCGTCGCGTTTATTTTGGGAGGCTATGCTTTCAGCCGCAAAACAGAGGTATGATTTATACTGCATAAGGCTTACAAAACAAATGACTGCCGCACTCTGATTATGACCTGCGGCAGTCATTTTTTGCGTAAAAATAAAAAACAAAGGCTAGCTCTTTTTCCTTTTGAGCCAACCTCTTTACGCCCGTTCAAATCCCTTGCCCTCCGAAATATAAAAAACAGCAAATACCCAAATGGGTATTTGCTGTTTTGGCGGAGGACAAGTTCCTTCCGTGCACAAATGCTTTCCATCTCGCCTTTTGCGGCGTGTGCAAAGCTATCGCACCATCTGCTCGTCGGGCTGAAAACAGTCCGCCGGACTGTTTTCTTTACGCCCGTTCAAATCCCTTGCCCTCCGCATAATAATAAAACAGCAAATACCCAAATGGGTATTTGCTGTTTTGGCGGAGGACAAGGGATTTGAACCCTCGCGCCGCGTTAGCGACCTACTCCCTTAGCAGGGGAGCCTCTTCACCACTTGAGTAATC
>JBGUOX010000018.1:0-20552 GCA_045129995.1 Ruminococcus sp. | reverse complement strand
TAGCCCTGAGCAAAACTCAAAAAGCCTGATAAACAGTAAGTTTTTCTCAGATAATAATTTTTTTATCACTCAAAAATATAGAAACAGCCAGCCAAATATCGTATAATTATGTTGTAGCAAAAACCAACGAAAGGGGCTGGCTGTTATCTATCGTCAAGAAATTTTACAGGACATCTCTCTGTTTACATCACAACCAAAAGCCAAATTTTATCGTGTGTTATTCGACAACATAGATTTAACCGTATTGCCTGAATATATTGCTACGACAGGTCGTAAAGGTTTTTCCGATCACGCCAAAATCCGGGCGTTTGTTGTGATGAAATGCGAGTGCTTTTCCTGTGTTACAGACCTTTTGGATTATCTCCAAAACAATCTTCTAATCGCGCATTATTGCGGCTTTAATATTATGAAACCCCTGCCGTCCTACTGGACACTGGAGCGTTTCATTAAAAAGCATAAAAATGAGCTTTTAAAACTTGTTATGCAGACTCAGGTTAAAAAGCTTTTTGACTTAGGCGTTTTAGACACGTCTTTTATCGCGCTGGATTCAACACCTATTTCTGCAAATACTTCTCAAAATAATCCTAAATCCTTTAAAAAGGATAAGTTCAAACCCGAGAATCAGCCTGCTTCGGATAAAGACTGCAAGCTTGGCGTTCATACCGCCTCAAATCAGCACGACGAAAAGAATTATGAGTTCTACTGGGGTTACAAAAACCATATCCTCGTTGACTGTATCACCGGATTGCCGATTTATGAGATGACGACCACTGCCGATGTAGCCGACAGCTCGGTTACTCTGGATATTCTTGAAAAGACAAATGACTTTTTGCCGCTAAAGGAATGCACATTCATTGGCGATAAAGCCTATGATGTTAAGAAAATCTACAACACCGTCAAGGATTTTTACGAAGGCGAGTGCTGCATTCCCATTAACAAGCGAAATACAAAAAATCCCGAAAAACTGCCAAGCGGTCATCTGCTTTGCGAAGCCGGGCTGGCAATGAGCAAGGACGGTAAAACATCAGACAGAGGACGCACAAGGCAAAAATTTTGCTGTCCGTTTAAAAACTCCAAGACAGCTTGCTGCCCCTGCAACCACAAGAACTGGAACAACGGCAAGAAAAACCGTGGCTGTACAAAATATGTTACAATTCCTGACGATTACAGATTAGCTATTGATAGGGAATCTTTGTCTTTCAAAAAAATTTATGCCTTGAGAACAGAAGCAGAACGCTACAACGCGCGTTTTAAACAAACAGGGCAAGAGCGCGCTTGGGTTCACAGCTTCAATGTCGTTCAAAATCTCAACACGATTGCACATATCGCCTTATTGGCTGTTGCGATCGCCGCGACTGTCACTCAATCCGACTATTCCGTTCGTTGCCTAAAAAGCGTGAAAAGAATCGCTTAAGCATTTTTCTTCCATATTTTTAACATTCGCTGTGCGTTTCTCGCGTATAGCTTGCTCAGGTGTGCCTTTTTTAGTTTCTTTCTGATTTCTTTCATTATTTGTTGCTTGAAGTGTGTTCGTTTTGCTCTTCTCTAGTTATTAGTTGTATTGGTGTTGTTGGTGTTATTGGTGTTGATTGTGATGATTTCATTGGTCTTTTTCATGGTGGTTTCTCCTTTCAAGTAAGTTTTGTTTTACTGTGGTTTTATTATATCAGGGTGATCTTTGCAACTTCTTTGCAGTTTTTAAAGCTTTTGAAAAAAAGTTTTAAAAATTTTTTGTTTTTGTCAAGAGGGTTTGTGTTTCCCTCTGTTGTGACTAAAGTATAGCAAACCGACCTTTGCAACTTCTTTGCAAATTTTCAAGTTTTTTAAAAATTTCTAAAAAATTTTTAATTGACGATACAGACACAAAAAATCAGAACGTGCAAGCAATTTCACTTGCACGTTCTGTTCGTTGATTGAATATTCAAAATCGAGTTGCCGAAAGATCATTTTACATTCTCTAATTCTTCAATGTAAATGTCCACGTGTCATACAAATTCTTTTTATCGTCGTAGAAATTATAAACGATTTTCAGCTTGTCTCTTGCAATATCACAATTCTCGGCAATCTTTTCGTACATTCGGTTAGTGTCTTGGTCAAGCTCAGACTCCTTTTTGTCCAAGGCGATTTTCAGAAGCTTTTCTTCCAAGTCGCTGTAAACATCAAAGGTGATCGAGTAGTCATAGACTGTACGGTAAACAGACCATTTTTCATTTAACACCTTCACGCTGAAATCCGAATGAAAATCTGAGTCGCCGTTTTTGTAAGCCTTAAGCGTTTTATATTTCCCTTTGGTAGCAGGCTGGGTAGTGGCAGACTGTCGCTCTTCGATTTTAACAGTGGCGACGTCGGATAAGACGTTGCCGTCATCGTCGGTCAAGTAAGCTGTAACATAACCGCTTTCACCAAAACTCTTTTTGAAATCAGACGATTCGTATATATCATAATAGCTGTTTGTTTTGACATTGCTGTTGATCGTCAGCGATTTCTTTACCGTTGTGTTATCGCCCTTGGAAACATACAAAACGCAGTTTTTCAAATCCTTTAATTCCTCAAGCGCCTCCTCGTCATCAATAATAAGGAAAATGCCGCTGTCCAAAGCGTCGGTATACAGAACATCAGTTATAACCTTGCTTTTGGGATCGTCCTCAAAATACTGAAAAAATTCCAGTCGTATATTTAGCTCTGAGGGCGGCGCTTCTGTTGTTTTCGGCACGGTAGTCGTTTCCGCTGTGGAAGCCGGCGTTGTAGGATCAGTTGTGGGAGCCGGCGTTGTAGGATCAGTTGTGGAACGATTTCGGTCTTGCCCCTTATTTGTGAACATTGGAATCAGTATTGTTGCTGCGGCGCCTAAAGCAGCCGCCACTATCAGCACGGTCACGATGATCAGTACAGTTTTTTTGTTTTTGTTTTTTTTCTTGTTCGGAGCGTTCTTCGCCGCACGGCGGGCTTCTTCCGCGCGCTTTGCTTCCTCAGCGCGCCGCCGGGCTTCTTCCGCGCGCTTTGCTTCCTCAGCGCGCCGCCGGTTTTCCTCCGCGCGCTTTGCTTCCTCAGCGCGCCGCCGGTTTTCCTCCGCACGCTTTGCTTCCTCGGCGCGCCGCCGGTTTTCCTCCGCGCGCTTTGCTTCCTCAGCGCGCCGCCGGTTTTTCTCCGCGCGCTTTGCTTCCTCAGCGCGCCGCCGGGCTTCTTCCGTGTCCTTTTCTAAATCTGCCGGCGGCTCCGCAATCGGTTCTGCGCTGCCGATAAACTCGAAAAAGGCAGGGTTATTATTGCCGCAGCCGGGCGTATCGCATTCAAATGGCAGATTGTCGTATTCCGCGCCGCAATTTAGGCATCTGTAGTTTTTCATTAATTATCACCCTGTAAGAAGTTACTCGAGAATCAGCGATCCGTCGGGCAGACCTGCGCCGAAATAATCGGGATCGGAACCGATTTGCTGTGTATATGATCTCATATAAAAGGAAATGACGTCCGGCGATTCGTGAAATTCCAGCTGCATCATTGCCGCCATCGCCGAAATATGCGGACACGCCATGGATGTGCCGCTCTTATAACAAACGTCGTCGGCAAGGTGATAGTTGCTTAAAATTTCTACTGCCGGAGCGCATACGTCCACTACGCTGCCGTAATTAGTATTGACGTAGGATGCTTGGTATTTATCAATGCCGGCAACCGTTATGCACCGCTCTACGCGTGCGGGCGATCTGCCTCCGGCGTTTATGGAATCGTTTCCGGCGGCAACACATACGACTATTCCTTCGTCTATCGCCTGGTTCACCCAATATTCCTCCAGATCATCCTCTTGTGTCCCTAAGTAGGGACCGCTGAGACTCATATTGATGACCTCTGCTTTTTTGTCGATAGAAAACCTGAGAGCCTCAATAATGGCTTCCGTCGTCATACCGCGGCAGTCCTCGGACGTGGGATCGGTGACGGCGCAAGGCAGAATATTGACATTAACGCCTTGGGTGCAGTCGAGGATGGTGCCGGCAACGTGTGTGCCGTGACCGTTGTAATCGTGATGTCCCGCGGGGTCCAAGCCGTTAAAGTCAAAGCCGTCAAGGATTCGCGCTTCCGTTTCCGGCCAAGGCTGTGTACCGGTGTCGATTACCGCAACCGTGATCTTGTGATCCTCGGGCAGAATTTTTTGCAAATAAACGGAATACTTATCAAAGTTCATCATTCCGGCGCCCCAGCTCCAATAATCAAGACCGTTTATCGGTGAATGATACTCGGGAGCGTTTGACTTTCCCGCGCCCGCGCTTACGGAAGGGGAAGAGATCGCGTCGGTATTGTACCTGCCGTATTGAGCGGCAACGGTGCCTTCAAGCGTATTTAAATAGTTCATACATCTTTCGGCGTCCTCGGCGTTTTCGAATTGCAGTATAATATAATCCTTGTCGCCTACTGCTCCAACCACTCCATACCCCGACAAATCAAGCTTGTCGCCCTTATAAACAAGTAAAATGCGGTTTGCGTGAACCTTGCCCGATTTGATTTCATCGGTGTCGTACCTGTTCATCAAGTCGCGGATCGCCGCGCTGTGTTCGTTGATGTCGCCTATCTCGCGATACTCCACGCCGCCGGGCAGCACAACGTTAAGCGACGGAGCATTGTTTCCGCTGTTGCTACGGCTGAGCATTCCGGGCAGGAACACCACGCAAAACGCCGCGATCGCGGCAGCCAAAAAAGCGGCTATCGCTATAAGCGCGATCTTGTTTGCCCTTTGTTTTTTGCGGCGGCTGAGAATCTCGGCTGCTTCGGCAGAGCCTGCCCTTGCCGCTCTTTCGTACCAAATATACGCCTGCTTTTTGTTTTTGGCGACAGCCCATCCGTATTCGAACAGCTGTCCCATCGCAAGGCAGGCGTCCGCGCTGCCTGCCTTAGCCGCCGATTCCATCATATAAACCGCGTCGATGTTTTTAGAGCCGTTTTCGGCGGCAGCCAGCGCTCTGTCCGCTTCCTCAAAGCGGCTTCGAAGCGCCTCCTGTGCGGTCATTTCATTGCCGGGACGATAAAATATATTGCTCGGAGCGGACGATGCCGTCCATTTTTTCAGGTTTTTATCATACATAGGGCGCGTCCTCCTTTTGGATCACAGCGATGACCGTAAACAAAGTAAGCGATAAAACCGGCGCCGCCGGCACAAGCAGGTGAGCGCCGCCGAATATCGTGACCAGCACCGTAGCGATCAGCGAACCACCGAGAACAAAAGCGATCGACGGCAGCGTGACCTTGCGGAAGCAGATCAGCTGGAACAAAAGCGCCGTGATCGCGTATACGGCAAATCGGATCAAAACTGCGGAAAACGAAAGGTCGTCGGTAAAAAGGTTTCGGTTGTCAAGCAGAACCGAGTTTTTTGAAAACTCAAAATGTCCGAACCGGTTTGCGCGTACGTCTGAGGTAATGCCGTTGAACGCCTTCAAAAGGTTGTCGATGCTGTCTGAGGAGGCGTCGGAAACAGCTGTGTCAAAGCCTCCCGTGTCGGCGACCGTTTGCAGAAAGGCGTCTGTAAATCTTCCTTCGGTGCCCGACAGACGCAGACTGTAAATACGCACGCCCTTCTCCGCACACGCCTGAACGGCAGGCGGATACACCGGAGAATTGCCGTCTGATACAACGACGATCGCCTGATTTGTGTCAGAGCCCATGCCGGGTTCAAGCGTTTTATACGCCCAGTTGAGCGCTTTGGTAATGCTTGTGCCTCCGTCGGGAACAGGCGCGGAAAGCACATCCTTAAGTTCGTTTTTTGTTTTGTCGGAAATTTGCGTCAGCTCTTTGCTTTGCACCACCTCGGTGGTGAACACGCCTACCGCTAGCGCGGTCGAGTTGTCCATACCGTCAATAAAGCGTTCTGCCGCTCGTTTCCATTCGTCGCTGCGGCTTTTCGACGCAACAGACTCGTCCGCCAGCAGCACCACCTCGCAGTTTGCGGCGGCGCTTGGCGGCAGCAGCTTGGCGCTGTATATGCACTGTCCGAAAAAGCCCGTCAAAAACAGCAGCGCCAAAAAAACAGCGGTCGCGGCGGAAAGCAGCTTTGGCCTCCGAATTTTTGTTTTGCGGCGCGGCAGCGTCGAAAGATACACCGCGCCGAAGGTTAAAATGGCTGTCACAGGCAGAACGCCGCCGATATACAGCGCGCGCAGCCACCAATTTGCGAACGTAATAACGTCATAAAGCCACAAAAACAGCCACAGCAGCAAGCCGGCTGTCACAAAGCTGATTGCAGGGATCACATAATCAATCTTATACTTTTTCATAGGAAACTACTCCTGTCATAAGTTTGAGGATCGGCAGTGATTTGGCTTTGTACCGCCGCGAACAGTGTAAACATTCCTGCCGCAAGCGCCGGGGACGCGATGACCGGTATCTTAAGCCAAGATCCAAGCAGTACAAGCCCAAAGCTCGCAAGCGACGCCGCTATGTTGAAAGCAAGTCCTGCCGGACGTATTTTTCGGAAGAACAGCAGCTGTATCAAAATGCTCCATAGTACGAAAAAGCCTGCGCGGATAAGGTTTTTAACAAGCGCAGGGGAGTTGGCTCCGTCATATAGGATAAGCCCCTTGTTGAACACCACATCGGTGCGTGATTCAAAAACAGGGACTATCGTAACCTTTTCTTCCTGCTTGTTTGTCACGCTGTTAAGCGCGTTGACAACGCTGCTCAAATCAAGCTCGGTTCCGTTGATGTCGATCAAGTTGTCGCGCTCCGGCGTTTTGCCTCCGCTTGTCACTAAATCCAAAAAGGTCTCGGAACACATACTGCTGTAAACATTCGGACGGACAGCATAAACCTCTATGCCTGCGTCCGCGATTTTTTTGTTTTGCGCAGCGTCAAATTTATCCATACCGCTTTCAATGCCGTCGGTAAACATAACGATAATGCGGTGACGATCCTCGCTGCTTTGCGTTGTCAGCATCGTATATGCCCTTTCCAGCGCGCTTTTAAAATCGTTGCCAAAGCCTCTTTGACCTTTCGCGTCGGTAAGCAGGTCGTTTATTGCCTTCTTTCCGTCGGCGTCCATCAAATGCAGATCAAGAAAATTCCTGTCGTCAATGATGTCGGTAAAAACTCCGCAGCCCATCCGGCAGGACTCGGAGACCCCGCTGACTACCTGTTTGCAGGCTTCGCGGATAACTTCGTTTATTTTGTATTCGTACATAGAGCCCGAATCATCGAGCAGCATAACGATGTCGGCATTTTCGCTCAGATTGACCGTTTCCCTTTCCTCGCGTTCACCGGTTTGAACGTCATAGGTTTTGGTATCGATAGCATAGGCGATTTGTCCGGCGCTGCCAAGGAGGAAAAGCAGCGCCGACAAAATAAGGCTGAACGCGCAAAACGGTCTCGGAAAACGCGCGCGTGTGTGTTTGTTTGATTTGTTGATAAGATACGCGAAAATAAATGACAAGAAAGCGGTGACGCACATAGTCAGACCAACCGTCAGCGCGTCCGCGATCCATCCTGTTTCCGGGAAAAAACCGTGAATGATCAGAACAGCCGTCAGCACAGCTGCGGAAACGGCAAATGAAGCCGCCGTTAGCGGAAACAGAATCTTTTTCCCCTTCATCGCACTATCCTCCTATTTCAATGCCGTATTGACGGAAGAAAGCGCCTTGTGCGCGGTTGATCGCCTTAACGTCGCGTATAAGCTCGTTATCCGCAAACCGGGTGCCGGTATTAATGCCCTCCACCGTCATCATCATCGGGATATGGCATCCTTCCGGCTTGTAATTAGCCGCCATCCTGCGCACAGGTGATCCGGCGGGGGAGGCTTGCGGCAGCTGACCGCCGTAAACCTGAACGGGCACAAAGGGAACGCCTTTAGCGGCGTCTCCTACTGCCGCGCGCGCCTTTTTGGAAGCCTCGCGGTAAGCGGTGTTTTCCATCCCGCACAGCCCGTTGTCGTTGCGGATCTTTCCAAAGCTCTCAAGCTGCGTCATCACCACATAGGCAATCAAACCGGCGCCCTTTGCCGCGTTGAGAACCGCGGCGACAGCGGCGGAATATCCGTCCTGCGCGCCCGAATAAACAGGCTCGTCGGTCAGCACCCACACCGCCTGACACGGCGGCAGGGCAGACGCCGCCTGCGCCGTGGTAACGCAGACAAAATTCATTCTTACGCTGAAGCTTTGCATTCCGGAGCGGCTTAGCAGCAAAGAAACGTTTTTGCTTTGCGCGTCCGCGCCCATGGTGCTTTCGTAGGAAGCGCCGCCTACCAGCACCTGCCGCAGCTTCTTTTCGCGGAGGATAAGCTCTCCCGTCATTTCCGTGTCGTTGCAGAACAGCGACATACCGCGGCTTTCCAGCAGCGGATTTGCCGTGCCGCTGAGTCCTGTTATGAAGTCTGTTACTGCGTTAACGCTGCGGCCTGCCACCGCGACGGTAATTTCCATCACGTTGCCGATGACTGCCGGCACAACAGGCGGCGGCGCGGGGATCTTCACCGGCTTCTCAACTTGAGGCGCCGGCGGCTTTGGAAGATTTGTGATCCTCGGCGGCTGAACAGGCTGCGTTTTCGGCTTTGGCGGTTTCTTGGGAGCTTGCGCCGTTATTTCTGCTTCGTAATATCCAAAAGGCATAATATCACCTCGTGTTATGTATCATTTGTTCAAAGGTACGGACGTCCGCGACAGATCCGTTTTTGATTTGCAGTCCCATTTCGGAAAGCTGCGCCAGCGCGCGGCCGAATACGCCGCCGCAAACGGCAAAGCGCACAACATCAGGCAAATCATCAAGGTTGACGAACGCCGGCAAAGCGCCGTGCGGCAGACCGCTCAGCGTTTGAACAAAGCGGTCAAAATCAAACGAATAGTTTCCCTGCGCGTCAATGGTTATCATTTCAAACAGCAGCGAGCACGCCGTGCCGAAATTTGCAAAAACGACCTGCGCAAGCGATTCTGTGCTCAGTTCATCTTCGGCGGCGCGGACGGCAATGTCGATAAAGCCTGCCTTGCCGTTATTAAAAACTCCTCTGATCCCCTTAACGCCGAAGGTGGAAAAACCGTTTTTATCAAACCAAAGCAGCCGGAACAGATCCTCGCCGAAAAAGCGTTGCAGCTCATCTCCCGTTTCGTCATAGGACGCAACATCGTAAAAGCGGCAGTCGCTGTACAGCCGCATCAGCCGAAAACCGCGCACGGACTGGGCAAATGTACTGTTGATAAAAATATCCATGGCGACTCCCTCAGATCCCCTTCGGATTCTGAATGATGAAGTAGCCGTCGTTTACAAAGTTGCTGTTGACCGACCTTTTCAGCTTTTTGCGCATGGTCTCATACGTTTTGCCGATGTCCATCAGCGCCATGTTGCGGCGTCCCTGCATCATACCGCCGATTTGCCACTCGCCGTCCATCGCAAGGCGCAGCATATAGGTCATCGCGTATAAAATAGGCTGCTCGCAGAACATCGGGCGGTAGCCGCGCTGGGAATCGGGAAGAAACTCAGGCTGCTGATACAGGCTTACCACCTTGCCGGTCTCCTCGTCGGTGACAAACTTAACAAAGTCAATGCCGCCTGCCGACAAAATCGGCGTGACCGCCATGGTAAGGCTGTTCATCAGCTGAGGCGTGGAACGCAAATAGAAGATCAGGTCGCGATAGCCTGTGCATACCGCGTCGAAAACGTCCTTCATATAGTTGCGGCGCGACGGATTAAGCTTTTTGGAATAGGTCAGGTGATAGTACCGCTCACACTTAAGCGGCACAAAAAGGATCATTCTGTTCTTGATCTCCTCGGGAGAAAGGCTGCTGCGGAAGAAGTTGGCTATCTCCTTTGGCTTGTTATATTCCTCGTGGTACTGGCCGTAACCGCTTTCGGTCATCTTGTAAAACAGATAAGGCGTGTCAATGGCAATGATGATTACCTTGCTGTTGGCTACCAAACCCTTTACCTCCTCGGCGTGAAGGTTAGAGGTAAGCCACTCGCCGGGAATGTCGTGGATGTAAATGTTGATCGGCTCCACGTTTGGAATCTGAAACGCGAACTGATAAACCTGCCGTGCTCCGGTGGGATTTTCATCAACTGTCGTGCGCAGCAGCGGCTGGTCAAATTCCTCGATTTTTCGGCGGATGGTCATTCTTGCGTTGTTCAGCCCTGCCACGGTGTTCGCGTCGGGGATCATACGCAAATTAGTGCCTGCCAGCGCCCGCTCGATCTCGCTGCACATAGATGAAAGAACGGTGGTTTTACCGCAGCGCTTGCCGCCGAGCATTAAAATATTTAAATCTGACATAGCTTAACCTCCTATTACCTTAAGACAACTCTCCAACACCGGTTTGAGAGCTTTGATTTCCGTATTAAGTTCCATCAGCACCTCGGATTCCTTTGCGGCGTCGCTCCAGATCATATCGCTGTAGGTCTGGAAGAACGCTCCCCAAACATCCGCCATCGAAGTTATCCGTCCCTTGGAAATATCTGTGGCGGCAAATGTAAGCTTGTCATAGAACTCTTCCGCCACCGCGTAAAACGCCTTGTTCGGGGTGTTGTAAATGCCGATAAGCGCGTGTCGCAGGTTTTCTTCGATCAGCGAAAGGCGGCTGGTCAAAAAATAGTTTATCTCTCTTCCGCGGTGTGTCGCGCGGAAGTTGATCTCAGGCGCGGCATACTCTTCGCTCAGCGGATTGATTATTCCCAAATGACCGCGCACGATCTGAATGATCGCGGCGCGTGTGTTGAAGGAGAAGTTGTCAAGGAACACGATCGCCTCATAGATCTGCGCGTATTTTTCGTCGCCGGCAATAATGTCCTCCATCAGCTCGCGCAGCTTTTTCGTCATATCAAACGAGTCGTCGTTAACATCTCCCGATTCGCCCAACAGCTCGGTCAGGTTGTCGTAAAGCACCTTCACCAGCGAGTTTTTAAACCGTATATTCTCGCGCGCAAGCTCGTCGTCAATGGCTACGAAGCGGCGTGTGATCTCGTTGCGGACATAGTGCAGCATTGTGTTCCACACCTCGCTGCCGAGCACGTTGTTGTTGTCGGCAACATTCTGAATGGTTTCGGCGTCCGGCGCAATATCCGCGTCCAGAGTGTCAAGCACCTTTTGGATCTCCGTCCACAAAATATTGTTCGGCTCGTTGACCTCGTGATAATAGTGATCGACGATCCTTCTGAGCTGAGCGCCCATGGCGTGGAAGCAGTCCTTGCCCTTTATCAAAGCGACTGCGCCGTTGTTGCTCTTTTTGCCGGACAGGTTGCCGATATACGCCATCAGCTGGTCGATCTTCGCCTTCATCACGCGGATCCTTTCCTTCAGCTGATTCATATACAAGCCGTCAATCTCGTCGATGTTTCCAAGCAGCGTTTCCAGCACCGTGCGCATAAAGCGGTTGTTAACGTCCGCTTCATCGCTGCAGTCGACGATCATATGACCGGCGATGCCCCATCCGCTTATGCCGTTGTCAAAGTCGTGAACGGTGTGGTCGTTCTGCCCTTTAAAGTGGTTAACAAGATAGAACAGCCATTTTTCGGGCGCCTTGTCGGCAAACGCCTTTGTCAGCCCCTGATATATCTCATTATCCTTGATTTGCGGCGCGGCGATCGGACGTGTAACGACTATCGCGGCGTCGCTTTCGTTTTTAACGGTGTCAAGCATAGCCTGCTCAACGCCGATCTGTGTGCTCTCAATGCCGATCGTGTCGATCAGCCTTACCTTGCCCGCGTCATAGAAAAAGCGGCAATAAATGTCGGCGCGCGCAACGGCAAGGTATTTGTAATATCTTTCGCACAGCGGATCGTCCGCGCCGCGGCCGTTGTTCTGCGCTACTATCTTTTTAATATCCTCAGGATTTGTGTAGGTTTCAGGCTCCATTCCAAAGCAGTCGCAAAACTCCGTAAAGTGATCTACGATGTTGGTTAGATGGCGCAAGGCGGACTGCTTGTCCGCGTCGGTGCCTGCGGACGACCACAAAGAATTGATCGGAAGATACTCAATGCTGTCAAAATCAATGTCGTCTGTCGGGTACGCCGGATTGATGGTCCTTACATAATCTCTTACAAGCTCAATCAGATCCTCGCGCTTCTTGTAGGTGATCACCGCGCGCAGCTGACCTTCCGGAACGGTGTAGTCGTTGACGATAATTGAGGTCGCGCCGGTACAGGAGGTTCCGTCGTAAGCCGGAATAACATCGTTGCTCAGGCGGCTGACCGACTGCAAAAACTGGCTTTTGCCCTGGCGCTCCTTGCCGATGGTGGCAATGCTGATATAGTCCTTGCTGAGACGTTTGATAACGGTGTCATATTCACGCATCAGCTCATCCGCCTGGCGCATAGCCTCCTTCAGCTCCAAGCCCTTGAACTTCAAAATAAATTCCTTGCGCATTTCGTCGTTGGTAAGCTCCGACTTTTTGTGCTCAAGACCGTTGATTTTTTTCAGCGCCATACGCAGCTTTGCAAACTCCTCGCGCTGAATTTGCAACTCAGCCGCTTTTTCTTTGCGCTTTTGAATGATTTGGTTGATTTGCTGTTTGGTATCCATACACATCCTCCTGTATTTGATCCGTTTTTTCGGTTCGTTTTGCCATGCGATTATTGTTATATTTTTGTCAATTGCTTTTGCCGCAGGAAAAAACAGTCCATTTATCATAATATACCATATCATTGTCTATATTCCAATATAATACCTGTAAATATTGATAAATTTTGAGATTATTCACCATATTTCTGCGCGTTTTCGAATATTTGTGAAGCATCAAAAAATGTAAGATTTTATTTTCCGAAAAAAAGAAAAAACAAATCCGCACAAAAAACCGCCTGACCGAAAATCAGGCGGTGATATGTTTTTTGGTTGCGGGGGGAAGCATTTTATGTTTCTTCACCCAAGGCAAGCATTTTATTAAGAGCGTCCGTAAAATCACGGTAATGCTTCGGAAAGTTCTGCGAACCGTCAGCGCAAACGGTTTTGCCGCCGTTGACGGTCGCTTTGAAGGAAAACATCGTTCCGTCCTTAACTCCGACGGGATGTTTGCCGTGAAAGCCGTCCCACGAAAGCACCTTGCAGGCGTTAAGCAGGTTCAAAATCTCATCTTCGCCGACGACCGCGCGTCGTTCAAGACGCCGCTCGTTTTTTCCCTGCCTGAAAATGATTCCGTATTCGGATACTTCGGCTTGGTTCGTCTTCATCACTATTTCATACTCGGCGGCGTAACGCATACCGAATTTGCGCAAGCTGACGATCTCAAAGGATTCGATTGTTTTTTGTTTGGAATGTATCCCAAGCATTTTTCTTCACCTGCCAAATGTGATTTTGCGTAATTGCGACGCAGTGTGTGATGCCTTTTTAACGGGGGAAAGCAAGGCTATATGTCAAAAATGCAGTAATTAAACGCGTTGATGACGGTCGTTTTTCCCCGCTGAGTTTTTTGAGGAATGCGGTAGCCGTAGTTTCGGTGGATGTGTCCGTGAATAAAGTACGACGGTTCATACTGATCTATCAGGGTGTTAAAGCATTCAAAGCCCCTGTGCGGCAGATCCTCCAGGTCGTTCAGTCCGTAGGCAGGCGCGTGCGTCAGCAAAATATCGAAGCCGCGGCTTTTTTTAAGCTGCGATTTAAAGCATTTGATACGCGAATCCATCTGCTTTTCGGAATACATATATTTGCCTTTGCGGTAACGGTATGAACCGCCGAAGCCCAAAATGCGCAGACCGTTTACCTCAACCAGCCTTCCGTCCGCGCAAATACAGCCCTCGGGTTCACGGCTGAAGGTGTCGTCGTGATTTCCGTGGACATACACCAGCGGACAATGCGCCAAAGTCACCAAAAATTCCGTGTATTCGGGACTAAGGTCGCCGCAGGAAAGGATCAGGTCAAATTCATCAAGCCGCCCCGGTTGATAAAACTTATAAAACCGGTCAGACGGAACATCGGCAACCGCCAAAATCCTCATAACTCGACCTCCGCTTCCTGCTTTGCCTGACGGACGCCCACAGTTTCTACTGTTGATTTACCCATATCGGTTAACTCCTCATAAAGCGGAATGCTGCCCTCAACATTGTCCGCCAAATAATCCATATTGATGATCTCTTCAAGGGAAAGCTCTGTCTGACCCTTGCCGATGATCTCGCCGCTTTGCGTATAAAACGGCGTCAAAAACGGTTTTCCGGCGTCATGGATGATGCTGTACCGGAAGAAGTCCGCAAACCGCCTTGAAGCAAGCGGAAGCGCCGGCGCGTATTCAATGTCTACAACGCCTGCCGACATACCCCAGTAATAGTTAAGCGCGCGCTGCGTGTTGTCATATTCGTCCTTGGCTGTCTTGTCCAGCACTGCGCGCAAAAGCTTTTCGTAGTACACGCCCCATTTCCACACCGGCACTGCCAGCAGATCGTTTTTTTCGCCGTCAATGTGCGAAAGCCCGAAGCTCAGGCGGTCGTCCTCGGCAAAGCGCGCGGTGTCCTGTGAGGAGATCAAATGGATATTTTGCTGCATCAGCGCGTCCGCCGCTTCCTTTGCGCCCTTGACAGACGACCATTCCAAATAAACCTTGGAACCCGGATTCGCCATCTGCGCGCCAAGGGCAAAGGCGTTTATGCCGGCGATCTGACCGTAGATCGGGTAGTCGCATACATATCCCAGCCGTCCGCTTTGCGTAAGCGAACCCGCAAGCAGCCCAAGGATAAACTTCACCTCGTACATACGCGTGTAATAGGTGCGCAGGTATCGGTGCGAGGTGTTTAGCGAGCAGTTCATCACGATGATGTCGGGATGCTCCACAGCCGCGCGCAAAGAAGGCTGCAGCAGACGCGGCGAGGTCGTAAAAATCAGAGTGCATCCGTCTGAGATCGCCTGCTCCAAAACTTTGGGACAGTTGTTCTCGCCGTCGCAAATATACACCACCGTTTCGACCTTTTCGCTCAATGCCGTCTGCGCGTATTTTCTGCCTGTTTCGTGGTCAAAAACCCATCCCGACTTTTCGGGCAGCGCGTCATAAACAAACGCCGCCTTAAGCTTTGCCGGCTTTGCGATCGGCAAAACCTTGGAAAGAACGGAAGGCTTTTTTTCTTTTTCCTCCGCCGGCACGGTCTTAAGCTCAATAGCCTCGTTCTGCTCGTTAAGGGCAACCTCCTCCCACATCTTTTTAAGGTTGCTCTCAATATCGTCGCTGCTTTCTTCCGAAAGCTGCGTATACCCGTAAACCTTGATATAGCTCAGCAAGGCGTCTCCGACGGTCGTCGTTTTCAGCTTTTCGCCGCGGTTTTTTTTATAGTAAGCCTTTTCAAAGCGGTAATACACGCTCGAAAACGCCATCTGTTCGTCCTCGGTCCACTGCTCGTCAACAGACTTGTTCATCGCGCGCAGCAGCTCGCGGTAGCTGCCTTTTTTTGAAAACTCAACAAAATTGATTTTGCTGCGGCGGTTAAACTCCACATACTCCAAATAAAGCTTTACCTCGTCGCTGTCGTTTTGCTCGGGCATAATGCGCGTCACATCTGCGGCAATGCTGTAGGCGCCGCAGTATTTCAGCACGCTTACGCGCTTGTTGCCTTCCTCCACATAGTACCGGTGAAGGTATTCGTAAACCTTGATCGGATCGCGTATACCTTCGTTGATATGCGAATCGTAAAGCGATTTCCACTTTGCGGCAAACTCTGTGTCCTCGGGAAGCAAAGGCATAAACCCCGGGGAAAAGGCGTTGACTCTTCCTTCGGTTTTGGTGCCGACGATAAGATTCATCGGGATCTGCTCCACTCCGATGTGTATGGCTGCCGACACTTTGTCGCTCGAAATAATATTGTCAAGCACGGGCAGCGTTGCGCTTTCGCTTTTGACCGGCGCGGCAAGAACTTCTCTTTGTCCCATTTTCAACGCTTCTCTGTATTCGTTTTCACCTTGCATATGCGGCTCCTTTCTTATGATTCATCTGTGTTTTCATCGCGGCAGTCCGCTTTAGCCGCCGCGAATGATCCTATGCCCTGATTATATCACACCGTTCTGCGTTTGTCTATATCACAAGGGCCCGCGCGATAAAAGACGGTGTTTTCCAAAGGCAAATCGTTTTGCGAAAACGGTTGTTATTCGTCAGCGGATTTGTTATAATAAGTGTATCAAATCAGCAAAGGACGATCACGAATGTCACACAAGCCTATCCTTTCCGTTACCGCCGGCGAGGCGCTTGCAAAGCTTAAGCGCGGCAACGAAGATTATATTCAAAGCAAAACCTCATCCGGCGATATTTCTCCCGAAAAACGCCTCAGCACCTGCAAAAACGGTCAGCAGCCCTACGCTGTCGTCATCACCTGCTCCGACTCGCGCGTTATTCCCGAAAGCGTCTTTGGCTCAGGCATCGGCGAGCTTTTCGTCATTCGCGTCGCAGGCAACGTTATGGACGATCACCAGCTCGGTTCGGTGGAATATGCCGCGTCACACCTTGGCGTCAAGCTCATCGTCGTTATGGGACATACCGGCTGCGGCGCGGTGGAAGCCGCCATCCATCACGATCCCGACGGCTACATCAAGTTCATCACCGACGAGATACGCCTTGCCATCGGCAGCGAAACCGATGAGGAAGAGGCGTGCCGCCTGAATGTGCGCCGCAGCATCTCCGTGATCGAAAGCAGCTTCGCCATCCACGAGGAAGAGGAACACGGCTTAAAGGTCGTCGGCGCGCTGTACCATCTTGAGAGCGGCAAGGTCGATTTTTTTTAGAACAGCCCGAAAAGAGCGGCGGTAAGCATAGAAAAGTCATTGCAAGGTGAGTGAAAAGATGAAGCGTGAGCTGGATCATTTTTATATCGGCGCGTCCTACGGCGGAAACCAGGATTGGTTTCCCACGTTTATGATGCGCATCGGAGGCTGCGGCGCGGAAACCGCCTGCGACAGCAGCATCTATTTTGCCCTGCACCGCGGTCTGTCATCGGTCGCGCCCGAAAACGCCGCAGCAATGACAAAGGACGATTATGTTCGTTTCGCTTATGAAATGAAGCCTTACCTCTCGCCGCGGATGACCGGCATTGACCGGCTTGAGATCTTCATCAGCGGCTATGCGCGATACCTGCGCGACAAGGGCGAAACAAGGCTTACCATGTCGCCGTTTTCCGGCAACGAGCCGTATGAAAAGGCGCTGAACGCCGTCAAGCGGCAGATCGACGACGGTTATCCTGTTGCCGCGCTTATCCTAAACCACCGCGACAAGCGGCTTGAGGATTATGTTTGGCACTGGTTTTTGATCAACGGCTACGACGAAGCTCAGGACGATTTCCTTGTCAAAACCGTTACCTACAGTCATTACCGCTGGATCAGCCTGCGCGACCTCTGGAACACAGGCTTTCATCGCCGGGGCGGCTTTGTGCTTTTTAAAATCAATTGATCCTTAACTCAATAAAAACAATTCATTTGAATTATAATAAGGCTGTCGCTTTCGCGGCAGCCTTAGCTTGTGTTATGGCAGCATCCATTTCCTCACGGTCTGTATCTCTGCCTTGTATCCGTCGTCGTCGTTTGGCGTTTCAAGAATGAACGGACGGTTTTGCAGCAGCGGATGGGTAACGACCGCTTTCAGCGCCTCGGCGCCGATACAGCCCCGACCGAGCTTTTCGTGGCGATCCTTGTGTGAACCGCACTCGTTTCTGCTGTCGTTCAGGTGGACGGCAAAAAGCCTGTCCAAGCCGATGCATTCATCAAATTGCCGCAGCACGCCGTCAAGGTCGTTTTTAATGTCATATCCGCCGTCCCAAATATGGCAGGTGTCCAGGCAAACGCCCAATCGCTCGCTTACTTCGCCGTCGCTCAGCTCGTTTGTCATATCGAGGATCGCTCTCAGCTCCTCAAACCTGCCTCCGATCTCGCTGCCCTTACCTGCCATGGTTTCCAGCAAAATCGTGTTTTGCAGCGGCATTTTGCTCAGCCTTTCCGTTTCGCGAACAGCAGACACGATCGCTTCGGCGATCTGACGAACGCCGGCTTCCGTTCCCTGACCGGTGTGACATCCGGGATGAAAATTATAAAAGTTGCCGGGCAGCGCCTGCAACCGTATCAAGTCGTCGCGCAGCATCTCCAGCGAGTTTGCGCGAACCTCCTCTTTAGCCGCGCACACGTTCATTGTGTACGCGCCGTGCACGACCAATTTGCCGAAGCCCTGCTCCTTAAGAAGCGCCCTCAGCGCGCGTATATCATCGTCCGAAACATCCTTGGATCTGCCGCCGCGCGGATTGCGCGGAAAAAACGCGAAGGTGTCGCCGCCCAGCGAAAGAGCGTGACTTCCCATCGCGGCATATCCCTTCGACACCGAAACGTGGTTGCCGATATATATCACATCATCACCTCGACCTTACCGTACTGTCGGTTTGCGCTAAACTTATTCAAGCGCGCCCAGCATCTGCGCCGGATTGTCCGCCGCCTTCACCTTGTCAAACGCCTTAACGATCACGCCGTTTTTGTCGATCAAATATGTTGTGCGCACCACGCCCATACTCACCTTGCCGTAATTTTTCTTTTCCTTCCAAACGTCATACGCTTGGATCACTTCCTTGTTTTCGTCTGACAAAAGCGTAAACGGCAAGCCGAACTTCTCCTCAAATCTTTTGTGCGACGCGACGGAATCCTTGCTGACGCCCAGCACGACCGCGCCCTTTTCGCGAAACTGAGGATACAGCTCGCCAAACGAGCAAGCCTGCTTGGTGCAACCGGGTGTGTTATCTCTGGGATAAAAGTAAAGGATCACGGTTTGACCTCTGTAATTCTCCAAAGAATGAAGCGCTCCGTTTTGGTCGGGCAGGGTAAAATCCGGCGCCTGTGTGCCGATAGCTAACATATCGCATACCTCCTTTTATACCATTCATCATAGCATATTTTTCCGTCCATTACAATATCCGTCAAAACAAAAACGGCGGACAGCCTGTGGTGCCGTCCGCCGCTATGCGTTCAGGAAGTTATGCCGAAAAAAATTCCGGCTTGTCAAAAGCCCTGCCTACGCAAATATCAGTGCGCGGCAGGCTTGGTGTATTCCGCCTTGCCGAAAGCAATGATCATCATTATGACCTCCGGCACAAATATCATACAGATCTTATACCAGGATCCCTTGCCAAAGTAGTTGCACAGCAGGTTGATGTGTATCAGCGCGGAAATCAGCGTGATCAAGGCAGTCGGAATGCCGAACGCGAGCTCTGCCCAGTCGGGTACGGGCTCAAGGATCGTCAGCACAAGTTCGATCGACCACACGATGATCTCCAGAACGAACCAAAAATGCTTCATTCCGACAATGTGGTGCGAAATATAAATATTGTAGAAAGGTATCAGCGACTTCCAGCCCTTTTCACCTGCCTTGGTGAGGATACGCCATTCGGCGATTATCACCATTATCGTAACGATAATCAGGAAAACGGAAAACGCCGTCGCTCCGGGACTTGAAAAGTCAAAATCAAATTCTTCTAACAAAGAATACGCCTCGCTTAACTTTTAGAATTTTTGCCGACGATCTTGACGAGCAGATCAAGTATCTTAACATAGATCCAAAGCACGGTGAACACAAGTCCGAACGAAGCCATCCACTCATATTTTGCAGGCAGCTTGTTCTCTACAACGTGTTCGATCACCGCAAAATCGGAGATCAAAAACAGGCAGGCAAGCACGATCGAAGCGACGGTCAGCGTAACCGAAACGCCGAAGTTGCCCATGATCGAGCTTACGAACGGTCTGGTAAAGGGGATCAAATACCCAAAGAAGGACAGCAGGGAAATGCCCACCATCGAAGCAAATAACGTTGTGATTATCATCACAAACTTTTTGCTCACCTTAATGATCCTCTTGATATACAGCAGCGCCATAGTCATAACCACCACAATGGTAATAACAAGCGCCAGCAGTCCGAGATATTCATATCCTTTCAGCAGGCTGAAAACGGTAAACGAAATAATAAACCCTTGGCTAAGCGAATAGATCGTGCCCGTCACCGGAATGGTGCGCGGCATAAACGCCGCCATCAGCTGCGTGACGATAGCGATAAGTACCGCGCCGCCGGCTGCCAGCAGAGCTATCTTTGACGCGCTTACCTTAAGATTGTTATAGGTGAACTCAAGCACATCGGTATCGGCTGAAAAAACAAAGCTCGACAGCAGCAAATAACCCATTATTCCCACCATCGTCACCAGCAAAAACCAAGCGGTTTTCACCGCGATCCTTTCGTAGCTTACCGGTTTGACGTCGGTTGGAACAGCGTCAACCTTGTTCAGCCGGTTCATCACGGGGTTTGAGCGAAAAAAGGTTTTCGGCGGCTCCGATGCGGTTTGGTTAGCGTTCAAACGGTTATCCATAATAATTACCTCCTTTATTACAAATCATTATATCATCTTTTCGCGCCGAAAGCTATAACAATTTGATTACAATGCGCGTCGCGGACGCTTTCTCCCGCCTTTGGAAGCGTGCTGCCTGATCACAGCATCATCAACGGCGGGAGTCAAAGCTGCCTGTCAATGAAAATGCGCAAGGACGCTTGCTCCCGAAAATCGGCAAAAAGAAAAAGAGGCGTGCTCGCGCCAATGTCATTAAGCTAGCACTCAAAAAGATATACCTCGTACTCAAACATGGGTACGGGGTATTTTTTTGAAATATTTTTGAAAAA
>JBGUOX010000017.1:0-29426 GCA_045129995.1 Ruminococcus sp. | reverse complement strand
TTAATTATCGAAGCGGGGGCGTAAAATTTCTGAATGCCTGCACCATCTTTTTGTGATGGATGACGAAATGAATGGTCGGATACTTGTTTTTTGAAACGATAACCGTATCTGCATGAATCACGGAGTAGGTGATATTGCGGAACGCAGGGCTGCTGTCGGTTTTTACTGTGAGATTCGGATGCTGAACCGCAAAATATTTTGTTGCCTGCAAATGCGCGGTATATTCCTCATAGGTATACGGCACATCTGTTTCACAGAACATTTCTGACAGCGCAAGTTGGATCGGCGCAGCTTCAAATTGTTCCTTTGAGGGTTCGGGAAGAACGACAGCCAGCTTGTTGTTTTTCAGAAATTCGCACACCATAGCGAGATAATCGGCGCGGAATTCTTCGATTTCCCTTACCTCGGATCCATCGAGCTTGTTGCGCGTGAGAATCTCCCTCAGCGCTTCCTTTGGTAACGTGAAAATGGGCAGAGCGGATGAAACGGTTAGACGGTCGCCGGTTTTCCACGACTGTTTCATTGCCGCCCGATACTCAACCTTGCGGTCACTGCGGTAAATATCCATCAGCGGCTTTGCCTTTTTCAGCAAGTCCTCCGCCTTTTCGCGGATAAAACGGATACGCTCATCGGATTTGGTCAGCACATATTCGCCCTTTGTCTGATGTCCCGCGATCGCGCAGCCCTCCAGCGCGGCGGCTCCCGAGACCTTGATGATATGAGTAAATACCGCGTTCGTCGGCGCCGGAAGATAATACGGCGAAATCTGACCTGTCATGTACATTGGAATATTGCCCTCCAGACCGAGCATCATCTCCTGAAACGGGCGGTATACATTGTGTATAAAGTGCAGGTGCAGGCCTTTTTTGAGCAGCATTGCCATGCCGAACATCCATTTTTTCGCAAAATCTTCGTCCTTTGCCATCTCCTCCAGCGGCATATCGCTGTATAGTATCACGTCCTTCTTCGATTTTGAAAGAACGGTAGCCTTGATGAAATCAAGCTCGCATTTTTTCATCCCTTCGATCGTCGTGTAGGTTTTGCTTGTGGGCAGGAGGAACGGTGCGGTCGGCAACTTGATGTCATTGAAATGGATGACGTTGATATATTCGTCCAGATTAAAGTCCTCGAGCTTATCAAGAAAGTTCTCGATCGGGTCTTTTTCTGCGACTACAGTGTTGTTGCCCAGCCAGTTGGTCACGGCACCGGAGATCGCTCTGGGTGAATCTAATTGTTCGGCATCGCAGTTAAGCAGCTGCGAAAGCGCTGTGAGCTGCTGTTCGTCTATACATACGCGTGAAATGAATGAGCCGATACTTTGGGTAAAATCAGAGACGCGCCGGGGCTTGCGCTGACCCGCGAGTATTTTTGAGATATAGGATGAATCGAAGGACAATGCCTTCGCAAGAACGGAAACGCGTATATCTAACGCATTTATCAGCGTATTGAGATTTGTTACATATGTTTCATAGCTGATATTGAGGCTGTTTTTCAGAGAGCCTTGCAGTTTTTCGCGGATCTCCTCCTCGCTTAGCTCGAAGCCTTTTTTACGGGCAAGCCGAAAAAAAGCGTTTGTCAGTTTGTTGAATTGTTCACTGTCGGGAGCAGGTTCACTCTCGCCGTTTTTGTAACGTCGAACTGCACTGACGCTCAGACCGCTGTAACGCGCAAACTGTGGGTAAGTGATTTCCAAGAGTGACAGATATTCGTTGAATTTACTGCAAAAGCTCATGATAGCAGCTCCTTTTATTGTTCTGTAACACCTATTGTATAATTTGTCGCCGTAGCTGTCAATTATATCCATTCACCATGTTCTTTTAAGTCACGGACTAATACGGTTTCTTGCTGAATTTGAATCAGACTTGTGGTATAGTTAATTTAATGATATTATATCCTGCCGATGCTTCGGCTGTTTTCAATGCAAAGGAGAGAAAAGTATGAAAAAACTATTAGCTATCATTTTGACAGCGGCGTTGCTGATGAGTGTATGCGGTGTTTCGGCGTTTGCCGCCGAAAACGATCAGCCGGCGCCCACAACAGGTCCTTGGGACGGATATTATTGGATGACCGGCGGTCCGATGATCTCATTCGTCGGCGGCAGCGTAGGAAATCGTGTAGAGCGTTTGGTCTATTACCGCGAAAACATGATGATGGAGTCAAGTCCGATCGTCACCGACAACGAGGTAGTCCCCGGCGCGACCTATGACAAGCCGACAAATACCCTGACCCTTGATCATGTCAAGCTGACCGATAATCTCGGTATCTATTACATGGGCGATGACTTCAGGCTTTGCGTCAAGGGCGAATGCGAATTGACAAAGATTACCGTGTTCAACTTTTCCGGTAAGTACAGCACAAGCCTGAACATCACCGGTACCGGTACTCTGACGCTCAATAAGGAAAAAACTTATTCCGAAGCGATTGAGTTTTACAGCGACGGCGACAGCCTGACGCACCTCGATATCGCGCCTTCCGTAACGGTTCATCTGTACGCTTCGGCGTATGAGGACGAGGAATTTCCTCAGAACGTCGTGAATATCAATTCGACCTATGCCGACCCGGCAATTACTGTGGGCGGCAAGGCGATCCCCGAGGCAAAGTTCGAGCGCAGAGTGGAAAAGATCTCCGAAACGGTCAACGCGTTATGGCTCGAAAACCCGGATCATGTATATCAGCGCGGCAAGCGCGTCATATCAAAAACCGATCCCGACGGTATCTACGCGGTAGAGGAGATCGAGTTCAATACCGGAAGCGGCTATGAACCCCGCCTGTGTGTTACCAAATATATTCAGTCGCCGTTCGATATTGATATGCCAGATCCTGAGTTTACCAAAGAACACGGCGATTATATCATTTTGACGCAGGAGGAATTTAATGCGGGATACGACTATGTGATAGCACCGCAGCCCAAAAAGATCCGCTATACGTCGGATTACCGTGTAGCAAACCGCGGCTATCGCGGCGTTAAGTTCATCAAAGACGGCGACCCCGGCACTGTTTATATCGGCACTCCCGGATGGACGATTCCGTATGGCAACGAACTGAACGAAATCAATAGCTACTATCTTTACAGCGCGAACTGGGACGAGGACGAGCAGCTCTATGTTGCGGAACGCACCGCAGTTGAGAAATATAAAACTGCGGAAGAATTGGAAGCGAAGGGCTATACCATCGTGACAGATGAAACGAGCGGTCAGCGAGTCGAAGTGCAGTATATCGATACCAACTATAAATATGAGAATTACAGTACCGAGGCGATCCTGCTGATTGACAAGCACGGAAATGAATACGGCGCGGAGGTTTGGAATTGGGATTCCGGAAGCACACAATATATGGTCGAAGAGCTTGATTGGCGCGAGGACAAGGGACGCTACTATTCACACTACGACGAAGGTCAACTGTACATCGGCGATCCCCCTTACGACAGCATGGAAGAAATAGAGGCCGCCGGCTATACCATCGTGTTGGAGGATCAGCCCGTTGATTACACCATTACCGGTTCTGCAGAAGCGCTGCCGAGGTCGTTGTATCAGGATCAGGCGAGCAACCGTTACTTTTACGATTTTGACTATAATTTATACAGTATCAGCGATGACAACACCATCACCTACGGCAGCGTGAAATACTATATCGGTGCTCTTGCCGAGGGCGTAGACGAGGACGCTCTGCAAAAGGTCGAGCACGAAGAACTCTGTGACGATTTCAAATGGTGGATCGAGGGTACGGAGTATCATCATATCGGTTCCGAATCCACAGACATGCTCATAGGCGATACCAATCTCGACGGTCGCATCACCGTTAGTGATGTTACCGCAATCCAACGCCACGTCGCCGAGCTCGATTTTCTGACCGGCGACGCCCTGATCGCAGCCGACGCAAACTGCGACGGCGAAGTGACGATAGTCGACGCCACCCTGCTCCAAATGTACCTTGCGGAGTATGACGTTCAGTTGGGGAAGCATTAATACATTAAAACAGCCAAGCCCTTATTTATCGCTGCGGCGTCCGTCACGATCGCGAACATCGTCGCGGTGAAGCTCGGCGATGCCAACGGCGACGGCAGTGTTACCATCGACGACGCAACGCTGCTGCAAAGGTATCTCGCGGAATATGATGTTGTATTGGGGAAGCAATAAGGAATATAGAATGATCAAATAAAAACAGGAGAGGCTGCCGCAAAATCTTTCGATTTGCGACAGCCTCTTATTAACTCAATAAAGGCTAAGCTTAGAAGGTATACAGATATTCCGCAAGGTAGCGCTGCAGCATGGTTGCATCCAAAATGGAGATTTTTCCGTCGCCGTTGATGTCCATCTGCTTCTTTTGCGCCTCGGTCGCGTCGATCATCTCGGCGCAGTACATCTGGATCATCGTCACGTCATTAACGGTTATCCTGCCGTCTCCGTCCGGGTCGCCGAGCACAGGCGGCGTCACCGTGACCTTGACCGTCACTGACGCTTCGCCGCAGGTGAGGGTGATGGTGGTTTCGCCAACGGAAACGCCCTTTACCACGCCGTTTTCATCGACCTCGGCAATGCTTTCGTCTGCGGACTGACAGGTGATCTCTGCGTCGGCAAAGAACGAATCGGTCAGCGCGTCAACAGATGTTGCAAAGCCCACGGGAACGGTAATATCCTCGGCAGTCAGCTCGCCGACCGCTTCTTCCTCCGGTTTCTCGAATTGACCTACGCTGAGCTCGTCGTAGAATACATATTCGTCGTCGCCCTTGATCTCCTGCCATCCAACCTGATCGGCCGGCGTCAGCACCAGCATCAGGTTTGCGGTGGCGGTGTTGTAGCGGTCGAAGATTTCTTCGGGAATATCATTTGAGATAAAGCAGACCTCAACGCTTTCGCCGGGCTCCAGGGCAGGAATAGTTTCGCCGCCGTAGTTGGTGTAGAACGGATCGTCGGTTTTTTCGTCCACAATGGGATTTACATTCTGCGCGATCACCGCCAGATCCTTGTAGACAAAGTTCACCTCGCCGCCGCCCTCATAGCGGTCGTTGCCGGAGTTGTACAGCTCGGCGTTCACCGCATAAACCGCCGCGTCGCCGTCGCCGGTTATGTAGTCAACGGGCGTGATGTGCGCGTTGTGAAGCAGCAGGCGGTGCGACTTAGCCAAATTATAATCGTTGCTGACGAATATCTGAACGCCATCCTGTTCCACCTCAAAGTGCAGGCTGACGTCCTGCGGATTCTTGTCTTCCGGCAGGGTGTATTGGAAGGTTTCCTCAATGGTTTCCTCCGCTTCCCAAAAATCGTAGATGACGGAATCCACATATTCGTTGCCGTCATACAGCGTTACGGTCACGTCGGTGCCGGTTTTAAAGCCGGTGTTGGTGGCGTATGCGGTCACATCAATGGTTTCTCCGCCGCCGGGCAAGTCCTCCGAAACGGAAATACCTGCGTCGCTTTCGCTGCGCGGCTGATAAGATGGAGAAATGTCGTATTCCGCGATCACAAGCCGGTTGTTGACGGTGTTAATGGTCTCGCCCAGCTCCTCGTCGCCGTAGTCGTAGTCAAAGGCGTTGTAAACGGTAAGAATGTGATTGCCGTCTATCGATTCGGCGTCAAAGCAGTCTTTAAAGTGACCTTGATCGGTGCCTGCAACGCCGCCGGTCGTCAGCTTGGTTTTGCCGCCCCATTCGCCGTCGAGCAGGATACACGGCGCGTCAAGCTGCTCGGTAACGGGCTTGCCGGTTTCGTCGGTCCGCATGTTGCCCTTGTCGTCAAGAACAGCGGTTTCGGTGACGGTGGTAACCTCGTCCAGGAAGAAATCTCTGCCCCAAATCTGTTGCTGCGAACCCTCGGTGGACGTCCAAAGGGCAAACAAGCCGTTGCTTGATGGGAACACCTTCAAATCGCTGTTCACGTTTTGGTCGTCGTCATAGGTGATGTAGGTGGGCGTCATCAAATCGTTGCGTATCGCCTCGATGCCCATGCTGTTAACGACGGTGTTTTGCAGATAAAGGTTGTCTATATTCTGATAACCGTATTTGCCGTCGCACTTGTAGAACAGCAGCAAATTGCTGTTGGTGCCGTCGTCAAGGTAAACAAATTCCGGGTTGGCGGTAATGTGCGTCTGATCCGCGATCAGCAGGGAAGATTCTTCTTTGACCTCCACCGTGTCTGTTTGCGCGTTATAGTTTTGCAGCGAATACTCGTTTAGATACATATAGTTTTCGGTGGCGTCGGTCGGGTCGTCGCTCTCATCCATGTCGTTGATGATCATACCGTTGACGTCGCCGCCGATATAGGAGAGGACGATGTTGTTGCCGTAGTCGCTCACATCGAAATCAGACACTGTGTTCACCTTGTCGGCAAGCGTGACCGGCAGGGTAAACTCCGGCTTTTGCCGCAATAACAGCTGCGAAGTTTGGATGGAAGCGGCAAGCTCATTGAGCTCGGTGAGCTTGGTTTCGTCTGTCAGCGAGGAAGCGTCAACGGTCTCATAAAACACGCTGATCACGTTTGTGTTCGGGTTGTAGGCGGTTTTAAGATAGTAGTTGTAGGAATCCTCGTCGCTCTCGATAACGTCGAAATTCTCAAAGCTCTTTGTTGCCTTGTCAAAGAAAATCCCGGAAATCTTTACATTGCGGAAGGCGTCCGCTATTGTCACTTCCTCGTTTGATTTAAACTGAATACTGTTCCAGCAAAGGAAGATCTTGTCGCCGCAGTCGGTCAAAGTCACCTCGTCAACCAAGTCGGCGCACTTGTCAAATTCCGCCTTTTCCGTATTGTCGGCAGGCTGATACGCGTCGGTGAGGTTTTTGGCATAGGTGACGGTATCGGTCGCGGTGTTGTAAATATAGCAGCGCAGGGCGTTTTTGCGCGTGCCGGTGTTGTAAACGGTGGCGATCAAATATTCGTTGGCGCTGATTTGCTCGATACACGGGTTGATGTGCGCGGAGTTTATCTCGTCATAGATTTCCTTGCTGTCGAGCACGGCGGCGCCGACGGAGTTGTCGGTTTTGATCTCGGATTCGTCAAACACCAGATCGCCGAGCGTCAGGCTGTTAAGCCATTCGCCGGTCAGGTCGCTGATTTGCTCCGCGCCGACGGCTGCGGGATCTTTTTTCGCCTTTTTGTAGTCGTAGAGCAGCCATGAGCGCAGCTTCCAGCTCTTGCCGATCTTATGCGTCAGCGCCTGCGCGAACACGCCGCCGTTGAGGCTAAGGGTGACCTTGCTGGAATCGTAGCCGAGCAGATCCCAGACAAACTGCAAATTGAAGTTGCCGCCTGCCGAAAGCACGCCGTCAAAGCCGGTGCCCAAGCCGACCTCCATGGTGGTTTGCTGGCGCAGACCGCCGTAGGTTTTGTAGTTGTCGCCGTCGTGCAGGTTGTCGCTCGTCCAATAGCCCGGCGTATTGTTATTGGGAACGTTGATGATGTAGCCGGTGTTTTTCAGCGAGAAGTCAAAATAGGCGAAGAACGGCCAGCCGTAAACCAAGAACGGCTTGGTGATGTGCAGTCCGCCGTTGCCGCCAAAGGCAAACGCGGTGTTGACATAATGCTTTGCGCCGCTTGCGCTCACATAGTAGTTGAGCTGGTATGAGAACGAAGCCGAAAGCGAGATCTTGGTGGTCATGCCCATGCTCTGGAACGGCTTGTCTGAGGGCTTTGTCTTTGCAAGGTTATCGCTGAGCGCCTTCATCTGCTTTTCAAGCGAAGCCACGCCCCATTTGCCGGTTTTGTCTCCGGGGCCTTTTTTCCAAGAGGCGCCGAACTGCACGCCGATCTGCAGCACATAAATATCGCGCTTTGAAACGGGATCCTTTTGTCCGGTGGCTGTGTCGTTAAACACCGGAGTAAAGCCCGCAAGCGAGATCAGCGGAGTCAGCGAACCCAAGCCCGGCACCTTCGGCGTCACGCGTGAGGGATCAAGCGTACCGAGGTCGGGCATATAGGTGATGACCTTTTCGACGTTGGGCTTGACAAAGGTATAGCCCAGCTCATACTTGCCGTAGGAGCGGTATTCGTTTTTGTTCGGATTTTTGTAGTAGAATTCAATGTAAATGCGGTCGCCCTGCATCGCCTGTCCCGCAAAGGCGTGGGTTAGCTTTGCCTGCACCGCGCCGCTTTCAATGGCGGTGTCCTTGCTCAGCCGCTCGATGCCCTTGGGAGAAACCACCGTCCAGCGGGCGAGATTGAGAGGCTTGTCCTTTTCGGCGCCGCTCGCGTCAAAGTTGACGGTAAAGGTCACGGCGGTGTCCTCAACCAAGGTCACGGTATCGCCGTAAGAGCCCTTTGACGGGCTGTAGGCGGAGGTTCCGGTAGGACGGACGCCCTGCGCTGTGCCGGGATCAAGGACGACGGAGGCTTCCGCCGATTTCGCGTTCTTTCCGGCTTTCAGGGCTACGTCGCACAGATAGTAGTTGCCGTCATAGAATACCCTTGCGCGGTGAACTTCGTCGATATTGCCGTCCTTGCTCACCACTCTGAAGGGATAGTTTGTCATGGTTCCGGGCAGCGCGCCGTTTTCGTACTGCACGGTAAAGTTGCCCTGCGCGTCAGCCGTCGCCATCTGGCTGTCAATGTAGATGACCGCGTTGGCGGCGGGCTCCTTAACGGTGGTGGAAGGCGTTGCCGGGTGCAGAATGGTGCTTTTCAGCGCGGTGATCTTGCCGGTCAAATTGATGGTCGTCATGGAAGCGCCCTTTTCCGGCTCAACAAAATCGAGCTTCACCAGATTGTCGCTGTTCATAAAGGGGTTCTGCACATAGAAGAAAAACTCGTTGCCGCGGAAGGTTTTGGTTTGGTGGGTCGCGGCGTCCTCATAAGTCCACACCGGATAGGCGTTGGTTTTCGACTCGGCGCGGAGCACTACCTGTCTGCCGACCGCAAACTCGCTGAAATTCACGTCGCCGCTCTCGTTGGTGTAGCCGGTAACGGTCACGGTGCCGTCGGTGTTGGCGGTCGCAAACTTGCTGCCCTTGCCCGAAAAGCTGCCGCGTTCGGGATGTGATACCACCAGCCGCGGCTTCACCTGAACGTTGCTCAGGCGCGGCGTGACGGATTCAAAATTGTCGCGTATCAGCACGCTGCCCTCTTCTGTGATCTCCTTTGCCGTCGCAAGTCCCTTTTCGTATTTGGCAGCGCGCGAAGCGTAGGTCATTTTGTAGCTGCCGCCTGCGCTTTGCGGCGTAAAGGTGAATTTCACCTCGTCGCCCATAAGGTAGGCGTTACCCTGGCGCGAGGGCTTTGTCCATTTCAGGGTGCCGTAAACGGCGCCGTTTACGTAATAGGTGCCCTCGAACTTGCTGTTGTCGGCGGTGAATTTCACGCCGTTTTCCTTGTCCTCATAGCTCTCCACCTTGAAGGTGACGGGCGTAAATTCATAGACAGGCTGAATGGAAAAGCGGTTTTTGTCGATATAATCCTTGTTTTTGATGATCTCCTCGGGCGTGAGGGTATATGTGCCGTCCTTTGCAAGCGGGATCAGCGCCGAATGTTTGGAGGCGTCGCCGGGTTTGCATATGTAAATTCCCTTCAACACCGGAGTGCCGTACTTGCTGTCAAATGAGGCGGAAAAGGTCGTGGAGTCAAAGCGGTAGAAGGATGCCTCGGTGGTCTGCGCGCCGGTATCGGAGCCCGGATTGCTGAAGGTGGCGTTCTTAACGAGCTTTTCCTCCACCTCAACGCCGTCTTTGAGCAACTTCACCGGCGGCGGGTCGAGCATCGTGACCTTGTATTCCTGCAAATTCAGGCGCAGGCACTTGGTGGTGCTGCCCTCCTGCATATCTAGGTCATAGCGCGGACCGCCAAAGCCCGTGCTGGCGTACAGCACCAAATAAAGGTACTGTCCCTTTTCCTGATTTTGGGACTTTACATCGAACTCAATTGAATGAGCGCCGTTGCTCACGGAAAGGTCAAGCGTGCCGATGCTGCCCTTTTTGCTGTTTTTCAGGAATTTGTCGCCGGCGCTGTCGTATTCGGAAAGCTGGTTGCTAGGCGCCACCACAACGCCGCCCATATCGGAGCCGTAGCCGTTGCGGACGACGTAAGGCACAAATACGCTCTTAACGCCCGCAAAGTTTATGGTTTCCGCTGTTCTCACCGTGAAAGCTTCTTCGCCCAGACCTTTGAAGCTGCGATCCATTTTGTATTTGTTGCCGTCATACATTCCATAGTTGAATTTGCTGGTGCTGCCGAAGCAGATGTCACGCTTCATCGAGGACAAATCGACAAATTCATAGCGGCGTTCGGAGCCGTAGCGGTATGTGTGCTTGGTGTTGTATTTTTTGGAGTCGGCGCCCACAGCGGCGATCTCCTTGTCTTTGTTAAAGGTGATTGTCGCGCTTGCCTGCTGCACCGAAACATTGCTGTCAAAGCCGCCCAGCGAAACAGAAAAGCTGTCGCCGTCCTTCGCGCCGCTTTTAAGCGAAACGGGCACCAAAAGCTCCTCCACGTTCGGCATAAAGCGCAGGGTGCTGTCAACCGGCACAAAAGCGTCGTTGGTCGCGCTGCCCTCTTTGGTGGCGACGGTAAAGGAGGTAAAGCCGCCAAGGTTGCCGCTGCGCTTGACAGGCACATACGCCGTGCCGCTTTCGGGATTGACCTCCACATTCTCGGCGCTTACGGTAACGCCGGGTTTTTCGCGTTCCTCTTTTATGCTGAACACAGCCATTGCGCCTTCGCCCACGCCGCAGTTTTCGGGATGGGAAACGGTCAGCATAAAGTCGCGGTCGTCGGTGGCGTATTCCGGCATAAAGGTGCGGATATACACCGTCTTGTGGTTTTCGCCGTCGGCAAAGGTCAGGTTCACGTCGGCGGAATGCGGAAGCGAATCAGCCGCGTTGTCGTTGGTGTCGATGAACGACTGCATCATTTCCTCTGCCGTCTGCGCATCGGAGATCGCCTGCTCGGACTGCGTTTCCACCGGAATGTAAGGAATGCCGGTGCGGGCAAAATACAGCCCGGCTTCGCCCTTTTCCGCAGGAACGGACATATCGCTGCTCAGGCGCAGCTCATAATCCTTGCCGTAAGCCGCGGTAAGGTCGATCGTGCTCAGCATCACGCTTGCTTCTCCGGCAGTGCCGCCCTGACGGAACAAGTCGATCTCATACAGCTTGTTCATTCGCATATCGGTGCTTCCCTGCGCGATCGAAACAACGCCGTGCGGAAACAGCTCCGCCGGCATATCATCGCTGTCAAGAAACGCTGCTTTCAGGGTTGCGTAATCGCCCAGCCGCTCAGCATTCAACTGTGACTGCGCCGCAAAAGCCGTGACCGTTGCCGGCAGAAGCATCGCCGCGCTAAGCACCGTCGCGGTGATCCCCCGAAGCATTCTTTTCAGTTTCATATATCTCACTCCTTTAATAGCACTAAATTGCTAAACTCTTCCTATATCATAATATATCGCACAATAAAAATCAACAGTATTGAAAAATTATTGCGCACTTTCATAAAAAAGATTGGCGTTTGAATAGGCTGTTTTGCAAATGCGTTCAGTGAACCGGGAATACAGGAGCAATATCAAAACGATAAGCTTCGCAAATGATAGACAGCGGCAAAAACCGCTTCATCCCGCCGCCGATTATTGTATTAAAAATTCTTGCTATCAAAAAAAGAATATGATAAACTGTTGACAACACATTCCGGGTTATTTAAGGAGAGATTTCAATGAAACGCATCATTTCGATCATTATGACAGCAACACTGACAGCTTTGATATTTACAGCCTGCGCCGAAACCGGCAGCGAAAACAAGCAGGAGCCCGTTGCCGAAACGTCAGCCGCAGCGGAATCCGATCTTCAAGCCAAAGCGAATGAAATTTTTGAGGAAAGCTTCCAAAGCCACGACTTCAAGGGAGCCGGATATGCGGTTTACAAAGGCGATGAAATCTATTCCGGCGGTACGGGCAAAGCAAATAAAAAGGAAAACATTGACAACAGCGCGGACGTTGTGTACCATGTTGCTTCCGTAACAAAGCAATTCACCGCCGCGGCGATCTTAAAACTGTGCGAAGAAAATAAAATGAGCCTTGACGATACGCTGTCAAAATACTTTCCCGATTACACGGCAGGCGTGGAAGTCACGATCCGCAATCTTCTGTCAATGCAGAGCGGGATCCCCGATTTTGTGCGCGAATATGATAAAGACGGCAACGAGATACAAAGCGATTCTCAAATATCCATCGACGGCGTTGAGGAAGATAACACCGCGCAGGAAAACCGCGACGCGATCAGAACGTGGATCTGCTCGCAAAGCCTGTTGTTTAAGCAGGGCGAGCGCTTCAGCTACTCAAATTCAAATTACTTTCTTCTCGGCGAAATAATCGAACAGGTGTCGAAAAAAACATATTTTGAATTTTTGAAAACGAACTTTTTTGAGCCGCTTGAAATGACCACCGCAGGCTTTGACGAAAATTATGACGTAAGCGCCGCAACGGTCGCAAAGGGCTATCGCAACATCGGTATGTTAAGTGAAGTCTACGGTTATCCCGGCGTTTCCTTCGGAAGCGGCGATATTATGGCAAGCCCGAAGGATTTGTACAAGTGGACTATCGCCCTTCACGGCGGAAAGATATTAGCACCTGAATCGCTTCAAAAAATGACCGAAAAATACGCCGAATGCGGCGACGGAACGTCGTACGGCTACGGACTGATGATATTGGAAAGTCCCGGCGGCACTTTATATTTGCACAGCGGTGCGTTTCCGCGATTTTTCTCCTACGTCATCTATTCGCCGCAAAAGCAGCTGTTCCTTTCGATAATGAGCAACTATTCCTCCGAAACAACTTTTTCGGTCACCAAAGACATCAGCGCAAAAATCTTGCAGGAATTAAACTGAATATTGACAGACCAAGAAACCTATAAAAATGATATTCGCGCCGAAAACGCTTCCGCCAATTAAAAAACTTAACAAAACAAAACGCTGCATCCGGCAATTCTGCCGAGTGCAGCGTTTTAATACTATTACGATAAATCATCAAGGTAAAACAATATGTTTTGGCTGTTATTTATGTAATATCATCTTCATCAGGCTTTGTCTTATGGTGCTCCGCCTCCCAAATCAGCTCCTCCAGCGTAACATACAGGCGCTCCGGCTCGACCGGCTTTGACAAATGGGCGTTCATTCCTACCTGCAGCGAACGCTGCACGTCTTCATCAAAGGCGTTGGCGGTCATCGCGATAATCGGGATCGTTTGCGCGTCCGGATGATCCAGCATACGGATCGCCGCTGTCGCCGCCAAGCCGTCCATTTCCGGCATACGAATATCCATTAAAATCGCGTCGTATTCGCCTTTTTCGCTTCTTGCAAAAAGGTCAAACGCCTCTTTGCCGTTTTTGGCGTGTTCAATAATACATCCGCGCAGGCTAAGCAGCTCTTTGATGATCTCGGCGTTGATGAACACATCCTCCGCCATCAAAATATGCCTGCCTTCCAGCTTGGCGCGCTTTTTCTCTTTGAATACCGACATTTGGTTTTTACAGGCGATGCGCTCAAACTCGTCGATAACGTTCGACGCAAAAAACGGTTTTGCCAAAAAGCTGTCAACGCCGCATTTCCGCGCCTCATCCGTGATCTCGTCCACGTCGACATAGGTCATAATGACGACCGTCGTTTCTTTGTCATAACGCTTGCGAAGCTTTTTGGCAGTTTCAACGCCGCTCATACCGGGCATATTGCAGTCAAGCAGAACCAAATTATACGGCTCATGCTTTGTATAATTCACCTTTAGCATATGCAGCGCTTCTTTGCCGTTGAAGCAGGCGTCTGCCTTTATGCCGACTTCATCCAGCGCAAGCCGGGCGTGCTCGGCGGCAATCTCCTCGTTGTCCACAATCAGCACCGACAACTCTGAGGGATTAAAATAGCATTCCGACAAGCTTTGGTGGTTGCTGTTTCTCAGTGTAACAACAACGGTAAACTCCGTGCCGACGCCCTTTTCGGAGCTGACCGAGATCTTGCCGTTCATCAGCCGGACGATGTTTTTGGTGATCGCCATACCCAAGCCTGTGCTGCCGTACTTGTTTCTTCGGCTGCTGTCCTCCTGTGTAAAGGTGTCGAAAACCTTAGGCAGAAATTCAGGATCCATTCCAACGCCGGTATCCTTGATCGAAAACTTCAGCGTAGACTGCCCCTGGTACACATTCGTTCGCTCTACCGTCAGCGTAACGCTGCCGGGAGACTCCGTAAATTTGATTGCGTTGCTCAAAATATTGATCAGCACCTGTTTAAGCTTCATATCGTCGCCGATATAATAGTCGTTCACACCGCCGATCATTTTGCATTCATATCCCAGTCCCTTTTCGGTACACTGCGCCATGACCATCGTGTTGATCTGTTCAAGCATCCCGCGGAACGAGAACTCCTCGCGACGCAGCACCATACGGCCGGATTCAATACGGCTCATATCAAGAATGTCGTTGATCAAGCCCAGCAGGTGGTGCGCGCTTTCGCCGATTTTTTTCAGATATTCGCGCGTCTGATCGCTGAGCGTCGTGTCGCGCAGCGCAAGGCTGTTCAAACCGATGATCGCGTTCATCGGGGTGCGTATTTCATGGCTCATATTAGAGAGAAACGCGGTTTTGGCTTTGTTTGCCTCCTTCGCCGATTCCAGCGCTTCGCTCAGCGCGTTGCTGCGCGCCAGCGACTGGCGCATTTCAGAGTCGATGACCGTAAGTCCCAGACCGATCACATGGACGTTTTGTTCTTCGTTCGAGTCTGAGTTGCGTACACTCGCTATACGGATCATCTCATAATATTCTCTGCCGCCTCTTTTTACCAGATAGCGAAAAACGCTTATCGGCTCGTCCAGCAGCCTTTTTCTTATATTATCCGGATTAATGAAATCAATAAAGTCCGCGCGGTATTCTTCATCCACAAAATTGTTGGCGTAGAACAAAAATCTTTCATAAAACGGAAACGCTGTGCCGTCGGGCAGCTTGTCGGTGTCCTCTGGGTCGCCGCGATAGCAGGTCGCGATGTTTGTATCCAGATCGACGTGGTACACGCTGCGATAATCCGACGCCAGCGCGGTGATCATCTTATTCTGCCTGTCGCGTTCCAGCTCCTCTTCAAGCAGCTTTTGCTGCAAAACCAACCGATTCTCCAGCTCATGCTGCTTTGTTTCGGCTGCCTGCAAATGCATCATCTTCGTCACATCAACGCACATTCCAAGCAGGCACAGCCTGCCGCTCGTATCCGTAAACTTGGTTTTTGTCGTCTGCAGGTTGCGGTTCTCTTTTCCGTCGGTGTCGGGAACTTCCTCAAAGAAAACATATGGTTTGTCCATGCTCATCGCCACGCGGTCGCCCTGTATAAAACGCGCGGCGGTCTCTTCGTCAAAGATTTCGGGATCAGTCAGACCGATGACCTCTTCCGGAGACGACTTGTGGGCATACTCTGCAAAGGACTGGTTGCAGGCGATATACTTTCCGGTTTCGGCGTCCTTCGAAAAGCTCATCGCGGGCGTACTGGAAATAAGCGAAGCCGCCGAGCCCAACAGCTCCGCAAGGTTCGCCGCAGACTCGATCTCCTCGATCAGCTTGCGGTTATCCTCTTTTGCTTTTTCGGCTTCCCTAAGCGCTTCCTGAAGCGCCAGGCTCTCGCACACCTCATCATCGACGTCCTTAAAACCGCAAACGATTCCAATCTTGCCGTCGGGCATATCCATCCTGACGCACTCCACACGGAAATAATGCTGCGTTCCGTCGCCCATCTCGCGAAGATATACTACGTTGTACATCGGGTGCGTGTTCAGCTGTTCCACAATGTTTTTCAAATCAAGCTCCCGCCGCACACGCGCGTCGTCCTGATGCGCAACGACCAAATCGACATACTTCTCCTTAGCGACAGTGTATGACAGCCCGAACGCCTGTCGGTTTGCCGCGGAGTGGATAGTTTTTCCTGCAATATCTCCGCGATACAGCTGGAAGGTCTCCTTTTCAATATCATCGATCACCCACACGGTATTATACGGTCTGCACAGAGCGTTTATGACCTCCTGACGGAACGCCGCGTCGGAGCGCGCAAGCTCGTGCTGCTCGGTGATGTCCGATACGAACGCATAGTAAACGTTGCCGTATTTCCCTGTATCGGCATAGTGGCCGCTTTCGCCGATCCAGCGCACTTCGCCGTCGCTCTTAATGATGCGGTATTCAACGTCGTACTGATTGTCGTCGCTCTTTGCAATTTGCGACGCCATCGAATCATACACATCGGTATAGTCATCGGGATGAATAATATTTTGAAAATTGCATTCGGTCGTTTTTTTGAACTCGTCCCCGGTGCGGCAGTCAAACACCTTTATCGCGGCTTGGTTAGCATAAACCAGTCCCCACGGCTCTTCTGCCTTGTAAATGAAGAATCCGCGCGCCATATGCCTGCCGATCTCTTCGATCGCGCTCATGATTTCGTCGGTCAATCGAAACTGCTTGCCATCCATAAAAAACCTCCTTTGCGCTGAATTTTCCCGTTCATAACAGCAATCATAGTCATTTGCTGTTTAATTATGCAAAGTATACCATATTTTTTTGAAAGAATCTACCCTATATTTTGCTTTGCACAAATAATATTATATTTTTTAGCGAATTTTAGCAATTTTTCAATATTTTTTATATCGGTATCTAAAGTCTTTTGTTTCTCAGCGCCCACATTTGCAATCCGTTTCGGTCGTCCCGGTCGAGGGATCATTGCCGTCGCTGACGTCGGGCTATGTCCGTATGGCGTTATATATAAAACAGCTTTAGCTTTATAAGCAGACTGTCAATTGATTCCGACCGGAAAAACCGTTTATTTAAGGAGTTTTTAAGCATGGCTTTTTATACTGTAAAAAAAGGGGAGATGGCATATGGATATTCTGGTAGTTGAGGATCAGTTCAGCCTTGCCGATGCAATGAAAGCCGCGCTGGAAAAAGAAAAATTCACGGTAACGATCACGACCGACGGAGTAAACGGCGAGGACGAGGCTTTGTCCGGCGTGTATGATTTGATCATTTTGGACGTTATGCTGCCGCGCAAAAACGGTTTTGAGATTTTGCGTTCCGTTAAAGCCGCAGCAAATACGCCCGTTATCATGGTGACCGCAAAGGGCGAGATCGAGGACAAGCTCAACGGTCTGGAGCATGGCGCCGACGATTACATCACAAAGCCGTTTCACATCCGGGAGCTGATCGCGCGTGTTAATGCCGTGCTGCGGCGTGTCAACCGCGTGGAACGCGTTGATATGCCCTCTTACGGCGATATTATGATGGACGCAAAAAATTCCGAAATGCTTTGCGGCAGCGGAAAGCTGGCGCTGACCGCAAAGGAATATCAGGTGATGGAAATTTTGGTGCTGCACAAGGGCAATGTCGTTGAGCGCGAGCATATCCTCACGAAAATCTGGGGCTATTTCAGCGATGCGGAATACAACAACATCGAGGTGTATATCTCGTTTCTCCGCAAAAAGCTTCGCTTGCTCGGTTCAACAACAAAAATCACCGCCGTTCGCGGAATAGGTTATAAGCTGGAGGAAGAAAAATGATCAAAAAGCTTAAAAAGCGTGTGAAGCTGCTTATAAAAATACCAATGTTTTTGCTGATCGCGCTGATCTCGGCGGCGTTCCTGTATCTTAATTACACAGGCATTATGAGCAGCGCAAACGACACGATGAACCGCTTTTCGGTGGTGTCAAACGACGGAGAGGAAAGCGGCGGCGAAATGACGGAGCGCGAAAAAACGGAGCCGCGCGAAGCCGCTCCCGAAAAGCCGATGGGCGATTCGGACAATGACAAAACCAAGGACTACGGCGTGCTGTATGAGTTTGAAATCAATGACGGCAGCATCAGCTCTCAGACAACAGACAACAAAAGCGCCGCCGAAACCGCGTTAAAGGTCGCGGGCGGAGACGAGGGAAGCGGCGTGACAAACGGATTTTTTTATCGCGTTCAAAGGAAGGGCGCTCAAAACTATGTCGTCAAGCTGCTGCGAAGCGACAGCTTGTATCAAAGCTTTGTCCTCACAAACATCGTGACGCTCGTTATCTTTTTAATTGGGATCATCACCGTCGTTTTGATTTCGCTGTTTGTGTCAAAAATCGTACTTGAGCCTGTTGAAAAAAACGAGCAAAAGCAAAAGGCGTTTATCTCCGATACCTCACACGAGCTGAAAACACCCTTGGCGGTGATCGCGGCAAACGCCGAGGTCCTGGAATCGGAGGTCGGACAAAACAAGTGGCTGGGTTATATTCAGCGTGAAACCGCCGGAATGGAGCAATTGGTCGGCAGCCTGTTGATCCTTTCGCGTGCCGAAAGCGACGACAACGGAACGGCCTGCGCCGATTTTGACCTGTCGCACCGCGCCGAGATCTGCGCGGCAGCTTTCGAAGCGCACGCCTATGAAAACGGCTTGTCGCTGCACAGCGAGATCGAGCCGGGGATCACATTCCGCGGCAGTGAATACGATATAGACAGTATCATTTCGCCGCTGCTTGATAACGCCATAAGGCACACGCCGAAGAACGGCAATATCAGCCTGACCGTAAAACGCCAAAAAAGCGCTGTTGTCATCACCGTGCAAAACGAGGGAGAGCCGATTTCCGAAGAAGATACGGACAAAATCTTTGACCGCTTCTACCGTGTTGACAAGGCGCGCAGCCGCAGCGAAAACCGCTTCGGCTTGGGCTTGCCGATCGTTCAGGCGCTGGCGCAGCGCTACAACGGATCTGTCCGCGTAAAATGCGAAAACGGACTCACCTCGTTCACCGTAAAGCTTAAGGATCATTAAGCTCACTTTGAACTGCAAAATATTTATAGAAATCTTAAAAATTCAATCTTTTTTTAAGGTTTCTCTTCTATAATGAGGACGTAAAGGATTTTGTCGTGTGCGGATTATCGACAAATCAAAAACCGAGAGGAGTGTACTTATGACAAAAAAATTCTTATCCATCCTGCTGGCGCTTTCGCTGGTACTCGCAGTTACGGTCAGCGCGGCTGCCGCAACAACCGACGCATCATCTGTCGGCGCAACAGCCGAACAAAGCGCGGCGCTGACCTTTTCAAACAGCGGCATTTCGGAAACCTCAGCCGGCAGCGGCTATGCCATTGACGGTACAACGCTTACTATCACCGCCGCGGGCACTTACCGCATCAGCGGTTCCTGCTCCGAGGGCGCGGTCGTTGTCAGCAAGGGGCTGAGCAACGTCACGCTGATTTTGGATAACCTGACGCTTGCTTCGTCCTCAACAGCGCCGATCGTCGTAAAAAAATCGGCAACGGTCAACATTCATCTAACGGGAACCTCCACCCTGACCGACAACGAGGATCCCGCTGACGAAACGTCCTCCGACGCAACTGTTGCCGAAGCGTTTGAGGGCGCGGCTGTCAAGGTAAAAAGCGCCTCAACCGTCACCTTCTGCGGCGACGGCAATCTGAACGTCGTCGCCAACGCCAAAAACGGAATCAAGGGCGGCGCGACCGCTTCCCTCATCTTTAACCAAAGCGGCACTATCAACGTCGGCGGAAACGCAAAGTATTACGGCGCGACGACCTCCGGCGCGGCGGTCAACAACGGCATCGCCTGTGACGGCAGCATCGTTTTTGATCAGGGCGCTTATGTTATCAAGGCTGTGAACGACGGCATAAAAAGCGCTCCCGATGCAACTGACGAAACCGAGGGAACGGTGATCGACACCGAATCCGCGGGCACGATCACCATCAACGGCGGTACCTTTGACATAGATGTGGACGGCGACGGCATCCAGGCGGACGCCGCGCTGAATATCAACAACGGCACCTTTGATATTCAAACCTGGAAGGGCTACAGCGTGTGGAACGACACCCTTGCCAACGAATACAGCTGCAAGGGCTTGAAGGCTTCCGGCGACCGTGCCGAGGAAGCAGGTCTTGAACCGTCAATCAACATAACGGGCGGCACCTTTACGCTCAACACAGGCGACGACGCTCTCCATTCCGACGCGTACGCAACCGTGACCGGCGGCACTTTTTCGATCAAAACAGGCGACGACGGAATGCACGCGGACACCTCTTTGACCATCGGTTCCGAAAACGGCTTCGAGCGCGACCCGGACATTACCATCAACAGCTCTTACGAAGGCTTGGAAGGCGGCACGATCTACATCTATTCCGGCCGTCAGTATGTTGTCGCAAGCGACGACGGCGTTAACGCGGCAGGCGGCAGCAGCAGCGGCACCGATCCCGGCGCCGGCGGCGGAAACACCTTCAATCCCGGCGGAGGTCACGGCGGTCCCGGCGGCGGCTTTAATCCGGGCGGCGGAAACACCCCCGGCGGCGGTCAATCCGCCGCAGGCAACTACAACATCTATATTTACGGCGGCGATCTGTACGTCAACTGCAACGGCGACGGTCTTGATTCCAACGGCGGTCTGTACCTGTACGGCGGCACTCAGGCTGTGTTCAGTATGCAGTCCGGCGGCGACAATTCTCCCATCGACGCCGACGGCACGATTTCCATTCAGGGCGCGTCTGTATTCGCGGCAGGCTCAAGAGGAGCCGACGGTTCGGCACAGTCCGGATGGTTTGGCAGCAATCAAAAATACGCTTCCTCCACCACCTCTTACTCCTCCGGCAAGATCATCAACACAAAGGCAGGCAGCAGCGGCAGCGTCGTATTCAGCTATTCACTCCCGAAGAATGTCAATTATATTCTTGCTTCCTATCCGTCAACCGTATCATCCAATGCGCCGTCATTTGCCACAGCGACAAGCGTAACAGCTTGCAAGGGCGGCTCTTGGAGCCACACCTGGAACTCAGGCGTAACCTCCAACGGAATAAAAACCTACACCTGCACCAAATGCGGCGAAACCGAAAAGCAAACGGTTCCCGCGGCCGTTTCTGTTGCGGCCTGCGACCATTCGGTAGATCAGGAAGCCGTTGCCGACGAGGGCTTCACCGTCACCTTTGACGGCGACAGCGGCGTAAGCTCTGTCACGGTATATAACACGCAGGATTACGCCGGCGAAAGCGAATCCGTATCTGCGGACGGAACGACCGTATCGCGCAGCAGTGCCACCGGAGAGCCCGATTCCACCGGCGACGGACAAGTGAATTTCACTATCGTTCTAAAGGACGGCTACGCGCTCAGCAGCGTTTCAGCGACCGAGGGAACCTATAAAAACATCAAAGGCCCCGCCGACACGGGACTTGCGAACACCTACCGCATTACAAAAGTATCTGCGGACACCACCATCACCATTACCACCGTACAGTGCGAGCACGGAACCATCGCTTCCGGCACAACACCTTCGTGGACTTGGAGCGACGGCTTCGGAACAGCAACGCTTTCCTACACCTGCGCCGACTGCGGCAACACAGTAAACGTTGACGGCGCCGTTTCAAGCGCGCTTACCTCATCCGATCTGATCACCTTCACGGCGAAAGCCTCGATCGGCTCAACGGAATACACCGACACAAAAACCGCCGCGCCGTTCAAAGCGACCTTCTTTTGCGACGAAGGCGTAGAATCCGTCAACGTTTACTACACTCAGGACTACACCGCCGCCGACGAAGAAAACGTCGCCACCGCAGTTGCGCGTGACAGCGGCTCCGGCGATCCGGTCGTTTCCGGCGACGGACAAATCAACTTTGTTGTCGTTCTCAAAAACGGCTACACCCTCGGCGATGTAAGCGCTTCCGGTGCTTACAAAAACCTCAAGGATACCGGCGTTGCAAACACCTACCGCGTCACAAAGGTGACCGGTGCGATTACCGTTACCGTTGCAACGGAAAAAAGCGAAACCGAGCAGGTGCTGATAGGCGACGCAAATCTTGACGGCATAATTTCCGTACAGGATGTTTCCTCCATCCAGCGGCACGTCGCGGAATATGAATCGCTCACCGGAAACGCCTTGGTTGCGGCAGACGTAAACGGCGACGGCGTTATAACGGTGATGGACGCGACCTGTGTGCAGACTTATCTTGCGGAATACGCGTCCGGTTTTGAAAACTGCGGCACAACCGTCACAGTGACAGCCAACGCAGGCTAAAATCTATTATGTCATAACATTCACATCGCCCTGACGATCCGTCGTCAGGGCGGATTTTACTGCGCCGCGGATAAAACAGGATGACGTGTATGTAAAAACCCAACCGTGACAAAACAGCGCGGCAAATGCTATTGCATACAGCAACACTTTATGTTATAATTAAAATGCGAAAGTTTTTCCTTCGGGTGCTAACGGTGCGTGTATGCCTTTGCTCCCAAACACATCAAGGAGGTAAACCATGAAGAAATTATTAGCATTTGCTTTGACGATTGCCATGCTGCTCTCAATTGCGCCGCTTACAGCGACGACCGCGGCTGCCGCGGCAGAGGCTTCAGACAGCGCCGGCGCGCCTTCGTTCACAGAGGTCAGCGTCAGCAGTCCGGCTGATCTGAAATCATATTTGCAGCGCAGCGGCAACTACAAAATCAAGCTTATCGAAAACCTTTCGGACCGCATCGGCAGAAAGGGAGACGTAACCTGCGAGTGCCCCCAGTACTGGTGTCTGGTCGGCAGCGGAATCAAGACAGTCGATATGAACGGCTATGATTTTTCGCTGTATTGCGACAGCAAAAACAGCGTCAGCAAAACCAGATTCGGCACCACTATGTTCGAGATCCCATCCGGCGCCGAGTTTGTGCTCAACGACACCGGCGGCAACGGCACGCTCAATTACAACGCCATGCTCAAGGACGGCTATGATAATGCCGACATCCGAAACATCTTCACCGTCACCGGCGGCAAGCTCAGCATCAACGGCGGCAGAGTGATCGCCGGCAGACGCTCCGACAAGCGTATTATCGACTTGAGCTACGCATATTTTCAGGTCAACGGTCATGCGGTCGTTTTGCGAAGCGGCGAAGCTGTGATAAACGGCGGCAGGATCGAAGGCAGAGGCGAAGTCTACCCGACCCGCTGCGCTGCGATCTATCAAAGCAGCGGCAAGCTTACGATCAACGACGGCGAGATCTGCGGCTACGGAAATGCCGACGCGCTTCAACTCCCCGGCGGCATCGTCACCGTTCATGCCGGATATTTCAACGTTTATAAAAACGATGAGGAAGCATACACCTACAAAAACACCGTCTGCAAAGCGGAATACGGCTGCATCGGCATCCCCGGTCACGCGTTTTCGGACGATCCCCAGCTGGAAAGAACCACCGTATGGCGAAACACCCGAGGCGATATGAGCGCTGCCGATGTTGCCGGCGGCGGTGTAAAAGACATCTCTAACCGCGTTGAGATCTCGCCGAAGAACGTCACCGCAACCGCCCAGTACAGCTTTGACGGAAGCACCTGGTACGACGTTTCCGCCGGCACCGTCATCAACTGGGACAAACTGAGCAACCTCAAATTCCGCTGTTTTGACAGCAGATACTTCGAACAGATCCAAAGCTACGACAACGCTACGCACTATTATCCGTGGTACAAAGCCGCATTTTCCCTCACTCCTGAGGGCGAGCCTGTAAGCGAGGATCTAAGCACTATGCGAAACAGTCAGTCCAACGACAACCGCGTCGGCTATTCCTTCAGCTATGAGGATACCGCGTTTGATTTGTACAATTACAAAGACAAAGCCGGAGCGCTGGAAAACGGAAAGACCTACTATTTGCAGTTCAGTGCCGAGGAATACTTCAGGGGAATAAAAACCTATCGCCGCACGGTCTCGCCGACCAACAGCATTCGCATCAAAATCACACAGTCCGTGCCGATTCCTGAGCTGAATGTCGATTTCGACTGGATGCTGCGTTATGACGGCAATTTGACCGTAAACCCCAAGGCGGACGCTTTGCGGTCGCATCTTGACAATTTGCGCGCAACGGGCGACATCGGAAACTACAAGGCGAGCATTTCCTATTACAACAAAAACAGCGAATATACCACCTACAATTTCCCTGACAACTACATTTCCTTCTGGGGACACTCCAACTTCCATCGCGGCGCGTCGGCTCTTACGCTCTCTGTTGCCGTATACCGAGGCAGCGTTTTGCAGAGAACCTTTTCAAAAACATATAATGTGGTTTATCCGCCGGATTTCACCGCGAACAAAACCGTGGATTCCAACAACGCTATCTATTTCTATCCAAGCAATACCGACCGCAGCGTAACCTTTACCGCTGCGTCCGACGTCGCTTCCCGCGTGTTCTGGGTGAAAAACGGCTCAAAAATCACAGGCGCGGTAGGCAAAACCTACACTGTGACCGACGCGGCGACCCAGAGCGGCTGGTACAGCCTTGGCTATACCTACAACGGTACCGATTATTACGGTTTACAGGAAATATACGTCGGAATGAAGGAAGGCACGCGCAGCGTTTCCGTTACAAAAAGCAGCTCGACCTGCTCCATCACCTCCGACAGCTCGTCGACTCCAACATTCACCGTCACAACAAGCGGAACGGGCTGGAGCACGATCGACAGATACCGCTGGGAGGTCGTCAGCGTTCCCGAGGGCTTGACCGGATATGTGAAATACCACAATTTCACAACAAACAAAGTGACGCTGGCTGAGATCTTCAGCTGGAAAAACTATCCGACAAGCTTTATCGAGGGCGATTATGTCCTGCAATGCCATGTCAGAGATACTCTCGGCAACCAGCAGACCGGAAACCCGGTCACTGTCACCGTAAAGCGGCCGCCGACCGACCTCGCGGTTTACTGCAACGATGACGACGTTACAGGAAAGTTTGTCGCCTTCGGAACCGCAAACGACACCGCAACGCTGGAAGTTTCTTTGCTTCCGGATAATTCGGTCAGCACAAACACCACCTATTTCAGCTCGTCCGACACCTCCGTATGCACCGTCACCCAAAGCGGCGTCATCCAGGCAAAGAAGGAGGGTATGGCGATCATCACCGTAACCAACGGTTCCATCACCAAAACCGTAAAGGTGTATGTGCCGAAAACCGAATATTCCCTCACCATCCCCGAAAGCTACCTCAAGGCAGAGCCCGGAAAGGTCGCGTATCAGGGCGCTGTCTCCGTTCCAAGCAACGCGGGATTTACCGCCGAGCTGAAATGGAGCTATAAATCAAGCAGCGGAAATTATTACTACGATATGGAAGAGGGCGATGAGTTCCAGGGCGAAATGATCTATATGCCCGAGGTCATCATCTATCCAAAAAGCGGCGTGGCTTATCCCTCCGAAAAGGAATACCGCCGCGAAATGTGGAATATCTTAAATGAAAACATCAACGTAACTGTCAACGGCGACACCTACTACGGAGCGGCGAGCTGCTACTATGATTATATGACGCAGGCGCCCGTGTCAGACGGAGACTCAAGGTACGATTATTTCTACCTGTTCCTCGACCCCACCGAAAAGCTGGTCGATCCGCGCGACGAATACATCAACCTTGCGGAGTTTGACGTTCAGCCCCCGACCCCCGGACAAAAGCCCAAGGAGATCGACAGCGACAACATCATGCAGGTCGATGTAAACGTCGTCACGGACGGCGTATCCTTAGGCGGCGATTCGCTCAGGGTGGTAACGGATACCTCCACCATCAAGGATAACACCACCTCAAACGACGCTACTGCGGATTTCCCGGAGGGAGGCTCTTTCGAAGCCGGAAAAACCTATCGCTACACCGTATGGCTCAGCATCGACCGCAATTACCGCACGCCAAGCGGCGGCGTGGCGCGCTTCACGGAAAACACCTCAAGCTACTGTTCCGGTATGCGCACCATCACTCAAACGACCTACGCGACAAACGGTCTGCTCTTAGCTTATGTGTATTTTACCGTTGAAGAACCCGAATACATCCTCGGCGATGTCAACGAAGACGGTAAGATCGACGTAAACGACCTAACGGCTATTCAGCGTTATTTGGCAAATTTCGAAACGCTTACGAATGTTCAGCTCCTTGCCGCCGACGTCAACGGCGACGGAATCGTAACGATCGACGACGCAACGCTTTTGCAAAGATATTTGGCCGAATACGAAACCGTTCTCGGAAAACAATGATCCGAAAAAAACTTCAAATAACAAAACGCTGCACACGGCAAACCCGCCGTGCGCAGCATTTTTTTGAATAAATTATGGTTTTGCCTTCGGAACAGTCACCTTGACCACCGTTCCTCCGCCTTCGCGCGGCGCTATCATCAGCGTCCCCTTGCACATCATCGCCAAACGCTGTTGAATATTGGATAAAGCGGTATGCGGTTCGCTGTCGTCACCGGGCTGATAATCAAGCCCTGTGTTTTCAACAACGATCTCGCTTCCAAAATCCGTCTGCCGCGTTTTCACAAAAATGCGCAGCGGATCTCCGTTCGGGTCAAGACTGTGCTTAACAGCGTTCTCAACAAGGGGCTGCAACGTCAGCGGCGGCACATTAAAGCTGATATGCGGCGTGTCGTAATCGACAAAAAGCATATCCTCGTGCTGCGCCTGCTCCACGGCAAGATACGCGCGCGTGTGTTCAAGCTCGTCCTTGAACGGAACCGTGTTCTCGCTTGCAATAGCGGTAAAGTTTCTGCGCAAATAGGTGGTGAAGTCCAGCGTGACCTGCTGGGCTTTGTCCGCGTCCTGCTTGCACAGGTAGTAAATGCTCATCATCGTGTTATATATAAAGTGCGGACGCATTTGCAGCACCATAACGCTTGCGCGCTGGTTGGCGATCTCGCGCTGCTGCCGTGAATTATGTATGATCTGATCCGACACAATGATATAACACATTGACAGCGCGCAAATGCCTACGTTCAAAAAAACTATCAAAATTATGTCGTAGAACGCGTGTATAGTGATAAACACCGTCAAAGGCAGCATATAAATCAGGAACGCCACAAAGTATCGCCTCGACAGCTTTTTCCGCCTGAGGATCAAGCCGCAAATGTTAGTGATCATTCCCGCTATCAGCGGCAGAAGCAGCAGCGGAAACCACGGCGTGCGAAAAAAGTTGTTATCGTCGGGAACGGTGTAAAACCAATCCAAAAACATCCCAAGCACCAGCAAAACGAAAAAAATAAGCCAATTCAGCATCACGGCGCGCAGCAGCCTGCTGCCCGTGAAGCTCTCTTTGCAGTAATGCAGAAGAAGTGTCGTCGGCATTGGTATCATAAATGATAATAGGAAAAATTCAAAAAACGCGACTATCTTTCCCACTGTCGCATATCCCGGGCGTCCGTAGAAAATGGTGTCGATCAGGCACACTCCCACGCACAGCGTTACCAAAGAAAAGAAGAAAATGAAATAGCGCTTGTTCCACAGGTCAATGGCAGGCAGCGCTATGGCAATGCCCAGCGCCATCAGCATCAGCACCATCATCGAGCTTGACGCGCAGTAACCCACAACTTCCAAAACACTTATCATATTCGGCGCCCTCCCTACATAAACGGATAACGCAGGTTGCTAAGCTGCTTAAGAACGCCTTCGGCGGAGATCGGCTTAAGCATAAATCCGCACGCGCCGGTTTCCCATGCGTCAAAGGCATACGAAGGATATGCCGTCAAATACACCACATTGGTGCGCGGACTGAATTGCAGAAGCTCTCTGCAAACGTCAAGTCCGCTCACGCTTCCCATCTCAATATCCAAAAAAGCAAGAGAAACGTTGTTTTGCTTTGCAAATTCAATCGCTTCCGCCGATTTGGTAAAGCCTGTCACCGTTGCGCCCGGCAGCACCTCTCTCAAAATCGGCAGACCACCGTTCAAAACTATCTTGTTGTCGTCCACAATTATAACGTTGGGGGAATCGCTGCTTTCGGTCCGCGCGCTAAACAGGATGTTTATGTCTATATCAAAAACTTCCGAAAGCTTCGCGATCATCGCGGCGTCGGGCAAGCGGTTGCCGTTTTCCCAACGGTTGACCGTCGTTCGGGTAACAAACAGCCGCTCTGCAAGGTCGCGCTGTGTAATTCCTTTTTCTTTCCTCAGCCTTTTCAGGGTTTCTGCAAATAGCATATTCATTCTTAAGTGCTCCTTGCTTGTGATAAAAATGCTTAAAAATATCAAAATACTTCCGGAAACAAAGTATGAAAAGTTGTTTGTCAAGTAATAGTATTACACGATTTTCGAAAAAAAGCAAGATTATAAAGGAGAAAAAAGTGACAATCTGGTACCTCCTCTTGAAAAATCCAAAAAAATACGAGATAATTAAAGTGTGTTTTATGAAAATGATTGCTCAACAAGTGTGAAAAGCACGCGTATCAGTATGAAAGGGGGAGTGCGGTTTGGTGAGTTATTATACGGTTCTAATCATGCTCTGCTGGATGGCGCTCGCCGTTCTTTGCGTTTTGGTACACGAAAACAGCTGGATCTCCAAAAAGGATAAAGGGCTTTTTTATCTGACCTACGGGATCGTCGCGCTGTCCGCGCTGGCGGAATGGCTCGGAGTCCAGTTCAGCGGCAACGAATCGGTTCCGGTGTGGCTGCTGTCGCTTGTCAAATGCCTCGATTACATCTTCACTCCGCTGGCGGGAGGAGCGATGGTCGCTCAAATGAAGATGCGCAACCTCTTGTATAAGGTGCTGATGATCGCTCTCGGCTGCAACACGCTTTTCCAAATCGTGGCTGGCTTCAACGGGTGGATGATCACAATTGACGACCATAACCACTATTCGCACGGACCGCTCTACGGTGTGTATATCGCGTTCTATCTGTTCGTGATCGCGATTACTGCCGCCGAGTTTTTGATATTCAGCCTGTCCTACCGCAAGCGGAACAGGGTTTCGCTGATTTCCGTTTTTTTGCTTATCATAGTCGGCGTCAGCTTCCAGGAGATTTTTTCGGGAGAATGCAGAACAGCGTACGTCGCGCTGACGATAGGCGTGGCGCTAATGTTCATTCATTATGCCGAGTTTTACAAAATGGCTGCGGATGAACAGCTCACAAGCCAGCGCAACAAACTAATGAAGGATTCGCTGTCCGGCGTTTTCAGCCGCTACGCTTATTCGGACGATATGGAGCAATACCGCAATTTGACCGCTCTGCCCGATGATTTCACGGTATTTGTGTTCGACCTCAACGGCTTAAAAAAGGTCAACGACACCAACGGTCACGAAGCCGGTGACGAGCTTATAATCGGCGCTGCCCGCTGCATAGAAAAAACGGTCGGCGACGCCGGAAAATGCTACAGAACCGGCGGCGACGAATTTGTCGTAATGACGAATATGGAAAAGGAACAGGCGGAAAACATCCTCACACGTCTGAAAGAGGAAACAAAGCAATGGTCAAGCGACACGTTCGATTTCTCAATGAGCATAGCCGCCGGCTATGCGCGCGCAGAGGATTACCAAGGCTTAACGGCTGAAGAACTCACAAAAAAGGCGGATCAGGCGATGTACGCGTCAAAATCCGCGTATTATCTCGGCAAACAATAAAATCTTTCTAACAAAAACGCTGCACTCGGCGCTTTGCCGTGTGCAGCATTCTTTTTATTTATGTGCTGTAATACTTATACTAATACCTAATAAAAAGTAGACAATCTTTGCGGTCTATTTTCCGCAATACTGCGTTGTCGTCCTTGCAAGGCGCCAGCC
>JBGUOX010000016.1:0-2491 GCA_045129995.1 Ruminococcus sp. | reverse complement strand
CTTGTAATGAAGGCGTTGCCGCCGATAACAACGTTTTTTCCGATGACGGTATCGCCGCCGAGAATAGACGCGCCCGAATAGATCGTCACGTTGTCGTGAATGGTTGGGTGACGCTTTTTGCCGCGCAGGTTCTGACCGCCTCGGGTAGAGAGCGCGCCGAGCGTCACTCCCTGATAGACCTTGACATTGTTGCCGATGACAGTCGTTTCACCGATAACGATACCCGTGCCGTGGTCGATAAAAAAATATTTACCGATGGTGGTGCCCGGGTGGATGTCGATTCCCGTCAGACTGTGGGCGTGCTCCGTCATAATGCGCGGAAGCAGCGGAACGCCGAGCAAAAACAGCTCGTGAGCGATTCGCGCGGTAAAGATCGCGTACAAGCCGGGATATGTGCAAATGATCTCGTCCTTGTTGTAGGCAGCTGGGTCGCCGTCGTAGAACGCCTGTATATCGGTCTCAATATATTCACGGATTTTCGGGATTTTATCAAGAAAGTCAAAGGTTATCCGTTCGGATTCACGGACGATCTCTTTTTCCTCCGTGTTCTGATGCCCGGGATCGTATTTCAGCACGATCGAAGTCTGCTTGATAAGGTTGTAAATTATATCCTCAAGCAAAATCGAAATATTGTTTTTCACCGTGTAAGTGCGGTAGTTGCTGTTGCGATGATATCCGGGATAAATGACGATTTTCAGCTTTTCGAGAATGTCGATGATGATATTCCTGTCGGGATAGGCGAACATCTTTATCTCATCGATGACCCTGCCCTTACCGTAGTCTGCCATCAGTTTGTCTGTCAATGAGGTTATTTTTGATTGTATATCAGCCATAGAAAACTTTCCTTCCTCAGCAACCTAATTGAATCATCTTATCAATACATTTTCTTGCTTTGGTAATGGTGTCGCTGTCGAGCAGAATCTCCTCTCCGCCGTTGCCTGCGACGCAGTTGTAAAGATCGACGAGCGTGGTCGATTTCATATTCGGACAGATTAGCTTTTGCGTCAGGTAATAGAACCGCTTGTCGGGGCATTGATACTGCAAATGCTCCTGTATGCTGATTTCGGTTCCTATGATAAACTCCTTCTTGTCCGACTGAACAGCGTAGTTCATTATACCCGAGGTCGAGCCGATGTAGTCAGCCAAGGCGCATACGGCAGGCGTACATTCGGGATGAACAAGCAGCTCCGCGTTTGGGTGGAGTGCCTTTGCCTTTTTTACATCGTCCGCATTTACGCAGGCGTGGATCGGACAGCCTCCCGAAACAAGCTTGAACTCCTTTTCGGGAATTTGCGCCGCCACATAAGCGCCGAGGTTGCAATCGGGAATAAAGAGGATTTTGTTGTTGTTTATCTTACGGCAAATCTCAACCGCTGAGGATGAGGTAACGCAAACGTCGCAGACGGTTTTCAGATCGGCGGTAGTGTTGATGTAAGCAACGACAGTGTAGCCCGGCAAATGTTCCTTCATTTGCTCGATCAGTTCTCTGTCCATCTGGTCTGCCATAGAACAGCCCGCGTCGGGATTCGGCAAAAATACGCGCTTTTCCGGTGAGAGCAGTTTGCAGGTCTCCGCCATAAAGCGAACGCCGCTCATAACGATGTTCTGATTGCCGACCTTGGACGCGTCAACGCTGAGCTTATAACTGTCGCCTGTGTAATCGGCGACCTCCAAAATCTCCTTCGCTTGATAGCTGTGCGCTAAAATACAGATGTCCTTTTCTTTTTTCAGTCGGATGATTTCGTTTTGAATATCAATAATGTTCATACTGTTAAACCTCGGAATAGCTCTTGATGATGGCTTCCATACTCTCGCCGTTTTGCAGGCGGCTGATCATTTCTTTGGCGGGGTTGGTGCGGTTTTCTGCTCTCTTATAAAGCGATTCCAGATAGATTTCCTCGCCGCGTCCTCTGTCCGCAAGTCCCTCGTGGCAGAGGTCAAGAACCTTTGATACAAGATCGTACAGCGCGTCCTTGTTGACGGTTGAGGGCAGGTCTTTTCTGACAAGCTGTTTTCTGAGTTCTACGGCGTTGTAGCCGTGATGATAGAGCGTGGTGTCGCTGTCGAGCAATTTCCGAAGCTCCTTCACCTTGCTTTGCAAACCGAGATGGAATGCTGCGACGGTCATCGCGTCGCTGATCGGCTGACAGCACGCGCTGCGGTATTCGATCGTGCCGCGGTAAGTGAGATCCTCAAACTTGAAGGTGCGCAGATAGGCGATGTCGTCGGGCTGCGGTTGGAAGTCTACCAAAATATGCTCGCCGTTTTCCGTGTATTCGCCCGTCAGCTTATCAAGCGTGAAATACTCGAGTATATTAACAGGCGGAAAATTAAGGTATTTGCCGTTTCTCTCCACACAATAAATGCTCGTAGTGGATATGTAATTTAAAATGTCCTCGGTCGTTTGGATGTCACAGTCGTACATTCCGACGTTGTGCGGATTGATCCCGTGAGTGCTGTTCTCCCAGAGCATATCGCGGCAGCAGAGCAA
>JBGUOX010000015.1:0-16330 GCA_045129995.1 Ruminococcus sp. | reverse complement strand
CGAAGTTCCCAACATAACCAAAAGAGCGATTTTCGATGCTTGTCACGCTGTCGGGAATGATGACGCTTGTCAAGCCGGTGCAGCCGTAAAACGCCTCGTCGCCGATACTCGTAACATTGTTACCAATTGCGACGCTTGTCAAGCCGGTACAGTAGCAAAACGCGTCACTGCCGATACTCGTCACGCTGTTGCCAACCGTGACGCTTGTCAAACCGGTGCAGTTGAAAAACGCAAAATCGCCGATACTCGTCACGCTGTCGGGAATTGTCACGCTTGTCAAGCCGGTGCAGCCGTTAAACGCAGACTCGCTGATACTCGTCACGCTGTTGCCAATCGTGACGCTTGTCAAACCGGTGCAGTACAAAAACGCCCATTCGCCGATACTCGTCACGCTGTCGGGAATTGTCACGCTTGTCAAGCCGGTGCAGCCGAAAAACGCATAACTGCCGATACTTGTCACGCTGTCGGGAATAACGGTTGTATTGCAACCGAATAACAACTCGTTGGTTGCTGTTTTTATAATGGCATTACAGTTGTTGCGGCTGTCATAGACACTGTTGTCCAAATCAACTGTGACGCTTGTCAAGCCGGTGCATCTGTAAAACGCTCCACTACCGATACTCGTCACGCTGTCGGGAATCGTTATGCTTGTTAAGCCGATGCAGTCTTCAAACGCAGAACTACCGATACTCGTCACGCTGTCGGGGATCGTTATGCTTGTCAAGCCGGTGCAGCCGTGAAACGCATCGTCTGTAACTCCTTTTGTGCCTTCTTTAATGGTAATAGATGTATTGTTTGGCATGGGTCGTCCCTTATATTCATAGGCAACCTTACCGGCATAAACCAAACCGTTAGGCTGATTATTGTACCATGCTGTATTATTAAACGCACGGATGCCGATACTCGTCACGCTGTCGGGAATCGTGATGCTTGTCAAACCGGTGCAGTTGAAAAACGCAAAATCGCCGATACTCGTCACGCTGTCGGGAATTGTCACGCTTGTCAATCCGGTGCAGCCGTAAAACGCATAACTGCCGATACTCGTCACGCTGTCGGGAATAACAAGGTCTGTAATAAGCATATCATTCAGATATAAATTGTGCGCATAGTTTAATGGATTGGAATAGTCACTTGGAAAAGCTATATTACACCACGCTGCGATGTCTGAAATATGAACGCTTGTCAATCCGGTGCAGCCGTCAAACGCAGACTCGCCGATACTCGTCATGCTGTCGGGAATGGTAATGCTTGTCAAGCCGGTGCAGCCGTAAAACACATAACTGCCGATGTTCGTCACGCCGTCCTCAATGATAACGGCTTTAATATTAGCTCCCCACGGTGCGGTTGTAATGTATGAACCGTCGGAATAAATGAATGAGTAATCCCCCATCGCCCCGTTACCGCTGATTATTAGTGTGCCCTCGTCATTGAGCGTCCATGTGCAGTCGCCGGTGGTTCCGCTTGACGCGCCGACGCTCTGCTCCTGCGGCGCGACCTCCGCGGCAGTTGCCGCGAACGGAACCGACGCAAGCAGCATTGCCGAAAGCAAAACGGCAAGCGATTTTTTGAAGAAAGCTTTCATAAATTATCCTCCTTATAGTCAGGTTAATTGATACCAATATTATATCATTGTATCCCTACCCTTGCAATCCAAAATTCCGCCTTTAGTTTTAGCGAACTTGCACAAAACGAATCAAAAAAGCAGGGCTTGAAAACAAGCCCTGCAAAATATGTTATGAAAGCACCGCGCCCTGTGCGCCTGAGGAAACCAGCTTGGCATAACGCGCCAGATAACCTGTTGTGATCTTCGGCTCTCTGGGCTTCCACTCTGCTCTGCGCTTTGCAAGCTCCTCATCGCTTACGTTGAGCGTGATCTTGTTGTTGGGGATGTCGATCTCGATGACGTCGCCGTCCTCAACAAGCGCGATCGGACCTCCTACAGCAGCCTCGGGGCTGACGTGACCGATGCACGCGCCTCTGGTTGCGCCGGAAAAACGTCCGTCGGTGATAAGCGCTACGCTGCTTCCGAGTCCGCGTCCCATGATTGCGGAGGTCGGGTTGAGCATTTCGCGCATACCGGGGCCTCCCTTGGGGCCTTCATAGCGGATGACTACCACGTCGCCTGCAACAATAAAACCGTCGTTGATAGCCTGCATCGCTTCTTCCTCGCTGTCAAACACCTTGGCAGGACCGGAATGCTTAAGCATTTCGGGCGCAACAGCCGAACGCTTAACAACGCCGCTGTCGGGAGCCAAATTGCCGCGCAGCACGGCAATGCCGCCGGTGGCGCTGTAGGGATTGTCCACAGTACGGATGATGTCGGTGTTCTTGTTTACAACGCCCTCAATATTCTCGGCAACGGTCTTGCCTGTGCAGGTAATGAGGTCAGTCTTGAGCAAGCCGAGCTTGTTGATCTCGTTCATTACCGCGTAAATGCCGCCTGCCTCGTTAAGATCCTCCATATAGGTTCTTCCGGCGGGCGCAAGGTGGCAAAGGTTGGGAGTTTTTGCGGAGATCTCGTTTGCGATGTCAAGGTTGAGGTCGATGCCGCACTCATGCGCGATCGCAGGCAGGTGAAGCATCGAGTTTGTGGAGCAGCCCAGCGCCATATCCATAGTCAGCGCGTTACGGAACGCGTCCTCGGTCATAATGTCGCGCGGCTTGATGTCCTTTTCAAGCAGCTCCATGACCTTCATACCTGCGCGCTTTGCAAGCTGGATCCTCTCGGAATAAACCGCGGGGATCGTGCCGTTGCCGCGAAGTCCCATACCAAGCACCTCGGTCAGGCAGTTCATAGAGTTTGCGGTGTACATACCTGAGCAGCTGCCGCAGCTGGGGCACGCCTTGTTTTCATATTCATTCAACTCGTCGAGCGTCAGCTTGCCGGAATTGTAAGAGCCGACCGCCTCAAACATACTCGAAAGGCTTGTCTTGTGACCTGCAAATCTTCCTGCAAGCATCGGGCCGCCGCTTACAAAGATAGTGGGAATGTTCAAACGCGCCGCCGCCATAAGCAAGCCGGGCACGTTTTTGTCGCAGTTTGGCACCATCACCAGCGCGTCAAACGCGTGGGCTATCGCCATTGCCTCGGTTGAATCGGCGATCAGATCGCGTGTGACCAAGGAATATTTCATACCCTTGTGTCCCATCGCAATGCCGTCGCAAACGGCGATCGCCGGAAAAACGATCGGGTTGCCGCCTGCCATTGCTACGCCGGTTTTAACGGCGTTAACGATTTTATCAATATTCATATGTCCGGGCACGATCTCATTATACGAGCTTACAATGCCGATCAGCGGCTTGTTCATTTCCTCGTCGGTCATACCCAGCGCGTGCAGCAAAGAGCGCTGCGGAGCACATTTTATCGGGGTTCTTACGGAATCACTAATCATTGGTTGTCATCCTTTCTTACTTGTTTTCTTATATTGTATCACTAATCTGCGGTTTGTCAACCGTTTTTGCGTGATACAAAAAATCAACGAGGCCGGCTCATTTTCAGTTTTGAGCCGACCTCATCTGTTATTATGCTTTTGTGTAATAGAGGTCAAGGAACATTTCGTAAAATTCCTTTTCTTTGACATAGTTCATCGCTGCGCCGTCCTCCTGCTTGACCTCGACCGGGACATTTTCATATTCAGGCTTGATGTTCCTGTTCACAACAAACTCCGTCGCAAGATATGTGATTCGGTCGGGATTAAGATTTGTGCAACAATATGGCTTTGATACATTATACAGATCCACCGGCACTCCGATGTCCCGGCGAGTCGCCGTAAAGAACTTCTGCAAAAAGCCCTGGATATACACCTTTTGCCGCTGGTTTCTAAGCAGGTTCGCGTCCACGCGATCCATCGAACGCACATTTACAAAGCGTCTTGCCGCTTCGCCGTCAAGATGATAGGTTTTGCCCTTGGTGAACTCTTCGATCGTTTCGGGAGATTTTACATCCACGCCGCCAACGCTGTCGTTGATTTCGGCAACGCCGTCCAGGTTTAACGAAATATAGGTTTGTATCGGCAAATTAAAGAACAGCCGCGACACGGCGTCCGACGCGTTAAGACAGCTTTTTTCCGCTCCGTCTCCGTAAGCGTACGCCAAAGCGATCTGCATTTGCTCCTTGCCTACATAACCGCCCGCCGGTGAATAAACATCAACATCCGTTATAATGTCGCGCGGAATATTGATCAGGGTTATTTTGTTGTTATTCGGGTCAATCGCGCCAAGCACGATAACGTCTGACTGATGGTTTTGACCGATTTGCTTTTGCTCCGCTTCACTGTTTTTGTTGTCGGTACCGAGGAACAAAATTGAAATAACGCTTTCGTTGTAGTTGTAGCGCTGCCCTTCATAAATAACAAAGTTTCCGTTATTTCCAACGGTAACTCCTTCCGGCGCGGTAATGTTATAATGCTTGGAATGCATTTGCTCTTTGCCGTAGCGATACATCGCAAATAACGTTGCGCCCAAAACAAAAACAGCAGTCAACACCAAAGCCAGCACAATGATAAGCACCCTTTTCGCCGTTCTGTGCCTGCGCTTGTGTCTGTGCCTGTGATGTCTTCGCCTTTTGCGGCGTTTTCCGGAACTGCCGGAGCGGTGATGATGGTGATGGCGATGACTTTTTTCTTCTTCGTCACCGGCGTCGGTCTCACCGGCAGCCTTTGCGGCATCCTCAGCCTCTAATTGCTCCAATTCGATTCTAAGCTTGTCTTTTTCCGCCGACATTCGCCGACCTCCTAATTAATTATAGTTACGCAGATAAACAAAAAACGAGGGACAGCCAAAGCCATCCCTCGGAAATCTATCCAATTAACGATTTGTGGAACGACGTTTTACGACAGCCACGGTAGCAAGGAGTGCGGCAACGGAAGCAAAAAGAACGATGTAAACTGCAAAATCTCCGGAACCGGTCTGAGGCGACTTCGATCCGCCGTCAACAACCTTCTCGCCGGAACCGGACGCGCCGGTAGGACTCGTAGGAACAGACTCGCCCTTCTTGACAAACTTGGGAACTACCTTAACATCGCCGGAAATGATCAGCTCAAGCTCAATGTCGGTCAAATCGCCGTGAGGAATAAACTCACCGTCGATCTCCCAACCGGCGAAATCATAACCGTCTTCCGGAACGCCTCTGATGACGATTACCTCATTTCCGTCTTCGTCTACGTCGGTAATTACATCGACAGTCGCCGAACCGCCTTCTATATCATCGGGAATATTAATGATATAATTTGCTGTTGTTGCGCTGGGACTGATTACAGGTGCCGCAAAAGCGGGGAGCGCCGAAACCGCAATTAACACAACTGCAATTGCGATAGCAAATATCTTTTTCATTTTTAATCCTCCTACAAACTAACAATTAATTATAGTTATGGAATAATAACTAAATCTATTTTATCACAGGAATTGCAAAAAGTAAACAAATTATTTACACAAAATTATTGTTTCTCAATTGTATATTTTGCTGTCATTGAGCAACATACGCCCCAAGCGGTGTTTCATTGGTCAGTCTGCCCACCACAAGATACCTGCCTTCGCCGTAGTTTAGGCAAGTGCTTAGAATGATGATGCGGTCAGAAACAGTCAGGCTTTCCGTTTCGCGCACGTTGCTGCTCAGCGAATGCGGATTCATCACATTATCCAAAAAGCGCTTGTAAACCGCGTCGTCCGAAAAATTATATGAGTTCATAATATGACTGTCATCGCCGACATACGCTGAAACGATTTCATAATCCAAACGTTTGTCGGGCGTATGCACCGTTATTTCGTCGTGGCTGTCAAAAAAGTCCCTGTCCTCAAAATAGTGCAGCGACGCAAACATTGAATTGTTTGCCATATTATGCCCATACAGAACCGTTACGCGGTCGGAATAGTCCTTGTGGTTGCAAAACTGCGAATAGATCGCGCCGGGAAAGCTGGGATTTTTTTCAAAGTCATGGTCGATATAAAAGTTATCGTTGGTTTCGCTTTGCAGCACAGGATAATCCACTTCTGTCCCGGGAACATTGATCCACGAGTAGATTTCGGGATTGATCCCCTGCCAATAACCGAAATTAACGGGATTCGGCTCAAGCGGCTCTCCGCTGCTGTCGGTAGGCGTAACCGCTGAAGGAGTGCCTTTCTCCGCAGCGCTTTGCGCCTCGGACTTTGCGGACTCCATCCTTTCATCCGACTGCTGTACATTCAAATGTCTAAAAAGTAAAATACCGCCGCTTCCTGCAATCAACAAAACGAGCACGGAAACAACGGCGGCTATAACAATATTTTGTTTTTTCATGTCAACCCTTATTGATTTTCCTTGCGGACGGTTGAAAACCACACAGCACCTGCCGCGCCAAACACGGCTGCCGCTGTCAAAGCAACCAAAGCACCGCTTCCTTCGCCGGTGCCCACAAAGCCGTTGGCGGCGGAATCGCCGGTGGAATCGGCTGTCGCCGAATCAGCGGTTGCCTGAACGGTCTCAGCGTTAGCAACGGTAATACTTACTACCGCCATACTGAGAAGCATAAACGCCGCAATCAAAATCGAAATAACCTTCGTTGTCATCTTTTTCAATTTTCATACATCTCCTTCAATTACACTAATAAAATAGCAAAAAACGCAGGTAAAATCAAGAGATGTTATCATTCTGTAAACAAATTGATGGCATTTTGCCAAATTCAATTGCACTTTTCAATGAAGAATGTATGCTTCGCCGACAAAATGATACACTTATTATACGCCTGTTGCACAAGGGTGTCAACGAGTTTTTTTGGAAATCAGGCAAAGAAATCTTTAATTAATCCTTTACAAATTACAGATTTTCGATTAAAATAATAATATAGTATTAAAATGGGGATTGAATATGGATTTTGGTATTATATATAACAAAAGCAATATGAATATAGGCGACGACATCCAGGCATATGCTACCGCGCGGTTTCTGCCGAGGGTAGATTATTTTATTGACCGTGAGAATATCGACGCATTTAAAAGCGACAACGGCGAGCCTGTTGCCGTGATTATGAACGCGTGGTATATGTGGCACAAATGGAACTGGCCGCCGTCAAAATATATTTATCCGCTGATGACCGGCTTCCACTACGCCGATCACCAGCTGGCAAACCAATGGTATGGCTCCCCTCTTAAATTTCAGTTTTTAAAAGGCGAAGGCGGCGCCTACCTCAACGCCTACGGTCCCGTGGGCTGCCGCGACAACTTTACGCTTGAGCATCTGCGCAATATGGGCATCAACGCATATTTCAGCGGATGCATAACCCTAACCCTGCCGCAAATGCCCGAACGCGAGGACAAAGGAAAATATGTCTGCGTAGTGGACGTATTAAAAAAGGGACGCGACAAGATACACGAGCTGCTTGACGAAAAAATCGAGGTGCGCGAGTTCTCTCACCTGCGCGACCGTGACGAAACCCTTTCGTGGGAGGATCGTCAGGAGATGGTTCGGGATCTGCTCACCACCTATCAAAACGCGCGCTGCGTCATTACCCGTCGGCTGCACTGCGCCCTTCCGTGCCTTGCCATGGGTGTTCCTGTTCTGCTGGTGCGCGGCGATGAGGACGACACGCGCTTCAATCCCTATTACGACTGGCTGCACCACGCTACGCTGGACGATTTTGTTGCCGGTGATTTTGATTATGATTTCCTTGATCCGCCCGCAAACAAGGAGGATTACCTTCCCTACAGGGAAAGCCTGACAAAGGAGGCTGCGGATTTTGCGGCGCAGGCGCAAAAGGAAACGCGCACTGTCGATGAACTGAACAAGCTGAACGCTTCCGAGGAGGACATACTCCGCTGGCGTCACGACGTAATGAAGCAGTCGCTTGATCTTTGGCTGGAGGACGACCACGAAAAAATGCAGACGCTTGCCTACGCAAAGGACAGCCTGCGGCGCAGCGATGCGGAGCTGGTGCGTATGATGAAGCGGTATGATGCATTGCAGCGCAAAATGAACCGAACCATCGCCAAAGCGGAGCGCTTTCAACAGGAATCGCTGCCCAAGATGATAGTACGCCGCATAACCAAGCGCTACTGGAACGAATGGGACGACTGACCTGTGCTGATTAAAGCATAATACAAACGCAAAACCGGCATCACGCAAATGTGTATGCCGGTTTGTTTTATATATGCTTTATTTTTTCTTTCGCGAATAGCGCGAGAATTTTTTCTTTTGCTGTTGCTTTTTTGACGGCTGCTGTCCGGGAAGCGGAGTTACCAGGCAGTTTTTGCCGTTGCCGATCAAATCGCGTCTGCCTGCCGCGGTCAGCGCCCTGATAACCTTAGGCTTGTTTTCGGGAATGAAATATTGCAGCAGGGCGCGCTGCATCGCCTTTTCTTCCTCCGACTTCGGCACATAAACCTCTTCAAGTGTGTACGGGTCAAGTCCCGTGTAAAACATAGCTGTGGAAATCGTGCCGGGCGTAGGATAAAAATCCTGAACCTGCTTTGGATGGATTTTTTGCTTTTTGCAGAACAGAGCAAGCTCTACCGCGTCCTTCAGCGTAGAACCGGGATGTGAGCTCATCAAATACGGCACAACATACTGCTCCTTATTCTCCCCTGCTGTCAGTGAATAGAATTTATCGCAGAATTTTTTGTAGGCTTCGATATGCGGCTTGCCCATTTTGTCAAGCACCGCCGCCGAGCAATGCTCAGGCGCGACGCGCAGCTGACCGCTGATGTGATAGCGCACGAGCTCCTCAAAAAAGACGTCGCTTTCATCCTCCATCAAATAATCAAAGCGAATACCGCTGCGGATAAACACCTTTTTTACACCGTCGATTTGACGCAAACGCCGTAAGATCCTTAAATATTCCCCGTGACTTACCTGCATTTGCGGACACGGCTTTGGCGCAAGACATTTTCTTCCCTTGCACAGCCCGAGCTTTTTTTGTTTTTCACAGGACGGAAGCCGAAAATTCGCCGTCGGACCGCCGACGTCGCTTATATAACCTTTAAAACGCTTGTCATCAAGAAAGCTTTTCGCTTCCTGCACAATGCTTTCCTCGCTGCGCACCGTCACAGCTCTGCCCTGATGAAACGCCAGCGAACAAAAGTTGCACGCTCCGAAGCAGCCCCGGTTGTGGGTGATCGAAAACTGCACCTCGGCAATGCCCGGCACACCGCCCTGCTTTTCATAGCAGTCCGGGTACCAGCGCTCGTATGGCAGCGCGTACACCCAATCAAGCTGCTTGGTGTCAAGCGGCGGCATGGGAGGATTTTGCACCAGCAGACGCTTGCCGTGGCGCTGGATCAGTGTTTTGCCGCGAACCGCGTCGGCTTCGTCCAATTCCTTACGCGCCGCTGCCGCATAATCTCGCTTGCTCTCGCTCACGCGCTCAAATGAAGGCAGATCCACCGCCGACTGCGGCACATAGTCCTCTGTCGGGATCTGATAGCATATGCCGCGGATGTCATGCAGAGCTTCGACCTGATAGCCTTCGCTCAGGCGCTTGGCAATCTCCATCGTTTGCAGCTCACCCATACCATATACCAAAATATCGGCTTGGCTGTCAAATAAAACCGAAGGCATCACACAGTCGTTCCAATAGTCATAATGCGCGAAACGGCGCAGGGACGCCTCAAGACCGCCGATGATAATAGGGCTGTCGGGATAAAGCCTGCGCAGTATTCGGCAGTAAACCGTCACCGCGCGGTCGGGGCGCCTGCCGTTTTTGCCGCCTGCGGTGTAGGCGTCGTCATGACGCTTGCGCTTAGCGACGGTGTAGTGCGCCACCATACTGTCGATGTTTCCTGCGGAAACCATAAAACCCAGCCTAGGCTTGCCGAACTGTGTAAAATCCATATCATTTTTCCAGTTTGGCTGCGCCAAAAAAGCTACTCTGCATCCGACCGCCTCAAGCACACGAGTAATGATGGCAGCGCCGAAGGAAGGATGATCCACATAGCTGTCGCCGCAGACGTAGACAAAGTCCACGCTGTCCCAGCCGCGCTCCTTCATTTCACGCGCGTTCATCGGCAAAAACATTGCGGTCCACTCCTTTCCCTGACAGCTTGCTGTCTGTTTATGAGCCGTCGGCTCGATTCACGCTTCGCTGAAAAAATTCACGAAGCAAAGCATTTGTTTTTTCTTCGGCAAACTGCCGAAAATGAACGGACGGCAACGCCGTCATGAATTATGCAGTGTTCATGATTTGGCGTTGCCATTGATTGAATCAAAATGCAATTCGGTTTATTCAGACCGGTTTTGCAGAACATTCCTGCGTTCAAGCCACTCGTTATAGGTCATAAGGACGTCGCGCGGCTTTGAGCCTTGGTGCGGTCCGACAATGCCGAGCTGCTCCATATCGTCGATCATTCTGCCGGCACGCGCGTAGCCTACCTTAAGGCGGCGCTGCAGCATAGAGGTGGAAGCCTGTCCGGATTCGATGACAAACTGAATGGCTTCCTCCATCTTGGTATCCAGCGCGATGTCGTCGCCGTCTGAGTCATTGCCTTTCTTGCCGTTGTTCAGTCCCTCCGCCTCGATCCGTTTGATGTTCTCCTCGATCTCGGCGTTATACTCAGCCTTTGCGGACTTCTTTATATAAGCGGTCACGCCCTCGATCTCCTCCTCGGAGGCGTAACAGCCCTGCACACGGATGGGCTTCGGCGCGCCGACAGGAGAAAACAGCATATCGCCGCGTCCGATCAGCTTTTCGCCGCCACCGACGTCAAGAATGGTGCGCGAATCCATATTGGAGCTCACCTTAAGTGAAATACGCGACGGAACATTCGCCTTGATCAAGCCGGTGATAACGTTGACGGTCGGGCGCTGGGTAGCGAGGATCAGATGCATACCTGCGGCACGCGCCATCTGCGCCAAGCGGCAAATGCTGTCCTCTACCTCGCTGGGAGCCGCCATCATCAAATCGGCAAGCTCGTCGATCGCGATCACAACGCGCGACATTTTTTCCTTAGCGACAGGCAGTCCGTTGATCTCAATAACAGGCTGCACCTGCTCGCCATCTTCGTTTTCAACAGGCGGATTTTCCTCGATATATTTCAGGTTTTTCTCGATCAACGCGTTGTAGGAATCAATATCCTTGCAGTCATATTCCGAAAAGATCTTGTAGCGGTTGAGCATTTCGTTCACCGCCCAGCCAAGCGCCGCGGCTGCTTTTTTTGCGTCGGACACGATCGGCACAAGCAGATGCGGAATGCCCTTGTACTTGGAAAACTCAACCATCTTCGGGTCGATGAGCAGCAGCTTGACCTCATCGGGCGTGGCTTTGTACAAAATACTTATCAAAATAGAGTTCACGCAAACCGATTTACCGGAACCGGTTGTACCCGCAATGAGCAAGTGCGGCATTTTGGCAATATCGGTAACGACGATCTCGCCCGAAATATCGCGGCCGAGCACCGCCGTAAGCTTGCTTTTGGCGTTGCGGAACTTGTCGGAATCGATAAGCTCGCGCATGGAAACCATACTGACCACCTTGTTCGGGACCTCGATTCCGACCGCCGCCTTACCCGGGATCGGAGCTTCAATGCGCACTCCGTTTGCCGCAAGGTTCAGCGCAATATCATCCGACAAATTGGTGATCTTGCTGATCTTAACACCGGGCGCGGGCTGCAGCTCATAACGTGTGACCGACGGTCCGCGGCAGATGTTGGTGATGCTGGCGTTAACTCCGAAGCTGTTAAGCGTTTCGATAAGCTTGCGCGAGTTTGTCTGCAGCTCCTCCATCGCGTTTTGCTCATTGTTGTTGTTCGGCGGCTTAAGCAGCTGAACAGGAGGATAATGATAGGTCTTTTCGGATTTATTTTCGTCAAAAGAATTATTCTTTTGATAGCCTATGTTGTCAAATTCACTCGGCTGAGCTTCCTCGGGCTTTGATTTGCGCGTGCGTTTGGTGCTGACCGGCACAGTCTGCGGATCAGCCTGCTTTGCGCCTCCCTCAACGCGGTTTGAACGTTTTTCCTGAGAAATATCGCTTGCAATATGCTCCACGGTTGTTTCCGCGCCGTTTCCACGGCTTACACGGTCAATGATATTCAGCAGATCCTCCGACAGATCCTTATCGGTCGCGTTGCCGTCGTCCGGTACCGCAACGTCAATATCCACGCCTGTTTTGACCGGCTTTCTGCGTTTTCTCTTCTTTTCCGGAGTTGCCGTTTCGCCGTCCAGTGGAATGTCGATCGAATCGGCGCCCTTGCCGTATTTGCCGTAATCAAGCGGAATGTCGATGTCGGTATCGGGAATGTCCGCAGGATCGATGCCAAGCTTTTTTGCCTGTCTGCGCACACGCCGGCGCTTAATTTGGCGCTCACCGGCACGTTTGGCACGCTGCACCGCGCGCGCAACATCGCGCACGGACAAATTGGCAAGAATGAAAATCAGCGCCGCCAAAATCAGCAGACACAGTATAAGTCCCACAACATCGCCGCACAGCCGCGCCATCGGATAGCCCAGAATGCCGCCGAGCAAACCGCAGCTGAACACAAAATATGTACTGCCCTCGCCGCTGACGGCATGGTAAGCGTCGAGATAAAGATTGCCTATCGCCGCAAAGAAGTCAAGCTGCTTATGCTGCGCGCCGCAGATTATGTATATCAGCGCGCCGGCAAACAAAACCGTCAGCACACACAGCGCGACCTTTGCCTTGAAGTGCGAGATATACGCCTTTTCCTTCTCGTTCATCACGCAAAGATAAATGAACATCGCCGGTACAAGGATCATACCGAAGCCGAACACACCGATAAACGCCGCGCGCACGATCGTCCACACGCTGCTTCCCTTAAAAATGATCATAATCAGGAAGAAGCCTGCCAGCGCCGCAAACAGGATCGACTTTATTCGCGGACTCAAACCGCTCTTCGCCGGCTGAGGCGCCTTTCGGCTGCTTTGCGCAGGCGCTTTTTTACGCGTCTTGGCGCTTGTATTTGATTTTGTATTCCTTTGTTTTTTGTTTGATGACAATCAAACTCACTCCTAAGAATTTGATTTTACGCGAACAAGGTCGCAGGCTGGTTGGTGAACAGGTTGACTCCGTTCATCATTTCCCATACGGAAACCGCCAGCAAAGCTATGCCGACAAGCGCGGTGTAGACGATAAATACTATCATCTTGTCGGACTTGAGGAACCACTTGAACAGAAGGATCGAAAGATAGCCCACAATTGCCGAAACAAGCACGCCGACCAAAATGACGACCGGCTCCTCCGTAATGCCCTCCGGGGACTTGATCGCGTCAACGCCCTCCAACAGCGCTGCCGCCAGAATGGACGGAATGCCGAGAACAAATGTAAAATCAAGCGCTTTCTGCTTGTTGATGCCGCGCATTTCGCCGACGGCAAGTGTAGAACCGGAACGGGAAAGTCCCGGCAGAAGCGCCGCCGCCACCTGAGTAAGACCAACGCAAATCGCGTCCGCAACGGTGTAGGATTCACGTCCCTTGCCTTCAGCCGACTGACCTCTCATATGCTTGGAGGTATTCGCGCTGTTTTTGCGGTTAAAGCGCGCGCCGACAGCAAGCAAAATACTCGTCAGCATCAGCGAGAAGGCGGTCACCAGCAGTATCTCGCTTCCGGAAAACACATCCGCAAGATCCTTGACCTTCATATCGGTGCCGGGAATGGGAATAAACATAATGAACAACGGCAGCAAGCCGATGATCAGCATCATGATCATATTGCGCTCATAATTCATTTCGCGCCACTTGAATTTGCCGGTGAAAATATCGCCCAGCATTTTAAAGAACTCTTTTATCAGGCTCCAGATCAGCTTGTGATAAAACGCCACAACAGCCACCAAGGTGCCGACGTGCAGCATTACGTTAAAAAACAGATTTCCTTCTCCTGCAACTCCCGTAATATGCTGGGTAATGGCAAGGTGTCCGCTGCTGGAAACCGGCAAAAACTCAGTAAGTCCCTGTACGATTCCCTGGATAATTGCGTCAAGAATGCTCATATTGCTCTCCTTTATGTACGGGCAGAAGCCCGTTATTTTTCGTTTTTGGAATTTTCTTCTATCATTTCATACAACGCGTCTATCGCGTCCGATACGGTTCCCACAGCGTCGATCAAGCCCTCTCCGACCGCACGTTCGCCGTCAAGGATAGTTCCTACGTCCATCACAAGCTCGCCTGTGTTCAGAACCAGCTGCGCATAACGTTCACGAGAAACTCCGGAATTTTCCACTACAAAGGTAGTGATCCTGTCCTGCATCCGCTTAAAATATTCAAACGTCTGCGGCACGCCCAGCGTCAGCCCTGTTGTGCGCACAGGATGCACCGTCATCGAAGCGCTTTTTGCGATAAAGCTCTTTTTTGCTGACACCGCAAGCGGTATCCCGATTGAATGACCGCCGCCCAGAACGATTGACACCGTAGGCTTTTTCATTCCCGAAATCACCTCGGCTATCGCCAGACCTGCCTCCACATCTCCGCCGACCGTGTTCAGCAAAATCAGCAGCCCGTCAATACGGCTGTCCTCCTCGATCGACACCAACAGCGGAATGATATGCTCATATTTGGTGGTCTTGTTGGATTGCGGCAGCAAATAATGCCCCTCGATTTGCCCGATTATCGTAAGGCAATGGATGATCTTATCCTTGTGGCAGGTAATGATCGACCCTGCCTCGTTGATCAGATCCTGTCTGTCCTCGGACTTTGCTTCGTCTTCCTTCGGCTCCTCACAGGGATTCGGAACATAATCGCCGCGTTCTTCGTTCTTAACTTTTCTCGGCATAAATACACCTCCGAGAAAAGTATTCCCGCAATGCAGCGCGAAATGCGCGCAACCGCGTTATGCAGCTTTTTTGAACTGCAAATTATCTCATTTTTTATTATATCAGCAAACGGCGTATTTTTCAAGATTTAATCAATTATATTTCTAAAAAACAATAATTATTCAAACGAATTATAGTATCATAGCTTTATATAATATATTTTTGGAGTGAAAAACGACTTGGACGCTAACATAATGATGGGTGTTGTCATCTTTCTGCTCGTGTTGCTTTCGGCTTTGTTTTCCGCGATGGAAACGGCTTTTTCGTTTGCCAACAAGATCCGCATACAGCAAAGCGCCGACGGAGGCAACAAGCGCGCCAAAACCGCGCAATATATCATCGAGCGTTTCGACAACGCCCTAACAGCCATCCTGATTTGCAACAACATCGTTAACCTTGGCTGTTCATCCATCGCCACTGTGCTGTGTCTGAACATTTTCGGCAACATCGGCTCGGCGATCGCCACCGGCGCCACAACCCTGCTGGTGCTGACCTTCGGCGAGGTGATCCCCAAATGTCTTGCCAAGGAAAACTGCGATTCTTTTTCGCTTAGTACCGCCGGACTTCTCAAGGTACTGATGATCATTCTTACCCCGCTGGTATTCGTGTTCATCAAGCTGAAAGCCCTTGCTCTCAGGATAGCGGGAGGCCACGAGGACACTCCTTCCGTCACCGAAAACGAGCTTAAGTACATCGTTGAAAGCATCGAGGAGGAGGGCGTGCTCGAGGAAAGCGAAAGCGAAATGGTTCGCTCGGCGCTTGATTTTGACGAAACCACCGCCGAGGAAATTTTGACGCCGCGCGTCGACGTAGTGTTCCTCAGCGTAGATGACAGTCCCGAAAAGATAAAAGAGATCATAATAGAAAACCGCTATTCGCGCATCCCTGTTTACGAAAACACGACCGACACGGTCATCGGTATCCTGCACACGCGCGACTATCTTGAAGCGCTGGCGGACGGCAACGTGCCGAATCTGCGCGATCTTCTGCAGGCGCCCTACTTTGTGTTCAAAACGCAGCAGCTTTCCAAGATCCTCAGCCACTTCAAGCGAACCAAGGTGCATATGGCTATCGTCACCGATGAATACGGCGGCACGCTTGGCATAGTCACCATGGAGGATCTGCTTGAGGAGATCGTCGGTGAGATCTGGGACGAGGACGAAGAAATCGAACGCACCCACTACAAAATCGGCAACAACGAGTATCTTGTCAACGGCGACTTTGAGCTGGACGAAATGCTGGAGCTTTACGATATGGACGAGAACGCCATTGAAAGCGACGCTGTGACCGTCGGCGGTTACATTCTTGAACACGCCGGAAACATTCCGCATAAGCGCGAAAGCTTCGAAGCCGACGGCTTCCGCTTTACCGTGATGGAGGTTGAAAACCAGCGCATTATGCGCGTGGTCGTCAAACGAATCGAACCCGAACAAACAGAAACAGAGGAAATGTCTTAACGGCATTTCCTCTGTTTTATCTTCGGCATTGATTGTTCGGCTGAAAATTCAGTTTTTTTAGGCTCTATAATAAATGTTGGGGTAACAAATAGAGCCTACAAAAAATAATTCAAAAAAGTAGAGCATATTTGCACCAAATCCGTTAA
>JBGUOX010000014.1:0-6295 GCA_045129995.1 Ruminococcus sp. | reverse complement strand
TTGATCGGCTATGAGATCGACAACGCGTCCAACGCGCCCGAGGCTCGCTCAAAAAGCGAAGCGCCCTACTGCACATGGCAGGAGCTTGCCGAAATGTCCGCGTCCGGCGAAATCGAAATGGTCAGCCATACGGATAAACAGCACTATTATCTGCACAACGGACGTAACGGCGCGTCTACCAAGGAAGGCGACACCCTTTCCGGCTTCCTGCCGATAGCGCAAAAGGACTATCAAGACACCGCGCGCAACTTCCGCCAATATTTCAATACTAAGCCTCTTGCCATGGCATATCCCTATTCCAAAAGAACAGAGCTGTCCGATGAAGCATGGCTGAAAAGCGGCTATCAATTGCTGTTTGCCGGCGACAGTAAAAAGGTCAGCGTCAGTATGACCAACTTTTTTGTCCGCGAGGCGGGCTTAAACCTCAAATCCGCAGTGCTCAGGCGCGTTGCCCGTATGACGGGCGAACCCTTCGAGGACTGTTTCGAACGATAATTTCCATCATCAGCAGAAAGGCGGTGGATGAATGAAAAATAAAATAATCGGAGTCATTCTCTGCGTTGCGCTGTTGATCACTTGCTTCACCGCCACGCTGTACGTCCGCCAGGAGCAGGGACGGGTGCATCAGCATCTGACAGCGGCAAAAAAAGCGGACTGCACCGATCACGGCAGCGACGTGTTTTGCACGCATCTTCCGCTGGTGCAAATCAAAACCGACGAGGACATCCCCGGCAAGCCGGTGTATAACAAAAAGAAACACAGCCACGAAAGAACGACCGCGGCTGACGGCTCCGACCGCATTATGTCAACCGTCAAAATAACCGATCATGACAAAACCAACAACCACCTCGACGACGAGCCGACGATAGAAAGCGAAGCGACCATCCACGTGCACGGCAACTCATCGCGCTACTTTGACAAACTTGGTTATAAAATCAAGCTGTTGAACAGCGACGGCAGCAATAACGACCAGCCGGTAATGGGTATGGCGGCGCACAGCGAATGGGTCCTCCACGGACCGTATCTTGACAAAACCCTCATCCGCAACTATATGTGGTACAACATCGGCGGCGAAATTATGTCCTACGCGCCCAACGTCCGCTTTTGCGAGGTATTTATCAACGGCGAATACGAAGGCGTATATGTTATGACAGAAACCATCACCGCCGGAAAAGACGGCGCAAGACTTCCGCTTTCGGTCAGCAAAAAGGACAATACCTATTCAGGCTATCTCCTTCGTATGGACAGAACAAGTGAAAGGGACATCAACAACTTCACAAAATACGCTTACCGTACCAACGCGGTCGAGGGAATCAACATCGAATACCCCGGTCCCACCAACCTGACGCCCGAACTGGTAACGTCTATTACAAAGGATTTTTCGGCGTTTGAAAAATCCATCTACTCCTACGACTTCGACAACGGCGAATACGGCTTCAAAAGGACGATAGACATCGACTCCTTTGTCGATTATTTCATCATCAACGAATTTACCGCCAACTACGACGCTGGCGCCTTCTCCACCTATATCTACAAGGGAAAGGACGCCAAATTCCATATGTGTATCTGGGACTTCAACAACGCCTGCGATAACTACCAGGAACAGGCTATCAAGCCGGACGACTTCCGCCTGATCAACACGCCATGGTTTTGGATGCTCACCAAAAACGATGAATTTACACACCGCATCATCCAGCGTTACCGCGACCTGCGCAAGACCGTGCTGTCCGACGAATATCTCGAGCAATACATCGACGACACACTCGACTATCTCGGCGACGCGGTAGACCGCAACTTCGAACGCTGGGGCTATTCCTTCGACAACGATGAACTGCTCACGCCGAAGGAAAGAAACCTGCACAGCCACGAGGCTGCTGTGGCTCAGCTGAAGAGCTTTATCAAAGAACGAGCTGAATTTTTGGATGAAAACATCGACGTTCTGGCACAGTACAGCGCAGAGTCGCGCATCAAAAAATTTGTTGAAAATGCAAACTGACGAAAGCATATTACGCCTGATTATTTAATTTAGGGAAACTTCTTTTTTCCAAGGCGGGCAAATGCGTCCGCTAAGTTATGTTATCGGAGAAGCAATGAAGAAATTTATCACTATCATCAGCATCATCGTGCTGCTGGCTTTGGGACTCGACACCGCGTATTACCGGTTAGGCTGGTATATCGACCTCAATCCCGGCGATGTGCCCACCACCTTTGTCCGCACCGAGGGCGACCAAATACTGATGTACAACGGCGAAGATTACGAGCCGTTTGAAATCAAGGGCGTCAACCTCGGCTCCGGCAAGCCGGGCGAATGGTCGACCGACTTTGCCATCGACAAGGAAACCTATATGCGCTGGTTCAAGTACATCCAGGATATGGGCGCAAACACCATCCGTGTCTACACCGTACAGCAGGACGTGTTCTACAACGCTTTTTATGAATACAACAAAGACAACGACCATCCGTTGTGGCTGATCCACGGCGTGTGGGTGAACGACTATGTCCAAAACTCCCACCGCGACGCAAATGATTATATGTTCAAAGAGCGGTTTCTTTCCGACTGCCGCACCATGCTCGACGTTATCCACGGCAACAAAAAAATCGGGCTCGGCAGAATGGCTTCCGCCGGCTCCGGCTTCTATATGAAGGACATCTCAAAGTGGGTGATCGGCTACATCCTCGGCGTAGAATGGGAGGACGTCACCGTTATCTACACAAACGAGCAGTTTGCCGATGTGGAGGGCGCCGACGAATACAAGGGAAAGTATTTCTACACCTCGCCCGAAGCCACTCCCTTTGAAGCGTTTCTCGCCGAGGTGGGCGACAGGGTGGTTGAATACGAATCCAACCGCTACAAAACACAAAAGATGGTCGCTTTTTCAAACTGGCCGACCACCGACCCGTTCGACTATCCCCAGGAAGTCGCGCGCTTCTTTATGAAATGCGGCAAGGTGGACGTGGAGCACATCAAAACCACAGATGCTTTCCTTTCCGGTCAGTTCGTTTCTTACCACGTCTATCCCTACTACCCGGATTATCTGGCATATATTTCGGACTGGAGCATCTTCGGCTTTACCGACCTAACACCCTACTATACCGACGGCGTGCTCAATACCTATCGCGCCTATCTGAAAATGCTGACAAACCACCACACAATGCCGGTCGTCATTTCCGAATTTGGCGTATCCACCGGACGCGGTATGGCGCAGCGCGAATTGAACCTCGGCAGAAACCAGGGCAATATGTCCGAAAAGGATCAGGGAAAGGCTATCCTTGAATGTTACGACGACATCAAGGCGGCAGGCTGCGCCGGCTGCTGCGTATTCTCGTGGCAGGACGAATGGTTCAAGCGCACGTGGAACACTATGTACGCCGTCAACCTCAAGCGCACGCCCTACTGGTCCGACTACCAAACCAACGAGCAGTATTTCGGTTTGATTTCCTTCGACCCCGGCGAAAAGGAATCCGTCTGCTATGTCGACGGCAACGACTCCGACTGGAAAGACGTAAGACTGCTTGCCGACCGCGGCGATATGAAGCTGTATATGCAGTACGACGAAAAGTTTATCTATTTCCTTGTCCGAAAGGACGGCTTGAATATCGACACCGACAAAATATACATTCCGCTTGACGTCACTCCCAAAACCGGCAGCAGCTATTACGAGGAAAAAAATATGCTGTTTGACCGCGCCGTCGACTTTATCATCGAGCTCGAAGGCAAGAAAAACAGCCGTGTGCGCGTGCAGGAGCGCTACGAGGTGCTGCGCAGCAACTATTCCGAGAACGTCTACGAATATAATACCTATTTAAAGAAGAATATTCCTGCAAAGGATTCGCCGAAGTTTGTCAATATCGATATGATCCTGCAAACAGCAACGGTGTTGCTTTACAACAATATGCAGGCGCCTGCCGAGGTGTTCGAAACCGGCAAGCTCCTCTACGGCAACGCCAACCCCGAAAGCCCCGATTTCAACTCGCTGGCTGACTTTATGGCGGGCGACGGCTTTGTGGAAATCAAGCTGCCGTGGCAGCTGCTCAACTTCTCCGACCCGTCGCTTATGACCATCCACGACGATTACTACGAGCATTACGGCATCGAATACATCGGGATCAATGAAATGTGGGCAGGTCTTGCAACGCAGGACGGCCCCCCCCGAAGAGCGGAGCTTAAGTCCTTCCCGCTTAAAGGCTGGAACAACCATGTGACCTATCACGAAAGGCTGAAAAGCTCCTATTACGTTTTACAGAAACGCTGGAGAGATCAAGATGAAAGTTGAGATACTGGTTTATATATATCTTGCCATCTGTACGGCGATGATCGGATTCAATATCGTCTGCATCTTTCTGTTCAGTCACAACGACCGCGAAAAGGAAGAAAGCCGGCTTTATTACACCGAATTGATCAAAGACCAATTCGGCAGAGACGTTCTTGAGGAACGCCACCGCCTAATGATGCTCAAACGCCTGACGCGCGTGCGCGAGCTTACGGCGTTCGATCAGTCGCTTGAGTATCTTTACAAGGAATATCCCGACGAAGTACACGCGTATTTGCGAAAAATGGAATTTGTGTTCATCGCGCTCGCCAACCGCTACAGCCACCGAAACGAGCTGCAAATGGCATATTTCCCGTATGTCATCTCGCGCTACCGTTTGTTCGAGGGCGAGGATCTGCCGCAGATCAACCAAATTTTGGTGGATCTTCTCGAAAGACCGTCTGTTTATTGCCGCGAAAACGCGCTCAACGCCTTATACTCTATGGGCGTCAGCCAAAACGTGGCGGACGCGCTGAAAATCGTTGACACCTCCGGCTATTTCCACAACAAAAAGCTGCTGACAGACGGGCTTATGAGCTTCACCGGCGACAGAAAGGAGCTCAACGAGCTTTTGTGGGCGCACCTTCAGGACTATTCCTGCAATATGCAGCAGGCGATCCTCGACTATTTCCGCTTTTCATCGGGCGATTTTCAGGAAAGGATGCTCGGGCTGCTCCGCGAGGAGCACGACAGCGAGATCCACTTCTGCGCCATCCGCTATCTTGGCAAATACCCCTACGAGCCTGCCTATGAACAGCTTATGAAATACGCCGAGCACGAGGACGAGATGCACTGGGAATACACCTCGATCACCTGCTTCGCGCTTGCTTCCTATCCCGGCGAACGCACCGTTGAGGCGCTGAAAAAGAATCTCAGCAGCCGCAACTGGTATGTCCGTCTAAACGCCTCACAGGCGCTTGAAAACCTGGGACTGGAATACGCTGATTTTATTGATATTTTTGAAGGTGACGACCGCTATGCCGGCGAAATGATTCGTTACCGTTTTGACCGAAAAAAACTGATCGAAAGGAGGGCGGCAACGTGAGGTATCTGCTCTTTAATGATGCGGCGTTCGAGTTTATCAAGGTGTTTTTGATTTGCGTCGAGATCTTCTTTGTCGCCTATCTTATCGGCTACTCCACATTTTTGTTTATCTCCGTTGTCACCGGATCGTCATCCCTGTTCCGCAAGCGACAGCAGGATAAGCTGAAAAACACCATCCTAAAAGACCATTATGTGCCGATCAGCATCATCGTTCCGGCATACAACGAGGATGTTACCATCGTCGAAAACGTCCGCTCCCTGCTATCGCTTGACTATCCGCTGTACGAGATCATCGTCGTGGACGACGGCTCCGGCGACGAAACCTCGGCAAAGCTGATCGAAGCCTTTGATATGCTGCCTATTCGCCGCCCCATACAGCGCAAGATCGACTGCCAGCCTGTGGAATTTGTTTATGAGGCTGCAACTCACAAGGTGCCGCTTACGCTGATCCGAAAGAAAAACGGCGGCAAGGCTGATTCTCTCAATATGGGCATCAATGCCTGCAAATTCCCTTACTTTATCTGCATCGACGCCGACTCGGTGCTTCAGTACGACTCACTCAGCAAAATCGTAAAGCCCGTGCTTGAAAACGAAAATGTCGTAGCTGTCGGCGGCGCGGTCCGTCCGTCCAACAGCGTTGAAATCGAAAACGGCAGGGTGATCAACTACCGTCTGCCGCGCAACGTTCTCGCCTGTATGCAGGTGCTCGAATACGACCGCTCCTTCCTTGCCTCGCGCATCCTCTTCGACAAATTCAACGGCTCCCTCATCATCTCGGGCGCCTTCGGCTTGTTCAAAAAGGACACGGTCGTTTCCGCGGGCGGATATGACGCGTCCACCATGGGAGAGGATATGGAGCTTGTCGTCAAGCTGCACGACTACTGTGTTTCCAATGATATGCCTTATCTCATCCGCTACGCGACCGACGCCATCTGCTGGTC
>JBGUOX010000013.1:0-11332 GCA_045129995.1 Ruminococcus sp. | reverse complement strand
ACTATTGAACCGCCGTGTACGGAACCGTATGCACGGTGGTGTGAGAGGTCGGCTGCTCAACTAACGGGCAGCCTCCTACTCGATTTATCGTTGATTTAGAATCTGTATGAAATCAGAATCAGGTAATGATCTCCGCCAATATTTTTTGCAGTGTGGTCGCGTCATTAATTGAAATTACGCCGTCGCCGTTTAAGTCCGCGTTAGCTTTTGCGGTTTTGGTAAGCGTAAGATAATCCGCCAGGTGGCGCTGGATCTCGGTAACGTCGTTAACGTTCACCCTGCCGTCCAAATTCACATCGCCTAAAAGCGTGACCGGATAATGCTGCGCGGTCACTGCTTTGATCACGAATGTGCCGCCGATCTCATCGTTGTTTTCTTCCAAATACCAGTCCATCAGATCCTGCACGCCGTTGTCTGTCATCAAATAGCTTTGTCCGCGTTCGCTCTCGTTGATGAACACATATCCGCCGTTGGAAGTCAGCCACTCACAAACGCCGATCGTTGTTTTGGAATAGATGCCTGAGGCGTCAATGGTCACGGCGATTGAGCCGGTTTCATCGGGAAACTCAAAGTCCTCGATGTCCACGCAGATATAGCCCTTGTAGTCAACGGTGCCTTCGCCAAGCTTTGTCCAGTGAGAAGTGTCGGCGTCGGGCGTTTCATCTGTGCCGTCGGGGACGTAATTAATCGTATATGCGGCGCCTTTCGCGTCGGTTTTGAACATCACCTTGTCGATCACGTTGTAATCCGCGTCAAAATGCAGGCGGTTCATATAGGTCGCGCTGTCACGGTTAAGATACGAAAATTCATATGTAGCGCCGTAGATCTCATTTTGGATAAGCTTTTTGCTGCCGTCCAGCTTTTCAAAGCTTTCAAGGCTGTAGCTCGGGTTATATCGTGTTCCGAACACATCCTTGTTTTCATATGACATCCAAAAATATCCGCCCAGCGGATTGTTGCTGCCGTGGCTGTTCTTGATCAGCCACGCGCCGTTGTTTTCGGGCATCATGTCGGGCAAAGCGTCAAACGCTTCGCGCGGATAGTTATCGTCCCATCCGACTACCTCGATCGAGTGACCTTCGCCGCCGCTGTAATCGGGCGGCATATAATATGAAACATTGTCGCTGCCAAAGCAGGCGTGGGCTAACGCAAAGGACGTATATGCGCCGCCGTTGTTCATGATCGCGCGTTTGATGGCGGCAGGGTCATCCTTGCTCAGGTATCGTGCGGCTGTTACGCCGTACCTTGCCAAATCGGTCGCGACCGCATCGCCGGGCGTGTCATAATCCAGCGTAAGATCTTCTGCGTCGGCTTTCAAAACGCCTCCCTGCCAACAAGTCAAATAACCCAGTGTGCTCGAGGGATAACCGTTGGAGTCGATGTCGCGTATCCAGCCTTTGCCGTTGGAGCGTTCGGTCGCCCACATATTCATATGCTCGGGGGACATATCTCCGATGTCCTCGCCGTTTCGCAGCAGCAGGGATTCCAGAGTGGCTAGTGCAGCGTAGACCCAGCAGGACTGTGCGTACTGAGTTTTAACCGAAGTCACATATCCCAAATCGCGTGAGCTGTAATAGGCAGGCAGTCCGCTTTCCTCAACGGGATCTGCGTTTTCGGCAACCGCCGCGCTGTCAAGACTTGCCGCCGACGCGCCGATGCTTCCGCCGGCGGCAAGCACGGCAACAAGCGATGCGCATATCAGACGCTTGAAAAATAAACTTTTCATAACAACCTTCCTTAATTGGATTTAACCTATTATATCAAAAGAATCAAAAACTGTAAAGTATAATTAAGCGCAAAAGCAGCATAATATTCCTGTAAAAATTTTCTTTGGGAGCGGTTATATGCAGCTGAGAACAGATTTGGCGATCGAAGCGCGCGAAATGGCAGGTGACAGGATCGCCGGAACGGAATATGACGAGTACCGCGAAAATGGAATGAAGATCTCGCGCCTGACAGTAAAGGATCAGCGAGCAAGGCTGGCGCTGGGGAAGGAGATCGGAACCTACATCACGATCGAAATGCCCTCGCTTACGGATAACTTCAGCGAAACCGACGAGCGAATAAAGACGATCGGCAGGGAGATCCGCCGCCTTCTGCCCGTAAACGGTCTGCTCTTGGTGGCAGGCTTGGGCAACGTGGACATCACGCCCGATTCTCTCGGACCGAAAACAGGTGCGCGTGTGCTTGCAACACGGCACATCACGGGTGACATCGCGCGCGCGACCGGCTTGGACAGGCTCCGTCCTGTCGCGGTGATGAACACCGGTGTCACCGGGCAAACGGGAATCGAAACAGGCGAGTACATTCTAAGCGTTGTCAGACGGATCAGACCGACCGCCGTCATCGCTGTTGACGCGCTTGCTTCGCGGAGGGTCGAGCGGCTTGGGCGAACGCTTCAAATCAGCAGCGCCGGGATTTCGCCGGGCGCCGGAGTCGGCAACCACCGCACGAAAATCAACCGCGAAACCGTGGGCGTGCCGGTTATCGCCATCGGCGTGCCGACAGTTGTTGACGCACGTACCTTCGCAAACGACCTCGCAGGCGACAAGCTTCCCTTCGGAAGCGAGCTTCCCGCGGGCGACAAAGGTCAGCTTATCGTCATTCCGCGCGAAATTGATCTGCTGACCGAACGAGCCTCGCGGCTGCTTGGCTTTTCGCTGAATGCCGCAATGCAAAACGCCTTTGAGCTTAAGGACTTGGTTTCACTGATGTAGAGAATGAGCGTTACTGAAACGGCAGTAATGACTTTGAAGCCTGCTGCATATACTTTTCTAAAAGGAACTGCGAAACAGGTGATGATTTGAAGCTGAAAGGAAAACTGCTCAGGGGAATCAAGGCGGCGCTTGCGGCGGCTCTTGTGCTTACGGCGCTGTTCTGCCTTGTCAGGCGTTTGCCCGAGGTGCTCGGAAACCGTGATACCGCCCTGACTGCGGCGGCGTTCACCCTGACGGACGGCAAGTATTATATGGAAACAGGAACCGGTGAGGAAGAGGTGCCGTCAACGGATAGCACCGAAGCGCCGGCTCAGGAAACGGTAATGGCGGAAGTAAAGCCGCACATCCGCGACAAAAGCGGATATTATGATTCCGACGCCGACCACAGCGGCGAAGCCATACACGACATTGCCGAGCGCACGATCGGCGCGGACGGCGAAAAGATCGGCGGGGGATATGTGAAAAACAGCACCGGGATCGACGTTGATTTTCAGTCGCTGCTCAACTCACCGCTGCCCTTTGAGGTTCAAAAAAACTCCAAGTCGCCGCAGGTGCTGATTTATCACACCCACACGGGCGAAGCGTATATGGACGAGGATACAGACCATTTTTACGAAAGCTTTTATTCGCGCACCAACAATAACGATTTCAATGTTGTCGCCGTCGGCGATGTGCTTGGCGAAGCGCTTGAGCAGCGAGGCATTGCAGTTTTGCACGACACGACCGTTCACGATTCAACATATAACGGCTCATATGACCGCAGCGCCGACACCGTGCAAAACGATATGGAGCGGTACCCGTCGATCAAGATCGCGCTTGATATTCACCGCGACGCGCTTGGCACGGACGATTGCAAGGTAAAGACCGTGTTTGAGCATAACGGGAAAAAGGGCGCTCAAATAATGATCCTCGCCGGCTGCGACCCCGACAACGAGCGCGGCTTTGACAATTGGCAGGAAAACCTCGGCTTTGCGCTGAAGCTGCAATCCATTGCCGAAAGCACATATCCCGGAATGACGCGGCCGCTGAACTTCGGCATCTTTGCGTACAATGAGTACATTTGCAGCGGCTCGCTGCTGATCGAGATCGGCACCGACGCAAACTCGATCGACGAAGCGGAATACACAGCAAATCTGCTGGCGGACGTTATCGGCAAAGTGATCGGCTGACAGCGGAGCTTCTATATGATAATCAAGCCGGACGAGGGGAGGTTTTTCCTTTTGTCCGGCTGACTTTTTGCGCCGGACAGCTGTTCGTAAAAAACACTTGCAATAAAAGGCGGTATTTGTTATAATAAAACAATGTACAGGATGCTTTTGCTTTTGAAACAAAAAGCTTCCCTGACAGCAAAACAGATATAAGAGGTTATTCGAATGTTTCAAAAAACAGCGAAATATCTTTTAACGCTTCTGACGGCGCTTGCCGTTTGCCTGAGCCCGGGAGTCGCGTCCGTAAGCGCCGAGGATTTTCCCGACGTCGAAACTTCTCAGCAGGACATCAGTTTTCCCGAACCTTCCTATCAGGAATCGCAGGAAGAGTCCTATCAGGAATCTCAGCAGGAATCCCAACAGGAATCTCAGCAGGAGCCGCAGCAGCAAAGCGAATACGAGGAGCAGTCTTTTCCGGAAGAAAGCTACACTCCGGCAGCGCCTGTCGATGACGGCGGCAACGATGGGAACGCGTCTCTTGACGACTCGGATTACGACAGCGGCAGCAGTTATCAAACCGCGCAGGATCCCTACAAGAACAACGACGTTTCCGCCAAGGCGGCAAAAAGCATAAACTCCGTAAAGATGGACAAGTCCGTCAGCGAAAAAAGCTATTCCACCGACTACACCGCCGGTGTGGTATCGTGGATCTGCGTCGGAGTCGGAGTGATCGTGATCATCGTTATGCTGGTGTCCACAAAAATCACCGGCAGCCGCGCTTCGCGGAGAGGCCTATGAGCCGCACTATCGGCAATGTCCTGATGCCTTCGCGCGTGTTTCTTGCGCCGATGGCAGGCTTGACCGACCGCGCTTACCGCGAGCTTTGCGTGCGGATGGGCGCAGGCTATTGCGTCAGCGAGATGGTCAGCTCCAAGGCGTTGTCCTTCGGAAGCAAAAAAAGCGAGGAGCTGATGGTCATATCCGCGCAGGAGCGCCCGTGTGCGATCCAGCTGTTCGGGGATGATCCGCTTTGTATGGCACAAGCCGCCGAGGCGGCGATGCGCCACGCGCCCGACATCATCGACATCAATATGGGCTGTCCGGCGCCGAAAATCAGCGGCAACGGAAGCGGCGCGGCGCTGATGAAAAATCCTAAGCTGTGCGGTGAGATCACCGCCGCTGTGGCAAAAGCGTCCGATGTGCCGGTCACGGTGAAGATCCGCAAGGGCTGGGACGACAGCTCGGTAAATGCTTTGGAGATCGCCAAGATCTGCGAGCAGGCAGGCGCGAAGGCGATCACGGTTCACGGCAGAACACGTCAGCAGTTTTACAAGCCGCCGGTGGATTATGACATCATTCGCGAGATCAAGCAAAGCGTGCAGATCCCCGTCATCGCCAACGGCGACGTCAACAGCGCAAAAAAGGCAAAAGAAGTGATTGACTTCACAGGCGCGGACTTTGTGATGGTAGGCAGGGCGAGCCTGGGGAATCCTTGGATTTTCCGTCAGATCAATTCTTATTTGGAAAACCCGGAAGCACCTCTCTATCAGCCCGATACCGCCGAAAAGCTTGACACAATGGTTGCTCATGTGGCAAAAATGGTTGAGTACAAGGGCGAATATATCGCTATGCGGCAGGCGCGAAAGCTTGTTGCAGGCTACCTTAAAGGCATTCGGGGCGCGGCGGCACTGCGCAACGAAGCCGGAAAAATCGAAACCATGGACGATTTAATTCGTTTAAGGAATAAAGCACTACAGAAATAGGAAAAATCAAGTACAAAAGGGGAATTTAGTTATGAGTGAATTGACAAACATCGCTTCTCTTGAGTATCTCAAGGAATACGATCCCGCTGTCGGCGAGGCAATGGACAAGGAGCTGAAAAGACAGCGCAGAAACCTGGAGCTTATCGCCAGTGAAAACATCGTTACGCCTGCCGTTATGGCGGCAATGGGCAGCCACCTGACAAACAAATACGCCGAGGGCTATCCCGGCAAGCGTTATTACGGCGGCTGTGAGTGCGTTGACATCGTTGAGGAGATCGCCCGTCAGCGCGCCTGCGAGCTGTTCGGCGCAGATCACGCCAACGTTCAGCCGCATTCCGGCGCACAGGCGAATATGGCGGTTTATTTCGCTATGCTCAACCCCGGCGATACCGTTATGGGTATGAACCTCAACGAGGGCGGACACCTTACTCACGGTTCACCGGTAAATATGTCCGGCAAATACTTCAACTTTGTGCCCTACGGCGTTGACAGCGTTACTCACCGCATCGACTATGACAAGGTGCTTGAGATTGCAAAAGAGTGCAAGCCCAAGCTGATCGTCGCGGGCGCTTCCGCATATCCGCGCATCATCGACTTCCCGCGCTTAAGAGAGATCGCGGACGAGGTCGGCGCTTATCTTATGGTAGATATGGCTCACATCGCAGGCTTGGTCGCCGCGGGCGTTCATCCCAATCCCGTGCCGTACTGTGAGTTTGTCACCACCACCACTCACAAAACCCTTCGCGGACCGCGCGGCGGTATGATCCTTTGCCGCGAGGAGTTTGCAAAGGCTATCGACAAGGCGATCTTCCCCGGAACCCAAGGCGGTCCCCTGATGCACACGATCGCCGCAAAGGCTGTTTGCTTCGGCGAAGCCTTGAAGCCTGAATTTAAGGAATACGGCGCAAAGATAGTTTCCAACTGCAAGGCGCTTGCCGACGGCTTGCTCAAGCGCGGCGTAAAGCTGGTTTCCGGCGGCACCGACAATCATGTGCTGCTGATCGACCTTCGCGACTCCGACGTGACCGGCAAGGAGCTTGAGGCGCGTTTGGACGACTGCTACATCACCGTCAACAAGAACACCATCCCCGGCGAACCGCGTTCTCCGTTTGTCACCAGCGGCGTGCGTATCGGCACAGCGGCTGTAACAACTCGCGGACTCAACGAGGAGGATATGGATCTCATCGCCGAGTATATCACCTTGGTTCTGAACGACTACGACGGCAACAAAGAAAAGGTAAGAGCCGGCGTAGAAGCCCTTTGCCAAAAATATCCTTTGTACGAATGATCAACAGGGCTGTCCGAGCGGCAGCCCTGTATTAATTGAAAATGGGGCGCGCCCGAATTTTCAATAAAACGGAGTATTATATGAACCAGCCACTAGCCGACCGCTTCCGTCCGCAAACGCTTGATGATATAGTAGGTCAAAAGCACCTGCTAGCCGAGGGCAAAGCCTTGCGGCGGATCATCGAAAGCGGCGAGATACCTAACTTATTTTTCTACGGTCCGTCGGGTGTAGGCAAAACCACGCTTGCGACCTACATCGCCAACAAGACGAACAAAACCCTGCGCAAGCTCAACGGAACAACCGCGTCCACTGCCGACATCAAGGAGATCGTGTCCCAGCTGAACACTTTTTCGGGGCTGAACGGCATTTTGCTCTATCTCGATGAGATCCAGTACTTCAACAAAAAGCAGCAGCAAACCCTGCTTGAATACATCGAGAACGGCAGCATCACCCTGATCGCCTCCACGACCGAGAACCCATATTTTTACGTTTACAACGCCATCTTAAGCCGTTCCACGGTGTTTGAGTTCAAAAGCGTCGAGCCCGGCGAGATCGAAAAAGCGCTTTTGCGTGCCGCGAAGCTGCTTGAGGAAGAGCAGAACATCGCGATCGAATTACAGGACGGCTGTCTGCGCAAGATAGCCTTTGCCTGCGGCGGAGATGTGCGCAAGGCGCTCAACGCGCTGGAGCTTTCCGTCTTGGCAGCCGACCGCGAAGGGGACAGGCGCGTGGTCACGCAGGAGATCGTTGAGGGACTGGCGCAGCGAAGCGCTATGCGATATGACCGCGACGGCGACGAGCATTACGACATTTTTTCGGCGTTTCAAAAAAGTATGCGCGGCAGCGATCCCGACGCGGCTCTGCATTACCTCGGCAGACTGCTTGAGGCAGGCGATCTGCCCGGAGCGTGCCGACGGCTGATGGTCTGCGCCTGCGAGGACGTGGGACTTGCCTATCCTCAGATCATCCCGATAGTCAAATCCTGCGTGGACATCGCTCAGGCTGTGGGCTTGCCCGAAGCAAGGATACCGCTTGCCGACGCGGTGATCTTGGTTGCCACCGCGCCAAAGTCCAATTCGGGCGAGCAGGCGATCGACCGCGCTTTGTCCGACATTCGCCGCGGCAATCTTGGTCCCATTCCGCGCCAACTGCAAAACAAGCACTACGACGGCGAGGACAACCAAAACAAGGGGCAGCACTATCTTTATCCCCACGACTATCCCAATCACTATGTAAACCAGCAGTACCTGCCCGACGCGATCAAGGACAGCGTCTACTACCGCTACGGCGATAACAAAAACGAGCAGGCGTTCAAGGCATACTGGGATAAAATTCGTAATTCTTAATGCGTAATAAGAGCGTTTGCCGAGAGCAGGCGCTCTTTTTGTTATCTGCGCAAACAATTTTGCATTACAAATCAAAAAATTCGAATTTAACTGCAACCTTTTTTATATCTTCGGGCGTATTACTTACAAAGGAGGGAGACAAGTGGGCGGCGAAAAATCATATGCGGGGCTTAGCTTTGAAGAGGCTGTGCGCCGCTATGCCGACACCGTGACAGGCGTGTGTGTTATGCGTCTGCAAAACAGCGCCGACGCCGAGGACTGCTTTCAAAACACCTTTTCCAAGCTGTATTTCAAATCTCCCGACTTTGACAGCGAGGAACACCTCAAGGCGTGGCTCATCCGCGTTGCTATGCACGAATGTGTGTCATACCTGCGCAAAAACCGCCGTGTTTTGACAATTAAGCCGCAAAGGGAAGAAAGCGTCCCGTTTGATTTCGACCGCTCCGATATGTCGTGGGCGCTGTTCAAAACACCTGCCAAATACCGCGAGGTGCTTTACCTCTATTACTGCGAGCAGTACAAAGTGAAGGAGATCGCAATAATTCTTCAAAAGAAAGAAAACACGGTCAAGTCGCTTTTGAAACGCGGCAGAGAAATTTTGAGATCGATCTACGGAGGTGAGCGAAATGAATGAATGTGATTTCAAGCAGCTAAAAGCGCTCAAAACGCCCGAAAAATGGATCGAAAACGCTCTTAATATTCCACACAAGAAAAATAAACCGCTTCCCCTTTTTCTGCGTCCTTCCTTTATCGGTTCAGCTGCGGCGCTTGCCGTGCTTGTTGCGGTAATGATCACCCTCCGCCTGCAAGCAGGAGCGCCGCCGCTGACAGATATTTCTGGCGGGATCGCCGCCGCGCCGTCCGCGACGCAATCCGCCGGTCAGCCCGAAACCACATCGGAGCCGCCTTCCGGCGCTTCATCTGCCGCTGCGATCACCGAGAGTCTGCCTCCGTCCGTAAATCAGCCGTCTAATCCAAGCGGCAGCTATGAAGCCTTATCCGGAGGAGAAGCTGCTTTTCCGACCGAAGCCGCGCCTAATAGCCCTAACGCGACGTCCGCCGCGTCGTCCTCATCTACAGAACAGCCAACGCGTGAGCACACCGACCCTTCGGCAAAGCCGCCTGTACAAACGCCGGCTGAGCTGCCGTCACTGCCGCCGGTTCAAGCTCCCACTCAAGCTGTTACTCAGCCTTTGACCGAGCCTGTAATTCAACCGGCGACGGAAGCGCTGACGTCGCCTTTCGAAGAATACGATCCCGACGCAACATCGCCTGTTCCGGGCACCTTGCCGGAGAATCCCGGCGAGCCGTTTTACGGAAGCCTTCAATTCAAAATCATCGACAGCTCGCTGTTATTCAGCAGCAATTCCATCCGTGTCGCCTTTTTTACAACCGACGGATCTCCTGTCGGCGTGCCGAAGTCCTTTCGTCCTGCCTTGACGGAAGAAGGCTTGAAAACCGCTGTGATGTATCCGCACCTGCAAAATATCCCGCTGACCTGCGGCAATGTGTACACTATGCAGATCACCGGCTCAAAAGGCGTTTCGGAATCGCTTGCGCTGGTCGTTAAGAACTCCGCCTCACTTGATGTATATGTGTAAAATGTTTAAAAATAATTGACAAACAAAAAAACAAATGTATAATAAATTTAAAGGAGATGATGATATGAAAAAGTACATTTCTCTGCTATTAACAACCGTTTTACTCAGCTGTCTTTTCGTTTTCCCCGTAAATGCCAAGCCTGAGTTTGCGTATTATGATAAGTTCAAGGCTCAGTATTGCGAGGAAGGCGTAGACCCGTTCGAGCAGTGGTGGTCGGACATTTTTATCTATGAGGAGCTGTACATGCACCAAACCGACGGCGAGACCGATTGGGCGCTTGTGCGCGCGGACTTCGGCGTGCGTGCCGAGGTAGAGGTACAGCGCGTCATCTTCGGAAGAGCGATCGCCGCTAACGATCTAGCCTATCCGTTTGAGTTCACCTACGGCGTTTATGACGTCGCCCGTCAGCGCTTTTTCGACCTGCACGAGCTGCAAAACGAGGCTGACTATCCCGATTTTCAGGATGTTTTAGACCGCTTCGGAGTAGGCGAGCGCATCACCGAGCCGCAGCTCGGAGAAAACCTCCGCTATTATGATTCTTTTAAAGAAAAATATGCAAGTGATGAAAGCAAGATCAAAATTTATGACGAGCTTTATTATCACGAGTTCGACGGCGAAACCGACTGGGCGCTTGTTCAGGGTGAAACCTTCTTCAAGCTTCCCGAGGGCAGTACATACCAAGCAGTCGGCGACCGAGTGTTCCGCACCATGGGCATTTGTCAGCCGTTCGGCAGTCCCTATGCGGTATACTTTCCTGAGATAGACAGTTTTTATCCGCTCAGCAGCGCGCTGGTGAATCCCAACACACAAATCGGCAAAAGGGCGCCCGGATTGGCAAAGGCGCTTGACCGCCTGAACCTCGGCGAAAAAATCGGCGACGTCAACGGCGACGGAAAGCTCAGCGTCAACGACGTAACGCAAATGCAGCGCTGTCTTGCGAAGTATTGCAGCTATCCCGAATCCGACGGCGTTTCGACGGACGGCTGGAAGCTGCTCGGCAACGGCGAGAGCGTCGCGTATCTCAGCGACGTAAACTGCGACGAAGTGCGCGACGTCAGCGATGTCACTGCGATGCAGCGTAAGCTCGCGGAATACAACGCGCCCTTTGAAGGTGGCGTAACCGTAACGGTGGACAAGGACAGTCAGTTCTTTAACGAAACTTATCTGCGCCTTGCTTTCTCCGGGCAGGGCGTAGCGATCGGCGGCGAACAGACCATCCGTCCCGAGCTCAATGAGGCAGGAGACAAGGTCAGCGTGTTTTATCCGCTCAAAAAAGGCATTACGCTCTATCCTGACAGAGCGTACACCCTGACGGTGTATGAAAAAGGCAAAACAACAACGCTTCGTCTGACGGTTTCCGTAAGCGGCGCGTCGGTCACCGTATAATACTAATACCTAATAAAAAGTAGACAATCTTTGCGGTCTATTTTCCGCAATACTGCGTTGTCGTCCTTGCAAGGCGCCAGCC
>JBGUOX010000012.1:0-51452 GCA_045129995.1 Ruminococcus sp. | reverse complement strand
AGGCTGGCGCCTTGCAAGGACGACAACGCAGTATTGCGGAAAATAGACCGCAAAGATTGTCTACTTTTTATTAGGTATTAGTATTAGTTGATCATTTCGAGAAATTCTTCCTCGGTAAGGATCGGAATACCGAGCGATTGTGCTTTTGTAAGCTTGCTTCCGGCTTCTTCTCCGGCAAGAACATAGGACGTCTTTTTTGACACCGAAGATGAGGTTTTGCCGCCGTTGTCCTCAATAAGCTTTGCGGCTTCGCTGCGCTTCATAGTCGGCAGTGTTCCGGTCAGGACAAAGGTTTTGCCCTCAAAAACGCCGCCTGCCTGTTTTTGAGGCGAAGGCTTCATCGCAAGTCCCAGCTCTTTTAACTGGGAAATCAGATCGTGCGTTCCGTCCAAAGCAAAATAATTTTCCAGACTGTCCGCCATTATTTTGCCAAAGCCTTCTATTTGTGCAAAATCCTCGGATTTAGCGTTCATAATATCGTCGATGGTGAGATAATTCTCGCACAAAAGCCTTGCCGCCTTAAGTCCGATATTGCGTATACCCAAGGCGAACACCAAGCGATACAGCTCGTTTTGCTTTGATTTTTCAATTGCGGCAATCAGATTATTAGCGGATTTTTCAGCCTTGCGGTCAAGCGCCGTGACATCCTCAGCCTTTAGGCGGTAAAGGTCGGCGGGAGACTTTACCAAGCCTGCGCCGACGAGTTGCTCCAGCACGGCAGGTCCCAAGCCGTCGATGTCCATGGCGTCGCGGCTGACAAAGTGGATCAGGTGTCGCATCAGCTGCGCAGGACAGTCGGTATTGGTGCAACGTATTGCGGCTTCATCGTCCTGTGAAACAGGGCTTCCGCAGGACGGACAAACGGTCGGAAAAGCATACGGCACAGCGTCATTTGGATGTTCGCAAACGGATAGAACCTCGGGAATGATCTCGCCTGCCTTGCGGATCAGCACAGTATCGCCGATGCAAATGCCGCGCTCCTCGATGAAACCGCGGTTGTGCAGCGTGGCGCGGCTGACGGTTGTGCCTGCAAGCTGAACCGGTTCAAATATGCCGACAGGCGTCAGCACGCCTGTTCTGCCGACGTTGATTTCGATGTCCGTAAGCTTTGTGGGCTTTTCCTCGGGCGGATACTTGTACGCTTCCGCCCACTTGGGATATTTGGCGGTACTGCCCAGCTGTTCACGCGCGGCAAAGCTGTCCACCTTAACTACAGCGCCGTCGATGGCATAGTCATAGCTTCCGCGGTTTTCGCCGATAGCTTCGATCTGCGCGATCGCATCCTCCATATCGTCATAAATATTGTAAAACGCCGTGGGAAATCCAAGACTTTTCAGATAATCCAAGCTCTCTCCGTGAGATGAAAGTGTAACGCCCTCAGCCTGCTGGATGTTGAATACAAAAATGTCAAGCTTGCGCTCGGCAGTGATTTTGGCATTCTTTTGGCGCAGAGATCCGGCAGCCGCATTGCGTGGATTTTTAGCCGGCTTTTCCTCGTTTTCCTCCTGACGGCGCACCAGCGCCTCGAAGCTTGAAAAAGACATATAGACCTCGCCGCGCACCTCCAAAAAGGCAGGCGCGTTGGAGAGGCGCTTGGGCAGCGATTGGATAGTCATAAGATTATCGGTGACATCCTCGCCTGTGACGCCGTCGCCGCGCGTGGAACCGCGCACAAAAACTCCGTTGCGATATTCGCAGGAAACCGAGAGTCCGTCAAACTTCGGCTCGACGACATAGCGGACGTCCGGTACGACCTCGCGCACTCTTCGGTCAAAATCGCGCAGCTCATCGTGAGAAAAGCTGTCGTGCAGGCTTTCCATAGGAACGGCGTGCGTAACGGGTGAGAATTTTTCTCCGGCGTTGCCGCCAACGCGGTTTGTCGGAGAGTCCGGAAGCTTTAACTCAGGAAATTCATTTTCCAAGTTTTCCAGCTCTCGAAGAAGAATATCGTATTCAAAATCCGAAATCTCGGGTTCATCCTGATTATAATACAGATTGTTGTGGTATTCGATCGTTTTGCTCAGCTCGGCAATACGCTTTTCGGCTGTTTGCTTGTCCATATTACAGGCTCCTGTAAAAGATTTTATTTATTCACCGCCGAAAATCCTTTTTCGCGCAGGAAGGTGGACTCCAAATCGGCGAGATGCAGCTTGACTGCAAGCGGATAGGCATTGTATGCCTGGCTGATGGTGTTGCTGTTTTTATCGCCAAACTCACCCATATGCCATCTGATCGCCATGGCTTCGTCAAGCTTTAGGCGCATTTTGCGCTCGATCAGAAAGACGGATTTTTCGCCGTGTCCATACGGAAAGCGATCTTCGATCGAATAATACGGCACCTTTTCCCACTGACCTGTCTGTTCATTTTTGACGTTTCGGCTGCTGACCTTATAGAAATGTGCCTTGCACAAATCGTGCAGAAGTCCGCAGATGGCAAAGCTTTCCACATTGTCCTGATCCTCGTCAAAATGCTTTTCCATCATGGTATTGAACACACTGACCGAATGCATTACCAGTCCGTGTTCACATGAGCAATGGTAACGTGTGCTGGCAGGAGCGTCAAAAAAGTCAGTCTGCATAATCCAGTCCAACAGTTCGTCGGCGCCTTTGCGCGTGATATGAGTTTGATATATCTCCAAAAACTCTTCTTTTGCGGTCATAGCATATCCCTCCCGGATCAATAAGTAAAAAGGGCACTCGAAGGAGTGCCCTGAAATGTACAAATTACTCGGCGTCTGCCGCTTCCTCAACTGCTTCCTCAACTGCGGGGGCTTCCTCAACAGCGGGAGCTTCCTCAACAGCAGGAGCTTCTTCAACTGCGGGAGCTTCCTCAGCAACAGGAGCTTCCTCAACAGCTTCTTCCTCAGCAGGAGCAGCCTTTACGGGAGCCTGCTCATCTTCGGAAAGCAATGCGCGCATGGAAAGGCTTACGCGCTTTTTGTCAAAGTCGATAGCGGTGATTTTAGCCTCAACCTCTTCGCCTACGGAAAGTACGTCGGCGGGCTTTTCGATTCTCTTGTTGGCAATCTGTGAAATGTGGATCAAACCGTCAATGCCGGGAATGATGTTCGCAAACGCACCGAAAGTGGTCAAGCCGACGATCTTTGCTTTAACAACAGTGCCCTCGGGATAATCTCTCTTAAGGATCTCCCACGGATTGTCCTCGGCATTCTTGAAGCCGAGAGAGATCTTCTTGGTTTCCTCGTTGATGTCCTTAACATAAACCTCAACGGTGTCGCCTACATTTACGACCTCGCTGGGATGCTTGATGTGAGTCCATGACAGCTCGGAAATATGAATCATACCGAATACGCCGCCAAGGTCAACAAACGCGCCGTAGCTTGTGAGTGACTTTACAACACCGGTGTAACGCTTGCCGATTTCGCAGTTCTTCCAGAATTCCTCGCGCTGAGCCGCTCTCTGCTCCTTGAGCACGCTGCGGATAGAGCCGATAGCTCTTTTGTATCTGCCGCGCTGAGAAACCTCGATCAGACGGAAGTCAACGTCCTGACCGACGAGATCCTCAAGATTTTCGTCACGTGTTGCGGTTGCCTGGGACGCAGGAATAAAAACTCTTACGCCATTGTAAATGACGATAACGCCGCCCTTAACTGCTTCTGTTACCTTGCTTGAAAGAATCTCCTGAGAATCGACCTTCTCCTGAAGCTCCTCCCAGCCCTTCTGCGCGTCAACTCTGCGCTTGGAGAGCATGATGGTGCCTTCCTGATCGTTGGTCTTCATAATAAGCAGCTCGATTTGGTCGCCGACCTTAACAATGTCTTCGGGCTTTGCGTTGGGGTCATTTGAAAGCTCGTCAGCAGGGATAAAGCCTGTTTGTTTTCTGCCGACATCGACCTGTACTTCGTTAGGCGCGATGCTAATGACTGTACCCATTACCCTCTCATTTGTATTTAAGTTTTTGAGGGATTCCTCAAGCAGCTCCTCAAAAGATTCTTCAAGATTTGTTGTTTCACCGGATTTGATTTCTTCACTCATTGTATCCAGTACCTCCTTTATTATCCTTGCAGGTGTTGAAGCGCCTGCAGTTACGCCTATTCGTTTGGCAGCGCGAACCTGACTTAAGTCCAGCTCTTGGACGGTCTCTATGAGCACGGTATTCGGACAGCGCTTTTTGCAGATCTCAAACAGCTTGCCTGTATTGGAGCTGTGACGGTCTCCGATAACCACCATAAAGTCCGACTGAGCGGAAATGAAGTCGGCTTCACTTTGCCTAACCGACGTAGCATTACATATTGTATCAAATATTTTTGCATTTGTACATAGTTTTTTTATCTTTTTTACAGATTTTTTTAATTCTTTTGTGTCAAAAGTTGTCTGCGCGACCATTTTTACCTGTTTATTATTCTCTTTTAGAACAATAGGCAATATTTCATCCAGTTCAGCTTCGTTATTAAAGGTATAATACTCGCAGTTGCAATTGCCGATAATGCCTTGAACTTCGGGGTGATCGCGGTTGCCTGCGATGAGCATAATATCATTTTCGTCAGTCTGCGCCACCAGTCGGTGGATTTTTTTGACAAACGGACAAGTCGCGTCCTTGTAGGCAAGTCCCCTTTGCTCCAGCCCGTCGATAACCGACTTTGGCACGCCGTGGCTTCGAATGACAAGGATCTCGTCCTCGCCCAGCTCATCTGCGGATTGGATCGGACGGCAGCCCTTTTGACGCAGCTCCTCCACCATCTCCATATTGTGGATGATTGGACCGAGCGTGCAAACCTTTTTGCCCTCGGCAAGCAGGTCGTTTACCATATCAACCGCGCGGCTGACTCCAAAGCAGAAGCCTGCCGAATCAGCCTTTTTTAAGCTCTTTTGCATCCTCTTCCCTCATTTTCCTGATTTCATCCATAATCATATTCGTGGCGCCGCGCAGCTCGCGTCTGCCGCTGTCGGGTGTTAAGCCAAGCTCTTCGGGTGTGAGCGGATCGCCGAAGTGAATGATCGTCTTTGAGAACATATGGGAGAAATGGCGCTTGGTGATACAGCACGGTACGACCGGCAGCTGCATTTGCTGGGCAACAAGCGCACAGCCGCTGCGCGGACGGAGCAGCTCGCCTGTTTTGGTGCGCGTTCCCTCCAAAAAGATCGTCATCACGTTGCCTTCTCTGAGGATGTCTTCGCCGGTTTTAAGCGCCTTGCCGTCGCCTGCGCCGCGTTCCACCGGGAATGCGCCCAGCGCGCGGATGACAGCCGCTCCGAATTTATTGCGGAACAGCTCTGACTTTGCCATAAAAAACAGCCTGCGTTTTGAAGAAAGCCCCAGCAAAACAGGATCGGCAAAGGACATATGATTGCTTGCGAGAATCACTCCGCCTTCCGCAGGGATCGCGTTTTTATTTTTCACCTTAAAACGGTATAAAAGCTTGTAGAAGGGCATCAAAAGCACCTTTCCAAACGCGTAAAGAGCCTTGTTTTGTGCCATCAGAGATTCTCCTTTATGACGGAAATGATCTTCTCCACGCTCTGCTCAAAATCGAGCTCTGTGGTATCAACGGTGATACTGTCCTCAGCCGGCTTCAGCGGAGCGGTTTCGCGGTGAGTGTCGTTATAGTCACGGGTGATGACGTCCTGAAGGATGTCCTCGTACTTGACGTCCATACCTTTTTCTATCAATTCCTTATAGCGGCGTGTGGCGCGCGCTTCGGGAGAAGCAGTCAAAAATATTTTTACCTGCGCGTCGGGCAGTACAACGGTACCGATGTCTCGTCCGTCCATAATTACGTTGTGGGTTTTCGCTATATTGCGCTGCAAATCAAGCAGGTATGCGCGAACGGAAGGGATCGCGGAGATCTTTGAAGCCATCATCGACGCTTCGGGTGTGCGGATAAAGCCGGAAACATCCTCTCCGTTTAGCAGAACGATTTGCTCACCCTGATCGTTGAACGTAAGATCAACGGTGATTTCGCTAAGCAGCGCCTCCACCTCAGGAGACGCGACAGGCTCTATTCCCTTTCGCGTTGCAGCAAGACCGATTGTTCGGTATAACGCGCCGGTATCCACATAAATATAATCAAGCGCCTTTGCCGCGCGCCTGGCGATCGAGGACTTTCCTGCTCCGGCAGGACCGTCCAAAGCAATTGCAAAAGACATTTTTATTATCCTTTCATTCGGGTGCGTATACACCCGTGATTTTTTTGTTTTGATTATTTGATTGACTAATCAATAAGCTGCATTTTCACCTGCCAGCCTGCCGGTCGACCAGGCGATTTGCAGATTAAAGCCGCCGGTGTACGCGTCAACGTCGATCACCTCACCGGCAAAATACAAGCCTGAGGTCAGCTTGCTTTCCATCGTTTTGGGATTGATCTCGCTGACCTTAACGCCGCCCGAGGTGACGATAGCCTCCTCAATCGGGCGATAGCCGCTTATGGGTACGGTGAAGGCTTTGAGAATATCAGCAAGCCTTCTGCGCTCCTCGCGTGTGACGGAATTGCATTTTTTGTCGAACGGCACGCCCCATCGCTTGAGTACCGGCACGATGATTTTGCGCGGCAACAGCTTTGAAAAAGCATTTGAAACGTCGCGGTTGCTGTTTTCGAGGAAATCCTTTTGAAGCCGCTTGTCAAGCTGTTCGACGTCCAGCGCGGGCTTTAAATCGATCGAGGCGATGTACTGCCCCGGTCTGATGTCGCGCAGGCGCGAGCTGGCGGAAAGGATCATGGGACCGCTTAGTCCAAAGTGGGTAAAGAGCATTTCGCCGAAATCCTCATATGCAGTTTTTCCGCTTTTTACATCCAGTATTCTTAAACCGACATTGCGAAGCGAAAGACCCTGCATCGACTTGCATTCAGTGTCCGGGCTTTCGAGCGGCACAAGCGAGGGCTTTAGCTCCGCGATTGTATGTCCTGCCTGCCGCGCAAGCGTGTAGCCGTCGCCGGTTGAGCCGGTCAGCGGATAACTTTTTCCACCGCAGCAAACAATAACGCTGTCGGCGTAATAGGTTTGCGACTTGCATTTGACGCCCATCACTTCGCCGTTATCCAGCAAAAGCTCTTCCGCGGTATCTGTTACGATTTGCGCGCCGCTGTTAAGCACATAGCGCCGCAGGGCATCCACCACGTCCACCGCTTTATCTGACTGCGGATAGCTTCGGTTTCCGCGCTCGGTTTTAAGCGGAATACCTATGCTTTCAAAAAAATCATAGGCGTCCGAAGGCGGAAAATTATTTATGGCTGAATAAAGGAACCGCGCGTTGACGGTAACATTTTGAATGAAGGTCGGCACATCGCAATTATTTAGGATGTTGCAGCGGCCTTTGCCTGTTATCATCAGCTTGCGCCCGACACGCGGATTTTTTTCGATCAAGGTCACGGACGCTCCCAAACCGGCGGCAGTTCCTGCCGCCATCATTCCCGCAGCGCCGGCACCGATAACGACTGTTTTTTTAAGTTGCATTTTTATCATTCTTTACTTCATCGTGATTGGTATACACGCCCTCGCGGTTCCATACCTGCTCAAGCGCGTGGAAGGTTTCGCTGACCTCATCCTTTTTCTTGAGGACAGTCGCGACTATCAACGCATTGATAAGACTGAGCGGCGCGACAAGAGAATCGACTATGGACGCCATATCGCTGCGCGCAATCAGGATGGAGTCGGCGGAGCTTACCAGAGGCGACGCCATACTGTCGGTGATGGCGACAGCGTGCGCGCCGCGGCTGCGTGCGAAGTCCATTGCCTCAACAGCCATGGTGCTATAGCGAGGGAAAGAAATCCCGATGATGATGTCGTCGCTTGTCATACGGAAAATATGCTCGTACATTGTGGTGGTGCTGGTGGTATTGATCACCGTTACGTTGTCAAAAATAAGCTGGAAATAATATGCCAAAAAGCTTGCTATCGCTGCGGTGGAACGCACGCCGAAAATATAGATTCGCTTTGCCTTGCAGATCTCGTCAACAGCGCGGTTGAAATCCTCGTGCGAGGTTTCCTCGATAGTTCGGCGGATTTTTTCAATATCCTGCATAAGCACGCTGTCGAGCACATTGGCGTCACCAATGCGGCTGGACGTGACCTCGATGCGCTGCACGGAGGTGAGCTTGTTGCGGATCATCTCCTGCATCGCTTTTTGCAGCTTTGGATAACCGTCGTAACCCAGCTCTGTTGCAAACCGAACAACGGTGCTTTCAGAAACGCCGACGGTGTCGCCCAGCTTGGCGGCTGTCATAAACGCCGCCTTATCGTAATGCTCCTCGATGTAGTGCGCAATGCGCTTTTGTCCCTTGGAGAAGCTGTTCATCATTAAATCAATTCTGGTGAGCAGATGCGTTATCATCTCATGACTCCCTTTCCAATTTTCATTTCATTTTACCATATAAACTTGCAAAATTCAATCGTTTTTGCAGGAAAGATTAAAATTTATTGGAAACGATGAATTTTGCCGCTGTTTTTGTTGCAAAAAAAACGATGCTATGATAAAATTGAACTATACATTTACGGAGATGATGATATGATAGCGATTATTGACTACGGCGCCGGAAATTTGCAGAGCGTAAACAAGGCGCTGCGGCACATCGGCTGCGACTGTGTTGTAACGCGTGACCGCGATGTTATTTTAAAAGCCGACGGCGCTGTGCTGCCCGGCGTGGGCTCCTTCGGCGACACTGTTGACACACTTAATAAATACGGTATAGGCGACACCGCCGTTAACTATATAAAAAGCGGAAAGCCGTTTTTCGGCATTTGTCTTGGCTTGCAGCTGCTGTTCCCCGAAAGCGAGGAAAGCCCCGGCGCCGACGGCTTGGGAGTATTTGAAGGCAGCATTACGCGTATCCCTGCCGCGGATGGACTGAAGATCCCGCATATGGGCTGGAACAGTCTTGACATCAAAAAGCACGGCAGGCTGTTTAAAGGGATCGAGGGCAGTCCGTATGTATATTTTGTACATTCCTACTTTTTAAACGCCGCCGACAAGCAGATCGTAGCGGCACAGACCGAGTACGGAGTGACCATCGACGCGGCGATCGAATGCGGAAATGTGTTCGCGACGCAGTTCCATCCGGAAAAGAGCGGCGATGTTGGGCTGCAAATCCTGAAAAACTTCGCGGATATAGTGGAGGGCAAATAAATGTACGCAAAAAGGATCATTCCCTGCCTGGACGTCAAAAACGGCAGGGTTGTAAAAGGTATGAGCTTTCTAAACCTTGTTGACGCCGGAGACCCGGTGGAAAGCGCCATACAATATGACAAACAGGGCGCGGACGAGCTTGTTTTTTTGGACATCACCGCGTCCAGCGATTCGCGGAATATTACGATCGATATGGTGGAACAGGTTGCAAATTCCATCTTTATCCCCTTCACTGTCGGCGGAGGTATACGCAGTGTCGATGATTTTAACGCGCTGCTGCGCGCAGGCGCTGACAAGGTGAGCGTTAATTCCGCGGCGGTTTTCCGACCGGAGCTTATCAGCGAGGCGGCGTATAAATTCGGCAGCCAATGCGTAGTGGCTGCGATCGACGCCAAACGCAAAGGCGACGGCACCTGGGAGGTGTACGTCAACGGCGGAAGAAAGCCCGTCGGACGCGACGCGGTTGAATGGGCTGTTGAGTGTGAAAGACGCGGCGCAGGCGAGATTTTGCTGACAAGCATGGACGAGGACGGACAAAAGAAAGGCTATGACCTGGCGCTTACAAAGGCTGTGAGCGAGCGTGTGGGCATTCCCGTGATTGCCAGCGGCGGCGCCGGCGCACTGGAGCATTTTTACGACGCGTTTACCGAGGGCAAGGCTGACGCTGTGCTCGCCGCTTCGCTGTTCCACTTTGGCGAGATACCGATCCCCGAATTGAAAAAGTATTTGAAGGAAAAAGGCATTTCGGTCAGAGTGTAGTCAGTTGACGGCGGTTAATGACAGTTTTATTCAATAAATCAACCGGACGTATGAAATCCATCATACGTCCGGTTTTGCTATGCTTATTTTATTATTATTCTTCCGCCTTCTTATAGAACGGATCAATGCCTTTGACGGCGTTGCGTGCAAATTCCATGGTGAATGGCATAATCGTCAGAGCTTCCTCGTCGTCGATGAAGGGCTTTGACACGTCCGCGATGCCCTCGAAGGTCTGATCCATATCGCCGAGGAAATCAACGACAATGAAGTAGCCCTTCTTGCCGTCCTTCTCGATCATTCTAAGGAACGCCGCATTGACCTGCGGTTCTGTGGAAAGATGATTGATCAGCGCCGCCATCAGGTCGATGGGATATTCATCGGGCTCGCCTACCTTGACCTGTGTGCCGTTTTCGATGATGTTCTTTTTGCGGCGCATATAGTCATACTGCTGCTTGATGGAGATAACCATCGGCTTGGGGAATGTTACGCTTTTGCCGAAAGCGTTGATCACAAAGCCCTCGGTGTTGGAATTAGGATCCATTACCATTCCGGCAAGGCTGTCAAAATCAGTGACGACCTTACTTGAACCGGCTACGCCGTTCCATTTGTTCAGCTCGTCAATATCGGTGAACACACCGAAGAACTTCTGCTTGGTCTGGTTGTTTTCGAGCAGGCGGAACTGCACCTGTGTGGAGCTGCCCATAACGGTTTTTCCGTTTTGAGTATGCGCGTTGGGGATTTGGCGGACGTTCGCCGGCAAAATGAACTTTGCGCGGACGCACTCGGTGATCATTACGTCTATGTTTTGCTTGTTGCCGTCCTCCTGCATTTTTTCTATAGCTTCCTTAAGCGCCGGATTTTTGATTTCCTCCGCCGGGATATTGCTGTTTTCTACTTTCAAATTATTATCGCTCATTTTTATTTTCCTTCCTGTTATGCAATTGTGTAGGTTTTATCGGCTTCAACCTCAAAGCCTTTTTCAGCCGGGAACTGGTTTGTGCCGTCGTTGAAGATGATATACGGCGTGTCCCAGTCGCGGTTGAAGGTGTAGCTGTATTTTCCGTCTGCTTCCTTTGTCATTTCCTCGCCCGGCCAGACGCGGTTTTCGTCCTCATCGACGATGTTGTAAATATAAGCGTTCAGCTTATCGCCCCATGTCGCAGGCTTTTCAAAATAGACCTTAACGCCTTTTTTGATTTGATAACGGTGTTCAAACGTGAATTCCGCACGCTCATAGGTTGGAACCTTATCGGCATTTTCCGCGCGAAGCTCAACCTTTACTACGTTTCCGTCGGCAGGTTTTTTCACAGTGAGCTTATCGCCGTTTTTGAAGCTGACCGGAGACGCGCCGTCTACGGAGTAGGTACCTGATTCGGCGTTTTCAAGAGTGAGCGTTACATTGATGGTGTCGCCGTCTGTTTTGAATACAGTGTCCTTTGCAACGCCGGCGTTTGCCATCGGCTTTGTTTCCTGATAGCCGTCGTTATAAAGCACTACAACCGTGTTTTCGGGAATGTCACTGTCCGCGCTTAGCTTGCCGTCCTTGACGGAATAGACAGTGGTGTTATCCACACGGTCGGTATATTCGCCGTCGGGCAGATCAATTTCAAAGCCTGTTTTTAGCGCGTCCTTTGTATTGACGATGACAGCGCCTTTGCCTCCGCGACCGATAACGAGAGCTGTATCGTCGTCGTTGGGATTTGAAAGCGTTTCGTCCTCTCCGGTCATAGCGGTGCGGAAATGATTGACTGCCGAAACACGAGCATCCTTGTACATATCGTCGCCCTGGGCGCCGATGCGGTTCATTCCCCATTCGTTTTCTTCGGGATCGTCGTTATAGGGGCGCGCGAAAAACAGCGGAGTACCGTCCTTGCGAGCAGAAATGACCGACCAGCCGAGGATGACCTGCTCGTTGGAAAGCTCGTGGAAGGTACGGTCATTGATATAGTTGTCGTGAGATTCTACCCAAGTGACAACGTTCGTGGGAACGTCCTCGCCGAGTCGGTAGCTTTTAACGGAGTCGGCGTCGAGGTCGTTGTTGGTGATAGACGAACGGATGCTGCCGCCGTAGGAGCTGGCGGTAGTGCAGCCGATCTCGTCGATATAAGCGTCCAGACGATCGTTTGCTCCCTGCAAGACCTCGCCGTAGATAAACTTTTTGTCATAATCCTTGGTATCGGTCCTGACCTTTTCCCAGAAGTTGTTTTCAAAGCCGTCGTCTTCCTTGGGATCGTCCGGAAGTCCGATATGCTTTGCGGTGTCGTAACGGAAGCCGTCGGCTCCGCAGTCGATGCAGTCGTTGATAAACTTGAAAAAGTACTCCTGGAAAGAAGGACGTTCGGTATTGATGTCGGGCAAGCCGCCCATTTTTTGCGTTGTGCACTGCAAGCGGTTGCCGTAGTTCATTATGTCGTCCTTGTTGCCCTCGTGGAACAAAGTTTCAAAGCTGCCGCCGCCGGCGTCGATCAGGCTTTGCGACACCTTGTCCAGCTGCGGCGTGGTGTGATTTGCGATGACGTCTACCAGCACCTTTACGCCGTTGTTGTGGGCTTCTTCGCACATAGATTTAAATTCGTCACGAGTGCCGAGCTGATAATTGCCGATAGTGAAATCGGTAGGCTGGTAGTGATAGTACCACTTGCCTTCGCCGTACAGCTCCATTCCGCCGCCCTCGCCCACTAAGCAGGCGTTGATCGGCGAAGTTTGGATAGCTGTGAAGCCGGCAGCCTTGATGTCGGGCAGGCTTTCTTTGATCGTGTTAAAGTCCCAGCAAAACACCTGCAAGATCGCGCCGTTGGCTACAGCCGAACGCGGATCGGTCGCGGATTTATTATCCGAATCGCCGGAATCCTCAGCGGCTTTTTGCTCGTCGCTTGTTTCCGCTTTGCTTTCCTTTTTGTCGCCGCCGCATCCGCTGAAGGCTATTGCGGAGCCGGACATCATAAGCGCGGCAAGCAAGGTTGCTAATATTCTTTTATGCAATTAAAATCACCGTCTTTTCACAAAAAATAATTTATTGATTATTATACCACATTTTTCGCAGATAGGAAATAGTTTTTTGTGATTTTTTTGTTACAGTTGACAAAAAAGAAAGCAATGGCTGTTATAAACCGAAAAGAGCGCCTGCCTGCGGCAAACGCTCTTAACTTATTGCTTGCTGATTTCTTTGATCAGAGCAAACAGCTCCTCGATCCGTGCACCCTCGCCGTTGAGGTGAAGGTACCCGAACAGGCACTCCAATCCCGTTGCGCTGTGGTACTCGGCGATCGTGCCGTTTTTTGCGGTGGACTTTGGCGCCGCGTTTCTTCCTCGCTTATATACCGCCGTTTCCTTTTCCGTAAGGTAAGGCATAAGCTTTGCGGCAAACTGCGCCTGACTTTTGCAGTTCACCATCGCCACCTTGATTTTGTTAAGCTCACCCACCGGACGGTTTGCCTGACGCACCAAATACTCGCGCACCAGCAAATCATACACTCCGTCGCCGACAAACGCAAGCGTTAAGGGGGAAAAATCATCTGTCGCATTATGCATAGCCTTACTCCATAAAATCAAATTCAATGTCATAGATCGACACTGTGTCGCCGTCCTCAACGCCCTTTTCACGCAGCGCGTCGATCACACCGCCGTTGGTGAGGACCTTTTGGAAGTAGTTGAGGCTTTCGTAATCGTCGAAATTGATGCCGCGCATAACCTGCAAAAGCCAATCCGCCTCTACCACATAAATGCCGTTGACGTTTTTGATAGTGACGCTGTGATCCTCGAAATCCTCTACTCCGACGACCGGCGCGGGTTCAGGCTTGAAATGCGCGATGGGCGGAAGCTTGGACAACATTTCCTGAATTTTTTTCAGAAGCGGATCCACATCATAGCGAATAGCAGCCATTATCGGGAAAAAGTCGTAGCCCTGCGCGTTGACATATTGCTTGAACTCCTCGATTTGTTCATCGGTAGCCATATCGCACTTGTTTCCGGCAACCACCATCGGGCGTTCCGCGAGCTCCGGATTAAACTTTTTAAGCTCGGAATTTATGGTTTCAAAATCCTCCTTGGGATCGCGTCCCTCACTGCCCGACACATCGACGATATGAACCAGCATTCTGCAGCGCTCGACATGGCGCAAAAATTGATGTCCAAGCCCTGTTCCCTTCCACGCACCCTCGATCAGGCCGGGAATATCCGCCATCACAAAGGACGAGCCTTCGCCCATTGACACAACGCCGAGGACAGGCGTGATGGTTGTAAAATGGTAGTTGGCGATTTCGGGCTTTGCCTGCGAAACAACAGACACCAGCGTGCTTTTGCCGACGTTGGGAAACCCTACAAGTCCGACATCCGCAAGAAGCTTGAGCTCAAGCACAACATCAAACTCCTCGCCGGGAAGTCCGGGCTTTGCAAAGCGCGGCACCTGGCGCACAGGTGTTGCGAAATGCGGATTGCCCCAGCCGCCCTTGCCGCCTTTTGCGACGATGTGCGGCTCTTTATCGGAGACGTCGGCTAAAATCCTGCCGCTCTCCTTTTCCTTTATGACAGTGCCGACAGGCACCTTAATAACAAGGCTTTGGGCGTTTTTGCCGTTGCATCTGCCGCCGCGTCCGTTTTCGCCGCGCGCGGCAGTATATTTTCTTTTATAACGGAAATCGGCAAGCGTGGAAAGGTTGGAATCAGCGACAAACACAATATCGCCGCCTTTTCCGCCGTCGCCGCCATCGGGACCGCCTGCCGCGACATACTTTTCGCGATGGAACGCAACAGCGCCGTCGCCGCCGTCGCCTGCTTTTATGTGAATGTCCGCTTTATCGACAAACATAGACATCGTAAATCACCTGCTTATTAATTGTTTAAAAGAAAAGGGCGAGTACAACGACCCGCCCCTAAAAAGCATTATTACTGCTCAACAGGATAAACGCTTGCGCGCTTTCTGTCCTTGCCGACGCGCTCAAAGCGGAGAACGCCGTCAATCTTTGCAAACAGGGTATCGTCAGAGCCCTTGCCAACGTTGGCGCCGGGATGAATGTGGGTACCTCTCTGCTTTACGAGAATGTTGCCCGCGAGAACCTTCTGTCCGTCCGCGCGCTTAACACCAAGACGCTTGGATTCGCTGTCACGACCGTTCTTGGTGGAACCCATACCTTTTTTATGAGCGAATAACTGGATATTGATTTGAAGCATTACCTTACACCTCCGAAATTTTTAGTTGAATAAAATCTGAGTACTCTTTTGAGAGAGCATCTAAGTGGAGCAAAAAGCCGCCGAGGATCTCCTGCGCCTTTTCCGCGTCCTGCTTTGACAAACTGATGTTCATCAATCCTTCGTCTACGGTATGACTGCACGGCAGTGACAAAATTTCCGTGATGGTATTTGCCGTCATATAGGCTGCCGAGCTGACCGCAGCGCAAACGATGTCGCTGCCGTTCTCGGAGTAATCAGCGTGACCGCTGAGCGAAAAGCCCGTAATGACGCCGCTGTCAACCGTAAAAACCACCTGAATCATCAGGCCTCGATAGAAGTGATCTTTACCTGAGTGTAGGGCTGTCTGTGACCCATAACTCTCTTCTCACCCTTCTTGGGCTTGTAAGTAGCTACTCTGATTTTCTTGCCTTTGCCGTTCTTAACAACCTCTGCGGTAACCTTGGCGCCCTCAACAAAGGGAGTGCCGACCTTGATGCCGTCGTCTGTGCCGACCGCTACAACGTCAAAGGTCACGGTGTCGTTTGCTTCCGCGTCAAGCTTTTCAATGAAGATGACTTCATCGGTAGATACCTTGTACTGCTTGCCGCCTGTTTGAATCACTGCGTACATAATTTCATTCCTTTTTTTGATCTCGCTACTGCCGGGTGGGATTAACCGCTTTTGGGCGCAGATACGCCTTACCCGCAGTATGCGGCTTATATACTATAACATAAAGAATGTGAGTTGTCAAGCACAAAATGACGGTATTCCGCGCATTTTACGCAATTCATTCTTCGATGTTATTTTGGATCTTGCACGCCTTGAGAGTGTTCTTCATCAGGGTGGCGATCGTCATGGGACCTACGCCGCCGGGCACAGGCGTGATAAAGGAGCACTTGTCCTTTACGTTTTCAAAATCGACGTCGCCGCAAAGCTTGCCGTTTTCGTCCCTGTCCATTCCGACGTCAATGACGACCGCGCCGTCCTTGACCATATCAGCCTTGACAAACTTAGGGATGCCGACCGCGGCAACAAGGATGTCCGCTCTGCGGCAAACCTCGGCAAGATTTTTTGTATGGCTGTGGCAAATGGTAACAGTTCCGTTTTCGTGCAGCAAAAGCATTCCCATCGGCTTGCCGACGATGTTGCTTCTGCCGATCACGACGCATTCCTTTCCGTCCACGGGAATGTCATAGGAATGGAGCATCTCCATAACACCGGCGGGCGTGCAGGGCAAAAAGTCATATTCGCCCAGCATAATTTTGCCGACATTTACCGCATGGAAAGCATCGACGTCCTTTTGAGGATTGATCGCTGCGATGACCGCCTTGTCGTCCAGATGCTTAGGCAGCGGCAGCTGCACCAGAATGCCGTTAATGTCCGCTTTGCTGTTTAGGGTATTCACAAGGTCAAGCAGCTCCTCCTGCGTTGTTGAAGCAGGCAGCGCGTACTCCTCGGAATAGAACCCGACCGCTTCGCAGGCTTTCTTTTTATTGTTGACATACACACGCGAGGCAGGATCGTCGCCGACGATGACGACAGCCAAGCCCGGCGTTACGCCGTGGGCTGCCTTAAGCGCCTCAGTGAGCTTTTTTACGTTTTCTTTTACTTCTGCCGATACCTTTTTTCCGTCTATAATTTGCATAGAAGGGATCCTCCTTTTTGATATTTATAATAAGCATAATCAAACCGATCACAAACAGCGCCGCCGAAAGCACCTGGGATACGCGCACATCCGTTCCGAAAAGCTGAAACGGCAAATACAGGCTGTCGGTGCGCAAGCCCTCAACGATCATTCGCTCGAAGCCGTACCACACAAGGTAGCAGTAAAAAATCTGTCCGGCATAGCGCTGGCGGTATTTTCCGTAGAAATGCAGCAGCACAAAGCCCAGCAGGCACCACAGGCTTTCATACAAAAAGCAGGGATGCACGGCAACGTGCTCGCCGTTGATAAAAGTGTTTTCGCTGAACATACGCCACGGCAGATCGGTTGCGGTACCGAAGGCTTCCTGGTTCATAAAATTTCCCCATCTGCCTATGCCCTGACCGATCAAGAACGAGATCATCGTTATGTCCAAAATCGGCAAGAACTTCATATGCTGGATTTTTGCGATCAGCAAGCCGCCGGCAAGCGCGCCGATGATACCGCCGTAGATAGCAAGTCCGCCCTCGTGGATATATAGGATTGAAATCGGATTTGACGCGTATTCGCTCCATTCAAAGGCGCAGTAGTAAAGGCGCGCTCCGATAATGCCGGTGATTATTCCCACGATAACGCAGTTGAACAACTTGGACGTGTTGACGTTGTAGCGCGGCGCAGTACGCCACGCATACAAAATGGCAAGCATCAGTCCGCAGGCGATGATCAGGCCGTACCAATAGATATTGCGGTCCCCGACCGTAAACGCGACGTTGCTGATGTCGAACTGCAAACCAAAGCCGGGAAACTCTACATGATAATTCTGCATGGTTATTCCTCCGTGTTTTTGACGACCGACAAGGTACAGTTGTTGACGTCGAGCATTTGCGTCAGGCGCTGTTCCACGTCCTCTTTTGTGACGGAGGCGACAGCGTCGATATAGGCAAACAGCTCGTTGCCGTTGAAATAGTAGTCGGCTATCATATTTGAAATGGCGCTGACGGAATTAAGCGAGGAAATGATGTCGCCGTACACCGCTTTTTGCGCGATGACGAAGTCCTCCTCCGCGATGCCGGTTTCTTTTATTTTCGCGATATACTGCTTTATCATCTCCGCAGCCTGCTTGGGCGCACGGCTTTCTCCTCCGAAAATAACAGAGCAGTAACCGGGACCTTCAAACAGCTCGTATGAGAAAGTGCTGTTGATGAGGTTGTTATCCATCAAATCGCGGTAAAGCGCACTGGTTGGAGATGCGAGCGCGGACAGCAGAATATCGGTGCAGGCAAGCGCGTGTTCGCGAAGCGGCGCTTCAGCGCGCTCCTTAAAGCCGAGGTTGAAAAGCGGCATTGACACCGGAAAGCTTTGCTCCACATACGGCGTTACGATCTCATAAGGCTCGTCCTCGAAATAGCTTTCACCTGTAAACGGTTCGCCGGCAGAAAGCATTTTATCGCAGGTTTTCAGGATCTGCTCCACGGTAACGTTTCCGGACACGCACAACACCATATTATTGAGGTTGTAGAAGGTGTTGTAGCAATTGTAAAGCTGTTCGGCAGTGATCTCCGCAATGGACTCTACCGTGCCGGCGATGTCGATTTTTACGGGATGGTTGTGATACATTCCGCCCAACATATTGAACAGCACGCGCCAGTCGGGAGAATCGTCATACATTTTGATCTCCTGCCCGATGATGCCCTGCTCCTTGGCGACTGTTTCTGCGGTAAAGTACGGATCCTGAACAAAGTCAAGCAGGATCTCAAAGCTTTCATCAAACTTGTCGGTGCAAGAGAACAAATAGCACGTTTTTTCAAAGCTTGTATACGCGTTGGCTGAGGCGCCTGTTTCGGCATAGCGTGTAAAAGCGTCGCCCTCGGCGCTTTCAAACAGCTTGTGCTCCAGATAATGCGCGATACCGTCCGGAACGGTGATCTTTTTGCCGCCGTTTTTAGAAAAGCAGGTGTTTACGCTTCCGTATTTTGCGCCGATTATGGCATAGGCGGAACGGTAGCCCTGTTTGGGATATACGATAATGTTGAGCCCTGAGCTGTGCTTGATTTGATAGTAGCTGTCACCCGCGCGGGATGACCTGACTTCCTTTATATCGGTATTCATTCCGTCACCTCACTGATTCTTCAATACATAAACTGTGTCGAGCGTCAGCTTCTTTGCCGCCTCAACAATCTCTTCCTTGGTGACGGCGTTAATGATCGCCGCCATCTCTTCGATGGTTTTAAAGCCGCCGTCAAAAAGCTGGGCGCTGTACCAGCTTTCGATGCCGCTGACGGTGTCGTTTGAGGTGTGATAGGAGTTGATAAGCGCAAGCTTGGTAGCGCTCATCTCAAAGTCGGAGATCTCGCCGTTCTTCATATCCTCGATTTCCTTGAGAACGCCCTTTTCCAGCTTTTCGATGTTCTGTCCTTCAACGCCGCTGTCGATGACCACAATGCCCTTCATTTTGTCATAGCGCGAAGCGCAGTAGTAGCAAAGGCTCTGCTTTTCGCGGACATTGCAAAACAACTTGGAATTAGCTGTGCCGCCGAGAATGGCGCACATCAAGAGCGTGGCGTAAATATCCTTGTCGGGCAGCGCGGTACCGGCGCGAAGTCCCATTACCAGCTTTGACTGCGAAACATTCATTTCCTCGGTGACGCGCTTGACCTCACCGGCAGCGCGAATGATTTCTGTTTGTGACAACACCGGAACGCGGTCAATGCCTGAAAACGCCTTCTCAAACACGCCGACAGCCTGTTCGGGCGAGCTGTCGCCGATATACATCACCTCAAACACAGCGGTTTTCAAAAGGCTTTGCCACGTTTCAAAAAGCGAATGCGGCGTAGCCTCCCTGATGGTCTCCGCTGTGCCATAGCGCCTGATGCCGTAGATTTCATCGGCGCACATATGAGAGATCATCTGCCCGTTGGCGTAGATGCGCTTATCATTAAAATCGGAATCGATCAAATCGAGAAGCTGGCGTCTCTCCTGCTCGACCTCTTTTTCGACAAAGGCGTTATCGCAAAGATTCGGCTCGAAAATAACGCTGCACAACAAGAGGGACAACTCTTTGGCGACGCTTTCGCCGTGAAGAGTATAGCGGTCGTCGAGTCCGGACGCGGACAGGGTAAGCACCTGATTGTCCCCTGCCTTGCGGAAGCTGACGTTCAAGTCCGCGCCGTAAAGCGAACTTAGTTTTTTGCTAAGCGCGGTAAAGTCGGGATATTCCTTGGTGGAACGAGCAAGCACGCTGCACAGCAGTGCGTTTGCAGCCGCGGTTTCCTTGCGCAGCGGCACAATTATGTTTGCAGAAATCTTCATCGTTTTGAAGCGGCTGTCGCGAATGTCGGTAAAAAATACGCCGTCGCAAAGCCTGCTTCGGTTGATTTGGCTCATTTTATCATCTCCGTTTACAGTAAATCGAGGTTAAAGCGTGAACTGGTGCCGACGGCACATTTAATATAGTATAACACAAATCAGCCCGCTGTAAAAGTGTTTTTTTAAAGTTTTTCAGACAATGGTGGTGCAAAGCGTTACACAGCGGACGTCCAGCACCTTTCCGCGGTTCAATACGCGCGCGCATTCGCCCAGCGTGTGTCCGGTTGTGATGATGTCGTCAACAAGCAATATCCGCTTGCCGCGCGCCGCGTCTTTATCTGTCAGGCGGAACACACCGCGGACGTTTTTCTCACGCTGACTGCGCTTGAGGGTGTGCTGTTTCTTGTTCTTTTTAAACTGCTCCAGCATGGGCTCAAGCGGCAAATCGGCAAGCTGTGCAAGCTCCCGCGCCAAAAGCCACGCGTGAGGAAATTTTCGCAGCAGCACTCGCCTGCGGGACGGCACAAAGGCAACACAGTCAAAATTGGAAAGCTTGTACCTCTCCTTGACAGCATTCAGCATCAGCAGCGCGAACGGCCGCGCAAAGCTTCCGCGCCGTCCGAACTTAAAAAGCTTTGCCGCCTTGGAATATCTGCCGGTATACGGCAGCGCGGAAACGCACGGGATTCCTCCGATGGCAAAACGGCTGTAGGTCATATCAGGCAATTTGCTTTTGCAGTCGGGACAGGCAACGTCATCGGGATGGATCGCCTGCTTGCAGTACGGGCAGTGGACAGGATAAATATATGACGCAAGCAATTCTTTGCGGCTCAGCCGTTCCGACATAACCTCTCTCCTTTCCTATTTGTGACCGGGGCTGTATCGGCATTGCGACGAAACTCCGTAATGATCGGAATCTCAGCAAAAACAGTGCCGAGGCAAATATAATAAGAAAAATCCAAAGAATTTTGTAATTCTTTTACGGATAAGAGTATATCACAGTTCCGCGCGTTTTTCAATGCAAGGCATCTTTTCGATGAATTTCATTTACAGCGGAACGGAAATGCTTCATATAAAGTTAAAAGACTGCCGAAGCATCAGCAGTCTTTATTTCTAAGAAAGAATTTTATTTTGCCATTTCCAGCGCAAAGTCGGCGGCTCTTTTGAAATCATCTTCCGAAGGCAAGCCCTTGTTGATGAAGATCCATGAGGCGGCACAGTGAAACTCCCTGTCACTTACGGGAATGCCAAGTTTGTCGGCGGTGGCTTTGACGGTTTTCAGAGTGGATTTGCCGGAAGCCGAGGTGTTGAGGTTAACGATCTCGCCGATTTTGTCCTTGTTGCGTTCAAGAAAACGCTTTACCTCAGCGTCGATGTTTGCGGCATACATAGCGTTTACCAAAAACAAACGGTCAACCTTATCGCTTAAATCGTGGGTAACGTTCAGCGCTTCCTTATGCAGTGCGGATGAAATCACCTTGGCAAGCTTTTCTGTGTTTCCCTTTTTTGATTTTGTGAAGTAGCGAATGGCAATTTTCATTTTAATTCCTCCCGATTATTATTGGGTATGCGCATCTGTTTTTATTGTAGGGCGATTCAGCAAATTTGTCAATAGCATTTGCATTTATTGCGTCGCTTCCTTCATTGTTTTTTTGCTGAGAAGCGAAAACGTCAAAGCAGGAGATCATCAATAAAAGCTTTTTGATACGCAAAGAAAAACTTCGTAAATTTCTTGCCTTGTGTATGTATTATTGTTATCATAAAAACAATGAAAAGACAATTAACAGGGAAGGGTTTTGCTTATGAGATTTGCTGTCAGGGAACTGATGCACGGCAAGAAAAAGTATATTTTGATTACACTGCTGCTGATTCTTTTGATGTTTATGGTTCCGTTTTTGTCGGGACTTGCCACCGGCTTCATTATGACCGACACCTACACGCAGATACGCAAAGCTCTGAATCCGATGTACAGACCTTCTGTTCACGCTTTGGCGATCAAAGGCGACGCGGCAGACAAGCTGTGGAACTGATCCGCAATGAAGTAAAGAACCGCAGCAAAGCCGCGGTGATGGTAACTCACGACGAACGAGTGCTTGATTTAGCCGACCGCGTACTCAGACTGGAAAACGGAAAACTGATAGATAAATAAAAACCGCCCGGTGACTGCGTTTGCAATCACCGGGTTCTTGATTAATACTATCTCTGTAAAATGCAGAAGATTTATTTTGATTAAGATCGGTATAAAAAATGAGGAAAGCTTGATGCGACGCTTATTCGACCACTTCGTAGTCCTGCGCCTCAACAGCCGCTTTCAGCACATCAAACGGAACCTCTTCCCTTAAGGTTACGACCGCCTGATTAGCGTTGTGATCAGGCTCCGCCTTTTCAACCTGAGGTATCGCTTCAAGCGCTTTCTTTACGCGAGCCTCGCAATGCTCGCACATCATACCGTTGATCTTCATAGTTACTGTCATTTCAGTTTGCTCCTTTTCTTCTTTTATAATATGATTACCGGATGGCTCCGGCTGTTTTGACTTTTTAGGGTGCAGCTTCACAAAATTCAGCCGCAGCGCGTTTGTGACAACGCAGAAGCTCGACAGCGACATTGCCGCCGCGCCGAACATCGGGTTGAGCTTCCAGCCGAAGGCGGCGATATACGCGCCTGCCGCAAGCGGAATACCGATTATATTATAAATAAATGCCCAAAACAGATTTTGACGAATGTTGCGAAGAGTGGCTCTGCCAAGCCGGATCGACGCCGCAACTCCGCCGAGAGAATTATCCATCAGCACTACGTCCGCCGCGTCTATCGCGACGTCTGTGCCTGCTCCGACAGCGATTCCGACGTCTGCCGCTGTCAGCGCCGGAGCATCGTTGATTCCGTCGCCGACCATGGCGATCTTTCCTTCCTTCGCGCGTTTTTGGATCTCTGCCGCTTTTCCGTCGGGAAGCACGCCGGCAACGACCTCGTCTACGCCTGCCTGTTCTCCGATAGCGGCGGCGGTTTTGGGATTATCGCCCGTAAGCATCACTACACGCAAGCCCATTTCCTTAAGTTCTGCGATCGCCTGTTCATTGCCCGGACGGATCTTATCCGCCACGCCGATCACACCTGCAAATTCACCGCCCTTTGAGAAAAACAGCGGCGTTTGGCCAAGCTGCGCGTATTCCTCGGCAACACGGCGATATGCATCCGGCACGACGCAGTATTTTGAGATAAAGCTGAGATTTCCTCCCGCAAGCTGTTCACCGTCACAAACAGCGGTCAAGCCGTTTCCGGGATGGGTTTTAAAGTCTGTGACTTCGCGCAAAGCACAATTCCGATGACGGGCTTCCGTCAAAATCGCGTCCGCCAGCGGATGCTCGCTTTTGTTTTCAAGCGTGTAAGCGGTTTTCCAAAGGTCATCATCTGTCCCCGGCGGACACTTATATTCCATTACCGAGGGCTTTCCCAGAGTGATAGTGCCGGTTTTGTCCAGCACAACGGTTTTCAGCTTACCGGTTTCTTCAAGCGATGCGGCGCTCTTAAAAAGGATACCGTTCCTTGCGCCGACGCCGCTGCCGACCATTATGGCAACAGGAGTCGCAAGTCCCAGAGCGCACGGACAGCTGATCACCAAAACGGAGATCGCGCGCGCAAACGCAAAGCCTGCGGATTCGCCGACGATCAGCCAAATGACGGCAGTGACCAGCGCAGCGCCGATGACCGCTGGCACGAAAATTCCCGACACCTTGTCGGCGATTTTTGCGATCGGCGCCTTTGTTGCAGCCGTGTCGCTGACAAGCTTTATGATCTGTGACAAAGTTGTATCCTCGCCGACACGTGTGGCGCGGCAAAGCAAATAACCCGAACGGTTTATCGTAGCTGCCGAAACAGCGTCGCCCGCCGTCTTGTCGACGGGAATGCTTTCGCCTGTCAGCGCGGATTCGTCTACAGCTCCGCCGCCCTCCAGCACAACGCCGTCGGCAGGGATACTGCCGCCTGCGCGTACAATAAACTTATCGCCGGTCATCACCTCGTCAATGCTAACCTCGGTTTCTGTGCCGTCGCGAAGCACGACCGCCGTTTTCGGCGAAAGGTTCATCAGGCTTTTAAGCGCGTCTGTGGTTTTGCCCTTTGACTTTGCCTCCAGCAGCTTTCCGACGGTAATAAGCGTCAGGATCATAGCGGCTGATTCAAAATAGAACTCGTGCAGGTATTCGCGCGCCGCCTCCATATCGCCCTCCGCCTGCGCCGCCGACATCAAAAAGAGCGACACGGTGCTGTAAACAAAGGCGGTGCCGGAGCCGAGCGCGACAAGCGTATCCATATTTGGCGCTAAATGCAGCAGTCCCTTGAAGCCGCTTATAAAAAACTTTTGATTGATCACCATTACAATTGCGGCAAGCAGCAGCTGCGCGATCCCGAGCGATACCGGATTGTGCGCTAAAAACGGCGGCACGGGAATACCGACCATATGCCCCATCGACAACGACATAAGCATTGCCAAAAACACAAGCGAAGCTATCAGCCGTTTTACGGTTTTCGGAGTTTCGGTGTCTTTCAGTGCATCTGCTTTATTCTCTGTTTTTTTGACGCCGCCCTTAACGGACGCACCGTAGCCTGCGTCCTCTACCGCCTTAATGACGTTCTGCGGCGAAGCGCTGCCCTCAACTCCCATTGAATTGGTAAGCAGGCTTACCGAGCAGGAGGTCACGCCGTCCACCTTGGAAACAGCCTTTTCAACGCGCGCGCTGCAGGCGGCGCAGGACATTCCCGTAACATTATATTGCTGCATAGTTTTACCTCATCAGTTTTTGCAGGGTATCGCAAAGCTCGTCGATGACCTCGTCATTTCCGCTGCGAATATCATTTGCAACGCAGGTGTGGATATGATTGGAAAGCAATTCCTTATTGAACGCGTTCAGAGCGGCTGTGGCTGCCGACACCTGCACCAGAATGTCGGTGCAATACACATCGGTTTCCACCATTTTGCGGATACCGCGGATCTGTCCCTCGATTCGACTGAGTCTGTTGAGCAGCTTTTTTTGCTCTGCTTCGTCACGCTTTTTTGTTTTATGAGTACATTTTTCGCAAGCCATAGCGTATCCTCCTTGTTATCATATGAATATATTATATACCCCCTCAGGGTATTTGTCAAGGAGATGGACTGCGGATGTTTTGTCTTTTCGGCAAACAAAAAGCCGGATGAAGAACAGCTCCTCATCCGGCGTAATAATGATTTAGTTTTTTTTCAGTCTTATCGAAAAGATAACGACTGCGGCAACGAGCAGCGCCGCCGCGTATGCGATCACGATCCACAGATCCGGGAAAATCGCCGCATAATCGCCTGACGCCGCGGCACGCGCGGCATTGACCGCATGAGAAAACGGCAGTATATCGGCGACCTTCTTAAACGCGCCGCCGACCATTGCGGTATCAAACCAAATGTTGGAAAACCACGCGGACAAATTTGTTACGAGCGCGCCGCAGATACCGCCGACCGCTTTTTCATTCAGCACACTGCCACACAGCAAGCCAAGCGAAATAAAAAACACGGCGATCGGAAGATTGACCGCAACAGCCAAGAGCAAATCAACGCTGAAAGGCATTCCGTAAAACAACGCGAACAGATAACAGATCGCCGACTGCGCAAGCGCCATTGGGATGATAGGAAGGATATAGCCCAGAATGAAATCCGACGGCTTCATAGGTGAAATGAAAAGCCGCATCATAAAGCTGGTGCTTCTGTCCTTGGAGATCAGCATTGCCGAAAAAAGCGCCAAAAAGCTGAGTCCGAAAACAGAAATGCCCGGCGACAGCTTTTCGATATGAAACAGCGTCATATTGGCTTCCTTGGGAACGCCGGCGTTGATCGCCGAAAGCAATATCAGCAGCACCAGCGGAAAGCCGATGCCAAACGCCAAAGACGTCGGATCACGCAGGATCTCTTTTGAGTTTCTTGAAGCAAACACTGCGGTTCTCATTGTATTCCCTCCCCTGCCAAACGGATAAACGCTTCTTCAAAATCATCGGTTCCTGCCAGCTGCTTGAGCTCCGCTGCGGTTCCCTCCGCCTTAAGCCTGCCCTTTGCCATTATTCCGATCCTGTCGGACAGCGCCTCGGCTTCTTCCAGATAATGCGTAGTCAAAATGACAGTGACCTTTCCCTTCAGCTGCCTGATGGTGTTCCACAGCTCGCGCCGCGCAAGAACATCAAGTCCCAGCGTCGGCTCATCCAAAAACAGCAGCTGCGGTTCGGAGATCAGCGCCATGGCTATGCTGAGTCTTCTTTGCCAACCGCCCGAAAGCGTGCCTGCCTTTTGCCTTGCGATTTCTTCCATTTCAAATGATTCGATAATTTTATCGGCTTTCTCACGCGCCTTAGCGCCGCTGAAGCCGTAGATTTTCGCAATAAACTCAAGATTTTCCCGAACGCTCAGCTTCGTTGCGACCGCGGTTTCCTGCGGCGAAACGTTGAGTATCTTTTTCACTTCACCGGGATCTGTTGTGACGCTTTTTCCCAAAACGACCGCATCACCGTCCGTTGGCTTTGTAAGACAGGAAAGCATTTTGATCGTGGTGGATTTTCCCGCGCCGTTAACGCCCAGCAAACCGTATAGCTCGCCCTTATACACCGTCAAATCGAGCTGATTTACCGCTGTTTTATCTTTATATCGTTTTGTCAAGCCTATTGTTTTGATAGCTTCCGTACTCATTTTTTGTCCTTTCCGAAAAAACTGCCAAAGGATACCTTGGCAAGCGCCAAGCCGCCCTTTGCCACATCACCCATTACCATCAGCCTGTCGCCGGGATGAATGTCGAATACTTCGCGCGCATATTTGGGGATCACAACTTGTCCGCGCTCGCCGACCTTCGCCATTCCGAAGATATACTTACCTTCGCCGGTTTTCTTGCCTGCGTCGCTATCCTCAAGCGGTATCCGAAGCAGCACATCCACTGTGGTTTCGTAATAATCGGAGATCTCAACGCATTTTTCGACGTCGGGAGTGCTTTCGCCGTTTTCCCACTTTGCCACGCTTTGACGCGAAACGCCGAAGCGCTCGGCAAATTCCTCTTGGCTGAGGTTCTCTCTTTTTCTTAAATAATGAATATTTGAAGCGAACATTTCGAGCAGCCTCCTTTTTCATATTTTTCATTCTCTGCAACAAGTATAACACAGAAAGAATGGGCTTTCAACCAATTGCGTTTAACATTTTTTGTTAATACCGGTAGCAAATGCGCGCAAGTGCATATGCCGCAATGATGATTTTCGGTTTTTTACGCAAACAAAAAGCACCGTGCAAAAATGCACGGTGCGGAAAAACACTGATTAGTCAGCAGTGTAAGGAAGCAGCGCAAGGTGACGCGCGCGCTTGATCGCTGTGGTGAGGTCACGCTGATGTCTTGCGCAGGTACCTGTTACACGGCGAGGAAGGATCTTGCCTCTCTCGGACATATAACGGCGCAGACGGGCGATGTCCTTGTAATCAATGTGCTCTACCTTATCAACGCAGAAGCCGCAAACCTTCTTGCGGGACTTTCTGCCGCGGTTGTTGGGTCTTTCAGCCATTGTGGTTTCTCCTTTCGTGAGAATATTTTAAAAAGGTTAAATCATTCATTAAAACGGCAAATCGTCGTCTAAGGGCATATCCTGAAAATCTGCCGCGGAGCCGCTTTGATAGGACGGCTGTGCGGGAGCAGGAGCCACCGGCGCCTGATACGCAGGCTGAGCCGGAGCCGCGAAGCCCTGGTTGCCATAGGACGAGCCGCCGTAGCTTTGGTTTCCGTAGCTGCCGTAGCCGTCACGGTTTTGATCACGGCGTTCGCCTGTGAAGGAAACGTTGTCCGCGACCACCTCGGTCACATAACGGTTGCTTCCGTCCTTCGCCTGGTAGGTTCTGGTTTGCAGCTGACCTTCCACGGCGATCATAGAACCTTTGCCGAAATAGCGGCAGACAAATTCAGCGGTTTGTCTCCAACAAACGATGTCGATAAAATCCGCCTTGCGCTCCTCGCCCTGCTTGACATAACTGCGGTCAACGGCGATACGGAAGCTGGTGACGCTGATTCCGGAGCCGGTTGTTTTCAGCTCGGGATCGGCAACAAGTCTGCCCATTAAAATTACTCTGTTCAACATAACTTTCATCCTTTCACGTTCGGGTTTCCCCTACATACTGCTTATTCGTCTTCCTTCTTAATGATCATGGAGCGGATTACATCCTCGTTGATTCTGAACTTACGGTCGAGTTCCGCGGGGAACGCAGCCTCGGATTCAAAATCGAACAGAACGTAATAGCCTTCGCTTTCCTTGTTGATAAGGTACGCAAGCTTTCTCTTGCCCCATTCGTCAACATTTTTCAAAGCGGCGTTCTGCTCAATGAGCGCCTTGAATCTTTCCACAACAGTCTGAACGGCTTCCTCGCCCTTCTTCATGGTGACGACCATGACTGCCTCATAATTTGCTGTTACTGCCATCTTTTTGCACCTCCTTCTGGACTTAATGGCGGATCGCTCCGCAAGGATTTTGCCGCATTACACAATGCAACAGGTATATTATAGCACGAAAAATCGGTTTGTCAACCAAAAATTCACAATTATTTCGACGCATTGCCCCGTTTTATTGGGGTATTGACAGATTGACAAACGCCGTAAATCAGCTATAATGTATAATTGAGAGTTAATGGGCGGCTTTCGGCGTTTTTTGCCGTTTTGTCCGCAATTATTAAAGCAAGGATGTGTTTGTTTGTTCACTTCAATTTGGAAAGAGCACAAGGGCTTTGGCAAGCAGATTTTTCTTTTAGCGAAAAATGAATTGATCAAAACCTACAAGGGCGCCGTCATCGGTCCGTTTTGGGCGGTCGTAAAGCCTGCATTCACGATTTTTGTCTACTGGTTTGCGTTCAATACAATTCGCAGCGGCAAAAACATCAGAATTTATCTCGGCTCGGGCTACAGCGCGCCGATGGCGTTTTTTACCTTTATGTTTATCGGTATTATTCCATGGTTCTTTATTCAGGACAGCATTTTGCAGGGCACCAAAACCCTGCGAACCAACAGGCAATTCATTACAAAGGTAAAATTCCCTGTTTCCACCATTCTGACATATACGGGCATTTCAAGGCTGTATGTTCATATGATGCTGATGACGATCATGTATGTCTTTGTTTTGTTCAGCATCGGAATAAGCTGGTATAACCTGCAATTCTTCTTCTACTGTCCTCTGATGTTCTTCTTCTTCCTGTTTTTATCGTGGACAACAGCGCCGATGGCGGCTTTCTCGAAGGACTTTGAGAGCTTGGTCGTTTCGGTGATGACCGGTATTTTCTGGCTGTCGGGCATTATGTACGACTCCTATGACCCCAAGGTTTTCGGCGAGGTCGGAAAATACTTTATGCTGGCTAACCCCGTAAACTTCTTTGTAAACGGCTACCGCAACACCTTCCTGATCCACCGCGGCTTTTGGGAATACAAAACCGAGCTTGTGATCTTTTTGGTAGAGTTTATCATTGTCGCCGTTCTGGGTGCTTTCAACTATAACCGTCTCAGGAAAACGCTTCCTGATGTGCTTTAAGGAGGGCTTTTGATGTCAACGGATACCATTATTTCCTTTAAGAACGTCAGCAAGACATATATTCTTTACAAAAACGACCAGGCGCGTTTTAAGGCGCTTTTCATCAAACCTAGGAACCCAAAAACCAACAAGGCGCTCAACCAGGTTTCGTTTGAGATAAAGCGCGGCGAGTCTGTGGGTATTATCGGCGACAACGGCGCCGGCAAGTCCACGCTGCTTAAGATGATCACGGGCGTTGCCTTCCCCGACGAGGGAGAAATCTTCGTAGACGGCAAGGTTGCCGCTCTGCTTGAGCTGACAGCAGGTTTTTCGCTTGAAATGACCGGCAGAGAAAACATCTATCTTAAGGGTTATATCCTCGGTCTTGAGGACGCCTACATCAAAGAAATCGAGGAGAACATCATCGACTTCGCCGAGCTGGGAGATTACATCGATCAGCCTGTGCGTACATACTCCAGCGGTATGAAGATGCGTCTCGGATTTGCCATCAACGTCAATATTGAACCCGATGTTCTGGTTGTTGACGAGGCGTTGGCGGTCGGCGACGCAAGCTTTAAAAAGAAGTGCAAGGACAGGATCAGGGACATTATTAACGCAGGCACCACCGTGCTTTACGTAAGCCACAGCGCACCGTCCGTAAAGGAGATTTGTCCGCGCGCCATCTATTTGAGAAAGGGTACCGTGATTTTTGACGGTCCCACCGATGAGGCTTTACAGGTTTACAACGACTACAAGGAAGCTCAAAAGGCAAAGAAAAAGAAATGATCAAAAACAAACTAAACGAATTTGAGGCTGATTGGGCGGCAATGCCCCAGGTTGAGAAGGACAAGCTCGATCGGCTCGCACATAAAACTATTCTGGTCAGCGGACATTCACTTGCCCGCTGTCTTTGCTATGCGCTGGTTTATCAAAGTGAACAGAAAAACCGCGACATACACATCGTTTATGCCGGCGATTGCAGCGACTTTTATCGCGAATGCACCGAGAGCGAGTTTTTTACGGAGCTTGATTTTAATTCTATCAACGAATTAAAGAACGTGGATTATATTGTACACACAGGCTTTTGCTGCGAGGACAGCCGCTGTTTTCCGCGCGACTTTGCCGAGGAGGTTCGTCGCGTAAATCTGCTTGGAGAATTTGCCGAAAAGCAAAACGCAAAGGTCGTGCTGCTGAGTGATAGCCGAGTTTACGGCAAAGGCAGGAAAAACCGCGTTTATGCCGAAAATGAGTACGCACCGGTGGAAAACACCGGCGAGGATCAGTTTGACAGTCAACTGCTGCGCACTATTGAATGCCTGTGGCAGTGCCGCAAAAAAGGACACGACTTCTCCCTCACCGTGCTTCGCACAGGCGTTGTGCTGGGCGCGTACAGCGGCCTGCATACGTTTTTAGACGACGCGCTGCGCGCAGTTGCCGAGGGAAAACCGCATACGCTTGTCAACGGCAAAAAGGTTTCGTACGTTTACATTAACGATGTATTCCGCGCGATAGTATACTCCCTGTGCGGCGACCTGAAAGCGCCTGTTTATAATGTCACGTGCAAAAGCGGAACAGCCTCGGCAGGAACGGTCTCAGCGATCCTGCATGACGTTTACGGCGAAAAGGCACAGCTTACGCTGACAAACGGCGACGATCCCAATGCCTGCGCAATATCCAACGGGCGCATAATCAATGACGGCTGCGCTCCTGCGATCGGACTTGATACCGCGCTTGAGCTGTGCGTTATGTCGTATATGTCCGATACCTCAGATTTGCAGCTTCCCAACACCCACGACGGCAGGCTGGACGCGATCCAAAAAATGCAGCTTGCGTATTTGCTGGAGGTTGACCGCATTTGCCGCAAGCACAACATAAAATATTTCCTCGGCGGCGGCACGCTGCTGGGAGCCATCCGTCACCACGGCTTCATTCCGTGGGATGATGACTCTGACATTATGATGCTGCGTGAGGATTATGATAAATTCGCGAAGATCGCGCAAAGCGAGCTGCCGGCGGGGATGACATTCCAATCGGGCAAAACCGACCGCAATTACTTTTATGAGTTCAATAAGCTGCGCGTTGAAGGCACCGTTTTTGCGACGGAGCTTGCCAAGAATCACACCGACATCAATGTCGGTATCGCTTTTGACATTTTCTGCCACGACAAAACCGCAAATTCGGCTTTCGGCAGAAAGCTGCACCTTGCCGCTACGCTGTTTACGCGCGCGCTGGTACTCAACAAGTGGAATCACCGCAAGGCGGACAACGGCAGCCGGATCCAATCGGCAGTCACGAATTTTTTTGTTAAGGTGTTTCCCCTGCGGTTCAGCTACTTTTTGATGAACCATACCATTAGTTTCTTTAAAAGAAAAAAGAACGCAAAATACCTTTATGACGGTATGGGCAGAAACGTATACAACGGCAGCTTTGACGCTTCGATCCTTGATGATGTCATTTACAAGGATTTTGAAGGCTATCCCCTGCCGGTTCCAAAGCGTTATGACGAGTATCTGACGTTTTTGTACGGCGATTACATGGAGCTTGCGCCGCTGAGCACACGGCTTGGATGTCACGAGATCCTGCTGTGCGACATCGGGAAATTTGACACGCTCGATACTTAGCTTACATATACGCTGATTTGCTGTGGAAACGATCCTGTGGGGCTGCATTGAATGACGGTATAATAAAATCAAATTCTCCGTTCTCTTTTAAGTTCAATTTCTTGCGTTTGTTTTATTTTTTACATAAAAATGCATTGATTGTTGAATTATTTTATGCTAAAATAATTGTATCTTTTATTTGGTTAGGAGAGTACGTGATGAAAAAAATTATATCCGTTATACTATCGGCAACGTTGCTGATTTCCGGCATGGCAATGTCCTCGTTTTCCGTAGCGGCTGCTGAAAACGGAACCGATGAACAACCGGTTTATCTGTTAGGCGACGTCAACCTTGACGGAAAGGTTAACGTAAATGACGTAACCGAGATCCAGCGCAGTGTAGCCGAGCTTAACGATCTGAGTGGTTTACAAGTCGAGTTGGCAAAAGTTGACGGAGAGGAGATCTCCATTGATACTGCCTCGCTTCTTCAAAAGCATATTGCGGAATACGACACCGATTCTCACATCGGAGAACCCGCGGGAGATGAAAATGAAGGCGTTATTTTCGCGGAAAAACTGCCGTGGTATAGTTTTGAACGCGGCGAGCTGAATGAGGAAGAAAACCCTGTTTATTTTTCTTCCAAATACCCCGACGTTGCGTTTGTATCCGACAAATTTGTGATTGAGTCTTTCCTTAAAATGTTTGATTATTCCCCTGAATGTGAAGTCGTCAATGACGCGGGTGGACTTATTCATACGTATACTATGCCGATGGGCACCTACATAGACTTTGATTACGAAGACAAGCTTCTGTATTTCAGCGATTACACATCTACGCTCGTTCTCAACGGTGGATTTATGGTATTCAACCCGTTTAGCCCGGCTGCATCGAAAAACGGTTTGATCTACAAGTTGTCCGATCAGGATATGTACCACGGCGGCGATCCCATAGCGGTAACCTTCGCCTATGATGAGGTCCCGATGCTCAAGAAGGGCGACGATATACTGATCCCGCTGCAAACTTTCTCTGATTTCTTCTTATCGTTTACCGGTCAGTTCGTGAACTATAACGGCAAGGGCGTATTCTATAACGATTTCAACCTTGCAGGCGACAATAGCAGAAAAGCTTATTATGAATTATATTGCGACGCAGTAAAGACCGATACCGTTTCTTCCGCTTTGGCGCAGGTCAACTATTATGAGTTTTGTAATGTTCTCGACGCTCGCTACGGCTTAAAGGCTGCTCACAATATTGCATACTTTGACGAGTATTTCAACCGTATGGGAATCAAGGAAAGAATGCTTTCCACAGATCTTGCAATGATCGAAACGGCTCAGCAGGATGTTGCTACAATGTTGTTTGAGGACTTCCACAGCGGCTATGCAACCCAGTCGATATTCCTCAGCCAACCTATTGCATATCAACCTCAGATAAGCCCTGTTTTCTTAAGTCGTGCTTTAAAAAAGAAGTATATCAGGGATACCCGCACAGATGCTTTGGGTACATTGGGAGAAGGTTTCTCGGCTTATGAACGCGTCGGCGATACCGTGTTCATCACCTTCGACTCTTTCAATATGGATTCGACAATGACCAAGTATATATCCGAGGACTTTGAGCCGACCGCTAACCCCAACGATACAATAGAGCTCTTTGCTTATGCCCTCAAACGCCTGCAAAACGAGGATAAGGACGCCAAAAATGTAGTGATCGACCTTGCCTGCAACGGCGGCGGCGCCATTTATTCATGCGGATATGCTATGCAGGCTATCTGCGGTCAATGCAATATCAATATCCAGAACCCGAATACATGGGCTCTGCATCAGTGCGTAGTTGATTTCGACCTTAACTTTGACGGCAAGTATGACGATAACGACAAGTCCATGCTTGCAATGGGCTTCAATGTAGCGGTAAATATCTCCGATGCTTCCTTCTCCTGCGGTAATCTGCTCCCGAATGCTCTCGATCAGCTTGACGACAGTATCCTCCTGATAGGTCAGCAAAGCGGCGGCGGCGCTTGCTCAGTTGGTTATCTTTCCACTGCAATCGGCTCAACGATGCAGATTTCAAGCGAATACCGTTTCTCCACGATGAAGAACGGTTATATCCGCGACATAGACAACGGCATTGCTCCCGACGCATATCTCACCGTTAATAGATTGTTTAACAGAGAATACATCGTTGATATGATCAACGATTATTTCGGCTGAACCTAAACAACGATGATGTGCGACATCGGCATATTTGACACGCTCAATACTAATTAGAAATCTAAAACAAAAATAACAGAGCAACATAAAACGCGCTGTGAAGAAACGAAGTCAAAAGCTTACGTCTTCACAGCGCTTTTTTTGAAATCTATATCAGCTTCCTGCGCTTTCATAGGCGCGGATGCCGCGGTGCCAAACCAACACGCCTGCGGTCATCAGCACCGCCGCCGCCAACACGGGCATTCCCAAATTGAACAGCGGGTTTTCGCCCTTGAGGATGAACAAAGCCGGAAAATAGCTTGTCAGGGCAAACGGAATGATATAGGTTATTACGTTCTGCACCAAGCGGTTATAGACCTTCGCCGGGTATCGCGCGAAATCGCTGAACGTGTAAAACAAATAAATGACATTGCCGCTACGCTTTACCCAGAACGCAACAGAGGCAGTAATGGTTTTTACGCCCGTAAAAACCAGCGTAATAAAGGGCATTATCGCGATCATAGCGATTATCCGCCACAAATCCCATTCAGCCTGTATTCCCGGAACGGAGGCGCAGACCAGCGCGATACCCATTATCAGCTCGCCGAGCGCATCGATCTGGATTTTCTCAACAAGCACATGAAAAAGTGTGTTGACCGGGCGCGTCAGATATTTGTCGAAATCGCCCTTGCGAACGATGAAGTATCCGATCGACCAAAGATTGTCAAATAAAAAATGATCGATGCCCTTTGGGATAAGCGACATACCGTAGATGAACACGACCTCGTTGACGCTCCAGCCTACAAGATCGGGGATCTGACCAAAGATGATCCATAAAAAGAGCAGGTTAGAAAGCTGCACAAGCAAAAAGCCGATGACGCCCACGATGAAATCGCCCTTGTATTCCATCATACGCTTGAACTCCTGCGCAATAAATATGCGGTGGATGCGCAGCGCACGTTTGATAGTTTTCATAGCTTCACCCTCCCTGCGACGAGAGCCGCTTGACAGAGGCTTTCCAAAGAAGCTTTGAAAGCACAAACAAGAACAGCACCCAAAACAGCTGCAAGCCGATATAGCCGCAAAGCTCTAAGCCGCTGTATTTTCCCATATAGATCATAACAGGAGTGTAGTTTAGCGAGGAAAACGGCAAAAACAAAAGTACCTTTTCAAGCGCTGTAGGCAAAAACGAAAGCGGGATCACCATTCCGGACAAAAAGCCGACGATCACGTTTTTCATCATATTCGCTCCCCACAGATACTTGATTACAAAGGCGATGAAGCCGAAGCAAATATTGAAATAGAAGTTGATCAAATATGCCATTGCGCAGCTGAACAGGTAGAGCAGCAGACGCAGCGCGTTGAACTCAAAAACACCGCTCATCACTGTTCGTATGATCTCGACCGCGATGATCATCGGCGCCGCGATAGCGATTTCGGTGGGCAGCTTGTTGCCCAGCTCCTGAAATAAAAAGGTCGCGTTGTAGCTTACAGGCTTGATCATTCGCATAACGATGGAGCCGTCGCGGATCTCCTCGCCCACCACATACGCTCCGTCGCTGGCAATGATGGTGCCCGTAAGGAACATCAGGACGAGATAGACGATCATCTGCGGAAACGTGAAGCCGTTCATCGAGGCTTCATCACCCGAGCGGTAGACAGCCGACCAGATGAAGTAGGTCACAAAGCAGGACAACGCCTCGCCCAGCATAAAGAAGATCCAGTTGACACGGTAGGTCGCTACCTCCTGCATACCCGCGTTGACGAACGGCAGGTATATCCTCAGCTTGCGCCTCACGACGTCACCCCCTGCCCGTACAGCCGGCGGATGATCTCCTCGATGTCCGCGTCCTTAACGCTGATGTCGCTGACATTGACCTTGCTCAGCGTGTAGCTCAGCATATCTGAGACCGGCACGGCGGCGCTGTTAAAGCGCACCTTTAACGCGTTGCCCTCGGCTTCGACGCTAAGCTCATCGTCACCGAGTTTAAAGTGACGGGCGTATCCGAGCTTTTCCGAGGCATTTTGCGTGCCGGTTTCAAAATAGAGCTCGCGTATCTGACCGTATTGCGATTTCAATTCGGCAATCGTGCCGTCAAAAACCTTTACGCCCTTGTCGATCATTACGATGCGCTTTGACAGCTGCTCGATGTCCGCGAGGTCATGGGTGGTAAGAATGACGGTAGTCTGCTCGTATTTGTTGATGTGCTCGATCGCCTTGCGAATGTTATCCTTGACCACCACATCCAAGCCGATGGTCGGTTCGTCGAGAAAAAGCACCTTGGGGCTGTGCAGCAGCGAGGCGGCAATGTCGGCACGCATTCGCTGACCGAGCGAGAGCGTGCGCACAGGGCTGGCGATGAAATCATCCAGCTCAAGCACCTCGTTGAGAAACGACATTCGCTTGTTATAGCGGTCGTCAGGCACCTCGTATATCTCTTTTAATACGCCGTAGGTTTCGCGCAAGGGAAGATCCCACCACAGCTGTGTGCGCTGTCCAAACACAACGCCGATCTCTTTTACATAGCTTTTGCGGTTTTGCGTTGGATTTTTGCCGTTGATGGTACAGCTGCCGGAGGTAGGCGTCAGGATGCCGGTAAGCATTTTTATCGCTGTGCTTTTGCCTGCGCCGTTCGGTCCGATGAAACCCAGTATCTCTCCCTCGGCAACGTCAAAGCTGATGTCGTTCACAGCGACGACGATCTCGGATTTCGGACGAAAAAGCGATTTAACGCTGCCCTTCAGCCCGGGATCCTTCACTGTTTTCTTAAATTCTTTTCGAAGCTTGTCAACCGTTATCATTTTCATACCCCCTTTTTGATAGTCGATGATAGTCAGTATACCGCCGCGCGATCGTTTTGTCAATTATTTTTTTTCGTCAAATCGATTCCGCAAATTCGTTACATACCGCAACAGGCACATAGCCGTCCGATTTCGGTTATGTGCCTGTCTGATTTTTGGGAACTGCAGCCCACTGATATTATGATTCCGTTTCGTTTAATTCGTTTTCAGAATTATTTTCATTTTGCTTTTTTGGTTTCTTTGGTTTTGAAAACAGCGAAAGCACGATCGACACCATACAAAGCGTCACGCCTGCAACGGCGACCGGCACTCCAAGTCTTTTACTTTCGAACACTACCATAAGCACCAGCGCCGCCGCGAATGCCGCGACGCATACAAGCATCAAAATAAATGCGATTTTATAAAGCACGTTCATTTTTGGCGGTTTATTCATATCGCGCCTCCTGTAATGCGGCGGCGATCGCCGCAAAATCATTAAGTGAAAGTTGTTCGGCTCTGGCGTTGGCAGGGATTCCGGAGCGCTCAAGCAGCGCGTTGACCGAAGCCTTGTCCGTTCCGAGTCCTGCGCTTAGAGAATTTGCGATCACCTTGCGACGCTGTGAAAACGCCGCCTTGACAACTCGGAAAAACAATGCTTCATCAACGTCTACCGGCGGTTTTTCACGCACATTCAGGCGCATAACCGCAGAGTCGACCTTGGGAGCCGGCATAAACGAGCCTGCGCTGACGTGGAACAGCAGCTCCGGCTCGGCATAGTAATTGACCGACACTGTGACGGCGCCGCTCTCACGGGAGCCGACCGGCGCGCAAATGCGCTGCGCCGCTTCCTTTTGCACCATCACCGTGATCGCTTTCACAGGCAGCTTGTCCTCAAGCAGCTTCATTATCACAGGCGAGGTGATATAGTACGGCAAATTGGCGCACACCACAACGTCAGTCCCTGCAAATTCTTCCGCTATCAGCTTGTTCAGATCAAGCTCAAGCACATCGGCGTTGACTAACTTGAAGTTGTCATATTCAGCTAGCGTTTCACTGAGTACGGGCAAAAGGCGCTTGTCAAGCTCAACGGCAACGACCTTTTCGGCACGTTGGCAAAGCTCATTTGTAAGCACACCGATGCCGGGTCCGATCTCAATAACGCCAACGCCCTCAGCCGCTCCGGAAAGCTCCGCCATACGCGGACACACAGAGGGATTGATCAGGAAATTCTGTCCCAGCGCCTTGGAAAAGGTAAAGCCGTGCCGCGACAAAATTTCGCGGATGGTACCTATATCCGATAATCTGTTCATTGTAGTATCCTCAGCCCTTTCGGGTATTTATTTTTCAGTCTGCCGCCGCCGGCTTTACCGAAGCCGACGGTCACTCCGCAGACGCTGACCGCCGTGTAGCCCTTATACGCGGCAGGCACCGCGATCTCCTCGCCGTGCAGAAAAGCACGTATCTCAGCGCTGTCAACGGCAAAATCAACACACTGCGCGCATTGAGAAGGCGTTGCAGCCATAAAGACGCTGTGGTGCGGTTCGATTCGGTTTTTGACTACCTCGCCCAGGATCACCCCGGCACGCAGGACAGGCAGTCCGCTCATCTCTGTATAATTCTTTGGAAGAATCATAATTTTATTATTTTTCACTGTAAGCCGCTCGCCGAACGGTTTTTCGGGAAACAGCGAAGCATAAAATTCCAAATGATTTTTATCGGCGGCAGCAGCCGCAGGCGCAGCGCTCAAAAGCCGCTCTCCCTGCCTGCGCAGCCGGGCGGCAAAGTGCCCCTCGCCGCCGTCCATCGGAAAGATACGGCGCGCATACTGCATTGCCGGTCTGCCAAAGCATACGCCGGCGTCCTCTAAGGCAAATTCGGGATTTTCCGCTAAGAAGCGTGTGATGACGCCCTCGTTTTCCTCGGGCGAAAAGGTGCAGGTGGAATAGACCATAACACCGCCGGGCTTCAGCGCAAGCTTTGCGCTGTTCAAAATATACAGCTGGCGCGCGGCACAGCTTTTGACGTGCTCTTCGCTCCATTCGGTTTGCGCGGCGGCATTTTTGCGGAACATTCCCTCACCGCTGCACGGCGCGTCAACCAAAACGCGGTCAAACTGTCCCGACAGCCGCTCACAAAGGATCTCAGGATGGCAGCTTGAAACCACGGCGTTCGCAATGCCCATTCGCTCAATATTCGAAATTAGAATATTAGCTCGGCTTTTAACGATCTCATTGCTCCAAAGCAAGCCTTTCCCCTGCAATTTTGCGCCGATTTGGGTGCTTTTGCCTCCCGGCGCGGCGCAGAGGTCGAGAACCATATCGCCAGGCTTTACGCCGAGCATTTCCACCGCCGAAGTCGCCGACGGTTCCTGGATATAAAACGCGCCGGCGTGATGAAGCGGATGATTGCCCGGAGATGAAACTCCGTCGGGAATATAGAATCCGTCGGGACAAAACGGCGTGGGAGCCAACGGAAAATCTAAATTCTCACGCAGCTTTTCCGCTGTGCATTTTAAAGTGTTTACGCGCAGACCGCGAAATCTGTCGCCGTTATAGAATTTTAAAAACGCCTCGTACTCGTCGCCGAGCAGAGCTTTCATTCGGTTTAAAAAGTTATCCATATGTATAAAACAGGAAACAGTGATAATAATAGGTATATCGGAACGGAGGTGTGAACATTGAGCAAAAAGAATCAGAATACCGACAAGAACACACAGGACTGCAAGGATTGCAAAAACACCAAAAACAGCCAGAACAAGAAAAACCAGTCCGCACAGGACTAAGTTAAAAGAGTCAAGAGTTGAGAGTTGTTTGTTTTCAACTCTCGGCTCTTTCTTTTTTTCTATATCAATAGCCGTATTCTTCGTCGATGAAGATGACTTTTATTCTGCCGACGTGACGCTGCTGAGCGCAAACTACATAGTTGCAGCAGATCCTGCCGTCGCCGTGGCAGCCCTCACAGATCTCGGGATCGTCCTTTCGCAGCGAGATACACTCGCCTGTTTTGGCGCAAGGCGTATCGCAATTAAGACGCTTTGTATTCGGCGGCGCTGCCTTTGTCTTAACACGGCGGATGGCTTCGCCGATATTCTTGACAAGCTTGTTTACGCCGCAAACGCAGATGACGTTTTTGGGACCGTAAAGGATCGCCGCAACGCGGTTGGAATTGCCGTCCACGTTGTACAGCTCGCCGTTTTCGGTTACGGCGTTGGCGCTGGTAAAGAACGCGTCGGCGCAGAAGGTTTTGCGGTAAATCTCCTCTGTTTCCTCGGGAGTTTTGCAGGCGGAACGGTCAAGGAAAGTATAATAGCCGCCGCTGATAAGGTCGTAAATCCCGGTTTCCTTCAGCGTTACGGAGCCACCGCAGGATACTACGGCGCCCTGCGGAACCAAGGTCTTTATCAGCGCTGCCGCTTCGTCCTTGTCTTTAACAAGATAAGCGTCCATACGGTTGCGTTTAAGGTTTTTCATCGCGTTTTCAACACGAGTTTTCATTTCATCAGTCACAGTATCACATCCTTTGCTTTTTATTATAGTATAAAAAGCAGCGAAACGCAAGGCTACGGTTCAACAAATTCGCGGTTAAAATACTCGGCGACCGACTTTGCCAGGGTGCGTGCGATGGTTTCGATGTTGTCGCGGATCCACTGCGCTTCTCCCCGATTGTCGTGATAGCCGACCTCGATAAGCACAGCCGGAGCCTTGGTGCGGCGCAGCTCCGCAAGACTGCCGGTTGGAATAACGCGGATATTTCCCGGCTCGCGGTAGATGCTCTTGTAGTTGTTTTTAAGGATATTGGCAAAGCGTTCGCCGTTTTGACTGCCGGGATAATGATAAATCTCTACGCCGGTGTTTTTTCCTGCGGACGAATCGGGCGACGCGTTGCTGTGAACGGCAAGGTGCAGGTCATAGTCCTGAGCGTTGGCGTCGCCGATCACCTGACCAAGCGTCATTTCAGGCTGATTGCGGTCAAAGTCGATGCCGTTTGCCCTAAGATACGGCTCCATCGCGTCGGCTATGAGGTACATATAATACTCCTCGCTGCCGCCGTCGATGTAATGGTTGTACTCTTGTACGGACGGACTTAGATAGATTTTAGGCATAGCAATTCCTCCTTTAGTTTCCATACAGATTATGCGCGCAGGTGCGATATGTGAATTAGTCGCCGCTAACTTATTTTTAATTCTCTATTGCAATCATCAAAAACAAATTGTATGATAAAATAAACCAAATATAGAAATTATTATAAGATTTCTATAAATTTTTATGTAGAAGGAGTAATGATTCATGAAATGGTATTGTACCGTATGCGGCTATGTTCATGAGGGAGATCAGCCTCCCGAGCAGTGCCCTGTTTGCAAGCAGCCTGCTTCCAAATTCAAGAAGATGGAGGAAGAAGCGGAATACGCCACCGTACACAAGCTTGGCGAAGGCAAAATGCACGACACTCCCGAAGAAATGATTCAGGAGCTGAGAGCGAACTTTGAAGGCGAGTGCAGCGAGGTCGGTATGTATCTTGCAATGGCAAGAGTTGCGGACAGAGAGGGTTATCCCGAGGTTGCGGAAGCGTTCAAAAGATACGCATTTGAAGAAGCCGACCACGCTTCCCGTTTTGCGGAGCTGCTTGGCGAAGTTTTGACCGACAGCACCGAAAAGAACCTGAAAATGCGCGCAGACGCCGAGGCAGGCGCTTGCGAAGGCAAGTTCTCACTGGCAAAGCAGGCAAAGGCTTTGGGACTTGACGCGATCCACGACACCGTTCACGAGATGGCAAAGGACGAGGCAAGACACGGCGCAGGCTTCAAGGGCTTACTTAAGAGATACTTTGGTTAAGCGACCAAGTCGCAGTCAGTCCGCCTTTGGATAGGTTGGCGATAACGGCGACCTTTCTGCAACGGCGGGTCAAAGCTTTCTGCAATAACTGTGCTTTTAAGGAGCGGGAGCCATCCTGCTCCTTTTCTATATAAAAAAGAGGCTGACTCATAACTCAAAAATGAGTATCAAAAATGAGTCAGCCTCTGATTATCTGTATATTGTACCTTTCAAAGCCCGTAGCCGCTGTCATCGCCTGCGGCGTATTGATTAACAACGTCGATAAAATGCTTCGCGACAGGATTTGTGATGCCCTTTGCCCACGCCATAACATAGGCAATGCCTGTGTCGGCGTCGTCTATCGGCAACGCCGCCGCCTGTCCTCCGGCAGTCAGCTCAGCCTGCGACTGCGGAAGCACCGCTTCTCCCATTTTGGAAAGCACCGCGATATACAGCTCGGCAAGTCTGTCATAGGTCGCCGTCACTGTGGGCGCGATATGAAAGGTGCGAAGCAGATCCATCAACTCCATATACAAAATCGGCGCGACCGACTCGGACAGCAGCACAAGCCGTCTGTCGCCCAGACTGCCAAGGCTGACGGAGCTTTGTCTGCCGAGGTCGCTTTCGCGCGAGGTCAGCACCACAAGCGGATCGATATGTGTTACGACGGTTTCGATTTCGGAGCGATCGGGCACCATATCTCGCGGCATAAAACAAAAATCGTACTCTCCGTCTGTGACGGCTTCTCCCCTGTCGGCGGCTGAAAGCTGCTTTAAATCTACGGTCACGCCCGGATACAGCCTGCCGAACTCCGCTATGCAACGCGACGGAAACGCCATTGACGTCACGTCGCAGCCAACCGTCAGCTTTCCGGCGCCGCCGTTTTTCATTTGACCGATAACGCTTTTTGCCTTGCTGAGTGACGCTACAATGTCAAGCGCGTACGGCAAAAGCGTTTTTCCCTCGTGAGTCAGCATTACGTCGCGGTGAGAGCGCGTGAAAAGCTGAACGCCAAATTCCTTTTCAAGCTCGCCGATATATCGGCTGACCGTGGACTGCGACACAAAATTGCGGCGCGCCGCCTCGGAAAAATTGAGCGTTTGCGCTACTGAAATAAAACAGTTGAGTTGATTAATATCCATTGTGCACCTCATTAATGCAGAAACTGAAATCATCCGCGCGCAATTTATATTTTTTGCATTACGCAGACGGTTGCAAATTCGGAAGAATCTGGTATAATCTAATTATAGCATAACAATATGCAGAATGTAAATAGCTATTTAAAATTTTGAATGGAGTAATGCTGAAATGAAAAAAATTGTGATCACCGGAATGGGAGCCATTACACCTGTTGGTATCGGCGTAGACGAATACTGGAAAAACATTGTCGCGGGCAAGTCGGGCATTGACACGATAAAAAGCTTTGATCCGTCGGAGCTTGCGGTTCAGATCGCGGGCGAGATCAAGGATTTTACGCCCACAGACTATCTTGAAAAGGACTTGGTGCGCAAAACCGATCCCTTTATGCAGTACGCCTATATTGCTTCCGAGGAAGCGATCAGGCAGAGCGGAATCGAAATCGAGCCTGAGCGCACAGGCATTGTGATGGGCACCGCGATGGCAGGAATTGCCACGACCGCCTTCACGCAGGACGCGCTGTCCGGCGCGTCGCACAAAAAGGTAGGTCCCCGATTTATTCCTAAGATTTTAGGCAACATCGCCGCGGCAAACATTGCGATTGATTACAATATCCAAGGTCCCTCGTTCACGGTGAGCACCGCGTGCTCGTCCGGCGGCGACGCTATCAACATTGCCTGCACCTATATGCAGGCAGGCAAGGCTGACGTTATGCTTGCGGTCGGCGCGGAAAGCGTGCTGTGTCCGCTGGTTATTTATTCGCTTGCAAACGCCAAGGCGCTGTCGCGCAGAAACGACGACCCCAAAACCGCAAGCCGTCCCTTTGACGTTACACGCGACGGCTTTGTTATCGGCGAAGGCGGCGGAGCGCTTGTGCTTGAAACAGAGGAACACGCAAAGGCGCGCGGCGCAAAGATTTTGGGTTATGTGGCAGGCTGCGGCAACACCTGTGACGCGCACCATGTTACGGCGCCGCATCCCGAAGGCAGAGGCGCGATGGCGTGCATTCGTCAGGCGATCGCCGACGCCGGCATTTCCCCGAACGACATCGGATATATCAACGCGCACGGCACAGCTACCCACAAGGGCGACTCGGTGGAAAGCGCCGCTATCAAGGAGATATTCGGCGATTCGCTTCCTCTTGTCAGCTCCACCAAGGGCGCGACCGGTCATATGATGGGCGCAGGCGGCATCACCGAGGTGATCACCTGCGTTAAAGCGATCGAAACCGGTATCGTTCCGCCCACTATCAATCTTAATGAAGTTGATCCGGAATGTGCCGGCGTGGACTTTGTACCCAACACCGCCAAAAAAGCTGACCTTCGCTACGCCATGTCCAACGCGTTTGGCTTTGGCGGACAAAATTCCAGCATTTTGATCGGTAAGGCATAAACTGAAAGTCATACCAAAAATAAACGGAGGTAAATATGAATTTAACCTATGATCCTACCATGTTTAAAGAAACCTTTGAATCCGAGTTCACTTGGCTGAACGGCTTTATGCGCAATGTGCGCCGCTTCGGCTACAAGCCTGCCGTCATCTCCCCTGCTGAAAAAAAGCAGTGGACATATGAGGAGCTCAACATTGACGCAAACCGCCTTGCAAACGCATTGAAGCAAAGCGGTGTGAAAAAAAGCGACGTCGTGATGTTCCAGCTGTACAACAGCCCTCAGTTTTTGTTCAGCTATATTGCACCGCAAAAGCTGGGCGCGATCGCAAATCCGGTAAACTTTAACCTTTCCGCCGGAGAAACTGCGGAAATAATGACTCACAACAAAGCAAAGGTTTATATTTACGATTCGGAAATGGCGGAGACCGCCGTGCTTGCCCTGAAAATCAGCGAGCACAAGCCCGAAGCCGTCATTGCGGTTCATAGTTCTAATAAAGAATTTAAATTGCCGGAAGGACATATACTTTACGAGGATTACATTCGCGACGCTTCGACGGAGAATCCCCCCGAGGATTTTCATCCGCACATCTATGACGAAGTGGTGCGCCTGCAAACCTCCGGTACGACCGGCACTCCGAAGGGCGTTCCGCTGAACAACATCAACGAGGTTCTGTCGGCGCACGACGTCATTATGCATTTTCCGCTTGCTCCCACTGACGTTACAATGAATATGACTCCGTGGTTCCACCGAGGCGGACTGCACTCCGGAGGCCCCACTCCCACGTTGTATATAGGCGGCGCGCTTGTCATTATGCGCACCTTCAACCCAAAAACAACGCTGAGTTATGTTGAGCGCTACGGTATTTCGTTCCTCACGGGCGTTCCGTCGGTGCTGACGCTTTTGGCGACGCGCCAGGAAAAGCACCCGAAGGATATTTCCACCCTAAAGGGAATCATCACGATGGGAAGTCCTTTGGAAAAGGAAGCCTGCATACGCTTTCAAAAGGTATTGACGCCGAACATTTACAACGGCTACGGCACAACCGAGAGCTTTTGGAACACCTTCCTTCGGCCGTATGACCTGCCCGAAATGTCGGGAACCGCCGGACGCAGCTGCACCGACGACGAGGTGCGCGTGGTTAAGGTGTATGAGGACAGAAAGGCTGAGCCTGACGAACTGGCGGCGACAGACAATTCGGAAGAGGGCGAGATCATCATCAAATGCCCTGCCAAATCGACCTACAACTACATCAACAATCCTCAGGCTACCGAGGAGAAGTTCTACAAGGGCTGGATGTACACAGGAGACATCGGCACTTGGGACAAGCGTCAGTTTGTCACTATAGCAGGCAGAAAAGACGATATGATCATCAGCAAGGGCGAAAACATCTACCCTGCCCGCATCGAAGAGGTGCTCAACAGCCATCCAAAGGTTGAAGAATGCATCGTCACCGGCGTTCCCGATAAAACGCGCGGAGAGTCGGTCGCGGCGTATGTGATCCCTGCCGACAAAAGCCTGACCGTTCAGGAGCTTATTGATTACTGCGAGGCGTCCCCTAACATTTCAAAATATCAGACTCCGCGTTACTACCGCTTTGTCGATAACGTGCCGCGCACCGCCACCGGAAAAAAGCAGCACTTTATTATCAAAAAGCAGGCAAAGGAAGATTTGGAGAAAGGACTTTTGCTGAAAAAATAATATGAATAATATCTACATTCGCAAAGCGAACTATTACGAAACCGACCAGATGGGAATTGTCCATCATTCCAACCACATCCGCTATTTTGAGGAAGCAAGGCTGTTTTTTATGCACAGCATTTGCTGCGACGCGGCGGAGATGGAAAAGGCAGGCATTATTATTCCGAACGTGGACGCTTACGCAAAATACGAAAAGCCGATCCGCTTTTATGATGATGTGAAAATAACGGTGCGTCTTGTAAAATTCAACGGCGCGACAATGCGGTATGAATACACCGCAACGCTTGAAAACGGCGATGTTGCCGCCGTCGGATTTACCACCCACTGCTTTGTCGGCAAAGATTTCAAGCCTATGTCGCTTAAGCGCAAATTTCCCGACTATTACGCAAAACTGAAAAATGCTGTCGAACAAACAGCGGCGCAGCCTTGATGGGCTGCGCCGTCTTTTATTTATCATCTGTCTGTTTTTTTCCGGCAACGTAGTTGTCAAAGCGTATTTGCAAGGCGCTCCAGATATTGTTGACCTCTTCGCGCGCTTCCTGCGTCATAGCGGTCGCCTCTTCGTTGGCGCTTTTCAAAATAGCGTCAGCCTTTTGCTTGGCGTTGATTTCGTATACGCTGTAGTCCTGGCTCATCGCGTCGTACATTTCCTTGATCTTCGCAAGGTAATCGTCGGCTGCCTTTTGAGCGACCTCCATAACTCCGTTCACGCGGAAGGACAGCTCGGCGATCGAGCCGACCTCTTTGATCTCGGGCTCCGCAGCTGAAAGCTTCTGCTCGTTTTGCTCCGCTTTTTGCCGCAGATTCTCAACCTCCGCACTGAGCTCCGCCACCTGCTGCGCAAGGCGGTTTCTTTCGTCTGACAACGCCTTGGTTTCGCTGAGTCTGTTATTGAGAAACTCTATATCGCTTTTTTGAGTCTGAACAAGCATTATCAGCTCGCTTTTTCCCATACTTTTATAATTTACGACGTCAGAAGCCGCGTCCTTTTGATTAAATGCCATAAGTCATCCTCCTGATGATATTTATGAAAATATTTGTTTCGATTTATTATAACACAAAAAAGCAGCAAAAACAATCCTAAGAATAAACTTTACACAACAGCCAAAACGGAATATAATATATACAGAAGCTTTTTGGAGGTAATGCTATGAAAGTTCTTATCATCAACGGAAGTCCGCACAAAGGCGGAAACACGTCCGTCGCGCTCGGCGAGCTTGCCGCGGCGCTTGAAAAGGAAAGGATCGAAACCGAAACCGTGCAGATCGGAAGCCGCGACATACGCGGCTGTATCGCCTGCAACCGCTGCTCAACGCTCGGTCAGTGCGTATTCGACGACGATGTGAACCTTATTGCAAAAAGATTTGAAGAGGCGGACGGCTTGGTTGCGGCGTCGCCTGTTTATTACGCGTCTGCGAACGCAACCCTGATCGCCTGTCTTGACCGCTTGTTTTACAGCACAGGCTTTGACAAAACGATGAAGGTCGGCGCTTCCGTCGCCGTTGCAAGACGCGGAGGCTGCTCTGCGACCTTTGACGAGCTGAACAAGTATTTTGCCATCAGCGGAATGCCCGTCGCCTCCAGTCAATACTGGAACTGCGTCCACGGCAGAGCGCCGGGAGAGGCGGCATATGACGCCGAGGGAATGCAGACGATGCGGACGCTTGGACGCAATATGGCGTTCCTCATCAAATCGATCGCGCTGGGCAAAAAAGCTTACGGCGTTCCCGAAAAGGAACCGTGGCAGGGCACGCACTTTGTCCGTGATGATTTGAAAGGATAAGTACAAATCAACAAAAACAACGACCGCCGGTTTTCCGAAAAAGAAAGCCGGCGGTTTAATGTATTTAAAATCTCATTGTCAGGGAAATGCGGTTTTTTTCGGGTTCGACGGAAAGAATTTTGACGTTTACGATGTCGCCGACCTTTAGCACCTCGGACGGATGCTTGATATACTTGTCGCAGATCTGTGAGATATGCACCAGACCGTCCTGGTGAACGCCGATGTCCACAAACGCGCCGAAGTCGATGACGTTGCGCACAGTGCCCTTAAGCTCCATTCCCTCTTTCAAGTCCTTGATGTCCAGCACGTCGCTGCGCAGCATAGGCGCAGGCATTTCGTCGCGCGGGTCACGACCGGGCTTGCTGAGCTCCTTTACAATGTCGTCCAAGGTTGGCAGACCGATGTCAAGCTGCTGTGCAAGGGTTTTGGTTCCCTTTGCCTTGACGCGGTTTGGCAAATCGGCGAATTTTGCCGATTTTATTTCTTTATCAGAATAATCCACGAGCGTTAAAAGCTCCTTGGCGCTTTTGTAGCTTTCGGGATGAACTCCTGTGTTGTCCAGCGGATTCTTGCTTTCGGGCACGCGCAAAAAGCCTGCGCACTGCTCGAACGCCTTGGGACCAAGCTTAGGGACTTTCTTTAATTCTGCGCGAGAATTAAAAGCTCCGTTTTCCTCGCGATAGGCGACAATATTTTTGCAGACTGTGGCGTTTAGTCCCGACACACGCGCAAGCAGCGCCGGAGAAGCGGTGTTTAAGTCCGCTCCGACGGAGTTTACGCAGTCCTCCACCACGCCGTCAAGCGTTTCGCCCAGACGTTTTTGCGGCATATCGTGCTGATACTGCCCCACGCCGATCGCCTTTGGTTCTATTTTAACAAGCTCGGCGAGCGGATCCTGCAAGCGGCGCGCGATCGAAACCGCGCTGCGCAAGGTCAGATCAAGCTCGGGCAGCTCGGTAGCGGCAAGCTTTGAAGCGGAATAAACCGACGCGCCTGCCTCGCTGACGACCATATAATAAACCTTGCGGTCAAGCTCCTTAAGCAAATCAGCTGTGAACATTTCGGTTTCCTTGCTTGCGGTGCCGTTGCCGATGGAAATTATGTCTACGTTATACTTTTTGATAAGGCGAAGCAGAGTCTGCTTTGATTCGGCGATCTTTCGTTCGGAGTGAGTCGGATAAATGACCGCGGTGTCAAGCACCTTTCCGGTGCCGTCAACGACCGCGACCTTGCAGCCGGTTCGGTAGCCGGGATCGAGTCCCAAAACGGTTTTACCCTTTACAGGCGGCTGCATCAAAAGCTGCTTAAGATTGGTCGCGAAAACCTTCATTGCGTTTTCGGCGGCAGCTTCGGTAAGCTCGCCGCGAATCTCACGCTCGATCGACGGGAAGATCAGACGGCTGTATGCGTCCTCCCCTGCCGCGCGAAGCAGATCGCTGCACATGGGATTTGTGTTTTTATCAAGCACCTTGTTGATCAGCGCCAGCGGCTTTTCTTCGTCAAGCACAAGGCTGACCTTCAAAAAGCCCTCTTTTTCGCCGCGGTTTACGGCTAGCACGCGGTGTCCCGCGATCTTTTTGACAGCCTCGCTGAAATCATAATACATTCTGTAAACGCTGTCCTCGTCCTCCTTGGCGGCAACAGATGTCAGCACTCCGTTTTGCTGAGCCATTGCGCGCAGGCGCTTGCGTATTTCCGCGCTGTCCGACACCTGCTCGGCGATGATGTCCATAGCGCCCTGTATGGCTTCCTCTGCGCTTCCTACGCCCTTTTCCTCATCAACATACGCCTGCGCCTCCTTAAGCGGCGAGAAGCCCTTTTCCTGCTTTAAAACAGCCAAAGCAAGCGGCTCCAGTCCGCGTTCCTTCGCGACGCTCGCGCGCGTTTTGCGCTTTGGACGGAACGGACGGTAAATATCCTCAAGCTCGCTCAGCGTCTGAGCCTTGTCCAGCGCGGCGCTTACATCCTCGGTTAGCTTTTCCTGAGCCTCGATCAGCGCGCGGATCTCCTCTCGGCGCTTATCGAGCGAGCGCAGATATTCAAGCTTTTCGCTGAACTCGCGGATCAGCTGGTCATCCATCGAGCCGTGCATTTCCTTGCGGTAGCGCGCGATGAACGGGATGGTATTTCCGTCGTCAAGCAGCGCGATGATGTTTGCCGCGTATTCCTCTTTGATCTCAAATTGCTGTGATAATGTTTTTGCGTAATCCATATTGCCTTCCTTTATTGCGCCGAGGGCAGCAGCCCAAGGCTTTGTTTCCATTTTAAAATCCTTTTTACCGATTCTTCGATGCGCGCTTCGGTTATTTCACCGCTTTTGACAGCCGCGAGCACAGCGTTGTACTGAGTTTCGGGTTCGCTGCAGCAAAGCAGGTCATTACCGCTTTTTACCGCTCTTACGGCTGCTTCCGAAGAGTCGGTATCCTCGCTGATCGCCGCCATCACCAAATCGTCGGTAACGATGACGCCGTCAAAGCCGAGCTCCTCGCGAAGCACACGATGAACCTCGGGCGAAAGCGACGCGGGGTTTTCGCCGTCCATACACGCGACAATATTGTGCGAAACCATCACCGCGCCTGCGCCGGCGGTAAAGCCTGCCTTAAACGGGACGAAATCCACAGCGCGAAAGGTCTCGATCGTTTTGCTGTCAAATGAATCGGTTTCGTGGGTATCGGCGTTGTCGCCGTAGCCGGGAAAATGCTTAAGCACCGAGCCGAGCTTTTTATCCTTGCAAACAGTCACGGCGCGGCGAACATACTCCGCGGCTTCCTGCGCGTCGCCGCTGAACGAGCGGTCGTACATAAAGCTGTCGGGATTTCCTGTCACGTCGCAAACAGGCGCGTTGTTTATATTTATACCCAGCGACAAAAGCAAATCGGCTTTTTCGCCCTCGGCTTTTTCAACAGCGTCCCAGCCGCCGTTTTGGAATGTATTTCTCGGCGAATCAAACGGAGCGTCGCGAAGGTTGGGATTGTCGCTTACGCGCACGACCGTGCCGCCTTCCTCATCAACTCCGATAAGCATCGGCACCTTTGCGGCGGACTGATACCGCGCGACGTCGGCGCGTATTTCATCGGCTGTCTTGCCCTCAAAATCTCTTCCGAACAGCAGAAGCGCGCCCAGATGACAGTTGCGGATGACGTCCTCGGCGTTTTCTTCGGGACAGCGCACATAGAACAGTTGTCCCACCTTTTCTTCCGTGCTCATTTGACGAAGCAAAGCTTCGATTTCATCCGGCTTCGTTGTCGGCTCTGCCGCTGATGAAGCATCTGCGCCTTTTTCGGCTTCGGTTGTTGAAGAAGCGTTTCCGCTGCAAGCACAAAGCAGGCAAAGCAGAACGCAGGTCAAAAGCAGCGACAAAGCGCGGTTTATTGTTTTCATAGTATCACCCTTTCGATAGGATGCTTCTATTGTACTTTTTTTCGGTTTGTTTGTAAAGAGGAAACTGTCTTTTTGTCAAACCTTGCACGCTGATTCGAAATTGTCGCGGGCGGAAACCTTCGCGAAGAATATGACGCTTAATAAACGATTATCACCAATATTATCACGTTCTCTAAGGGTACGTGATAATATGAT
>JBGUOX010000011.1:0-9541 GCA_045129995.1 Ruminococcus sp. | reverse complement strand
TGGAGGCGACAGGCGGATTTGAACCGCCGCATCAGAGTTTTGCAGACTCGTGCCTTACCACTTGGCTATGTCGCCATTTCACAACAGTTGATATTATACCATTCCATACAAAAAATGTCAAGCCCTACGGCAAAGAATTTTCGACACTCCATTCTATGCAGAAAGGAACCCGGATATGCGCGATTTGCAATTTTACGCCCGCGAGTGTTTGGCGGAGACAGACCGCCTTGGAATACCGCGCGCAAAAAGCATCACCTTCACTGTCAATACACGCGCAAAAACACGTCTGGGCGTTTGCAAAAAGGCAGGCGACCGCTATGTGATCGAGATCTCCGCCCTGCTGCTTGACGAGAGTGTTCCGCCGGAAAAGGGCTTAAAAAATACGCTGATACACGAGATCCTGCACACCTGCCGCGGCTGTATGAAGCACACCGGCAGATGGAAGCAATATGCCGACAAGGTCAACGCCGCCTACGGTTATCAAATAAAGCGAACCGCCGAACGCGAGGAAGGCGTTGTTCCCAAAGCGCTTGTGCCAAAACCGAAATACCGCGTGACCTGCCGCAACTGCGGCGCGGTGTATGAGCGCTATCGGATGTCCGCTTTTTTGCAGCATCCCGAACGCTACCGATGCGGCAAATGCAAATCGGCATTTTGCCGCAAGGACATACAAAGCGTTTCATAAAATCAACCCGGAAGCGTGCTTCCGGGCTTTCTTATTTTTTCAGCAGAGGCTTTAAATACTGTCCCGTAAAGGATCCGCTGTTTGCGGCGACCTGCTCGGGAGTACCCTGCGCGATGATTTTTCCGCCCATATCTCCGCCTTCGGGACCCAGGTCGATAATGTAATCGGCAGTTTTGATAAGGTCGAGGTTGTGCTCTATAACGACCACGGTGTTTCCGCTGTCAGTCAGCAGCTGCAAAACATCAACCAGGCGGTGAACGTCCGCGATATGCAAGCCGGTCGTAGGCTCGTCAAGAATATAAATCGTTCTGCCGGTGCTTCGCTTTGAAAGCTCTGTCGCCAGCTTAACGCGCTGAGCCTCGCCGCCCGAAAGAGTGGTTGCAGGCTGTCCGAGCTTGATGTAGCCCAAGCCGACGTCAAAAAGCGTTTTAAGCTTTCGGTGGATCTTCGGGATGTTCGCAAAGAAGGTCATCCCCTCCTCCACGCTCATTTCCAGCACGTCGTTGATCGACTTGCCCTTGTATTTTACCTCCAGCGTTTCGCGGTTATAGCGCTTGCCCTTGCACACCTCGCAAGGCACATATACGTCGGAGAGAAAATGCATTTCAATTTTAATTATGCCGTCGCCCTGGCACGCCTCGCACCTTCCGCCCTTGACGTTGAAGGAAAAACGTCCCTGACCGTAGCCGCGCATCTTTGCGTCCTGTGTTTCGGCGAACAGCGCGCGAATATCATTGAAAACGCCTGTATAAGTAGCCGGATTAGACCGCGGAGTGCGTCCGATCGGACTTTGGTCGATCTGGATAACCTTGTCCAGATGCTCCAAGCCGCCGATCGACTTATACTTGCCGGGGATCGTCTTTGCGCGGTTAAGGTCGCGCGCAAGCGTTTTGTAAAGCACCTCGTTTATCAGCGAGCTTTTGCCGGAGCCGGAAACGCCGGTAACGCACACAAACTCGCCCAGCGGGATCTTGACGTTGATATTCTTAAGGTTGTTCTCCGCCGCTCCCTTTATTTCCAGGAATTTTCCGTTGCCCTTGCGGCGCTTTTCCGGAACCGGCACCGTGCGTCTGCCGCTGAGATATTGTCCGGTAACGGATTTTTCGCACGCCTTGATCGTTTCGACGTCGCCGGTGCAGACTATCTCACCGCCGTGGATTCCGGCGCCCGGGCCGACGTCCACAATGGTATCGGCGGCGTACATCGTTTCCTCATCGTGCTCTACTACGATTACTGTATTTCCCAAATCGCGCAGCCGCCGAAGCGTGCCTAGCAGCTTTTCATTGTCGCGCTGGTGCAGACCGATGCTCGGCTCGTCCAGAATGTACAGCACGCCCATCAGCGAGCTTCCGATTTGCGTAGCCAAGCGAATACGCTGGCTTTCGCCGCCGCTAAGCGTACCCGAAGAACGTGAAAGCGTCAAATATCCCAAGCCGACGCTTTTCAAAAAGTTCAGGCGTTCGGTGATTTCCTTGATGATCTCAGCGCCGATTATCTGCTCCTTTTCCGTAAGCCGCAGGCTCTGAACAAAATCGATGGCGTCTGTCACGGACATCTTGCAGAAATCCGAAATGTTTACGCCTCCGACAGTCACCGACAGGCTTTCCCTTGACAAACGCTCGCCATGGCAAACATCGCACGGGATCTCTGACATATAGCTGCGGATCTCGTCCTTAACCCAGTTGGAGCTTGACTCGTGATAGCGGCGCTCAAGATTGGTGATGACGCCCTCAAACGGGCGTTCATAGGTGCCGCTGCCATATGCCGATTGCCTGTGGATGGTCAGGCTTTCACCGTTGGTTCCGTATAAGATCTTATCCACAACATTATCGGGGATATTTCTGATAGGCTCGGTCAGCGAAAATTTGTAGCGGCGCGCCAGCGCCTCCATATACATTGCGGCGATTTGGCTGCCCTCCATCGCCCAGCCGCTGCCTTTGATGCCGTTTTGCGCAATGCTTTTGTCGCGGTCGGGAATGATCTTATTCTCGTCGATCTTCAGGAAAACGCCCAAGCCCGTACATTTTGGGCAGGCACCGAAGGGATTGTTGAACGAGAACATACGCGGCGTCAGATCTTCAATGCTTACGCCGTGTTCGGGGCAGGCGTACTTCTGCGAGAAGGTCACGTCCTCGCCTCCGACAAAGCTGACCGTCACCAAACCGCCGCTCAGCTTAGAGGCGGTCTCGATGCTGTCGGACAAGCGCGAAACGATTTCGGGCTTAATGACCAGACGGTCGATAACGATTTCTATATTGTGCTTTTTATTTTTCTCCACAGGAATTTTTTCGGACAGATCATAAATGATGCCGTCCACACGAGCGCGCGCAAAGCCGGATTTTCTTGCGCTGTCCAGCACCTTTTGATGCTCGCCCTTTCTGCCGCGCACCACCGGCGCCAAAAGCTGGATCTTGCTGCCCTCGGGATATGCCAAAACCTTGTCCACGATTTGGTCGACCGTCTGCTGACGGATCTCCCTGCCGCAAACCGTGCAGTGAGGAACGCCGATACGGGCATACAAAAGACGCAGATAATCATAGATCTCCGTCACCGTGCCCACCGTGGAACGCGGATTTTTTGAGGTCGTTTTTTGGTCTATTGAAATAGCGGGCGAAAGTCCCTCGATACTTTCAACGTTCGGCTTGTCCATTTGTCCCAGGAACATTCGCGCATAACTGGAAAGGCTTTCAACATAGCGGCGCTGACCTTCCGCGTAGATCGTGTCGAACGCCAGCGAGCTTTTGCCGGAGCCTGACAGCCCCGTGATGACAACCAGCTGATTGCGCGGGATCTCCACGCTGATGTTTTTCAGATTATGCTCCTTGGCGCCTCTGACAATAATTTTATCGTTTGCCATAGCTTTGACTCATTTCGTTTAGGATAGACTTATTTTAGCATATATTTTTTAAAAAAACAACTATTTTTCGAAAGAATGTTTGCTATATTCTTTCACCGCATAAAACAATGCCCGCGCCGTTTTGGCGCGGACATCAAATCCGTTGTGACTGTTATCTGAGCTTTACGTCGAGTGCCGCAAGGTTCGCGACGATCTTGTCCATGATCTCCTGCACCTCGGCAGAGGAGAGCGTGCGCTCGTTAGAGGAAAACTCAAAGCGGATCGTTTCGCTGTGGAACGATTCGGTATCATAGCTGTCCACGGGCTTTGCGGACTTCAAAATACCGTTGCCCTCGTTCTCCCAGCATTTTGCCATATCGGCAAACAGCACGCCGTCGGGCACGACTACGCTGATGTCATAGTCCATCGGCGGGAACTTGGACGGCTCGTCATAAACAATAGACGCGTTCTTCACGTCAGCAAACGCCTGCATATCCATCTCGGCAAAGACGATCGAAGCCTTTTTGTCAATTTTCTTGCCTACGGTGGGATGCACAATGCCGATCGTACCGACAGCGTTTCCGTCAAGGAATATGGTGTTGAGGTTTACAGGATGCTCAAAGCTGTGCTTCGGCGCAGCCTCGGCAAAGGTGAGCTGACGATGCTTGACGTCGTCGGTTATCACCGCAAGCATATCGCGCAGGGCAAAATAGAGCTCCTTGACCTCCTGATCCTTGCTGTACAGGGTGATCGCGAGCATCTTCTTTTCGACGCAAAGGTTATCCTCGGTCATACCGGTAACAACTCTGCCGATCTCAAAAATTCCGAAGGAAGGCGCGTAGCCCACATTGGTCTTGACCTGGCAAAGCTGGGTTGGGATCATAGAGTTGCGGATGGTTTCGATGTTAGGGTTGGTGGCGTTGAGAAGCTTGATGTTGTCCTCAACCTCCATACCGAGCGCCTTCATCTCATCGTAATACGCCCAAACATAGGAATGAAGCTCGTGAAGGTTATAGCGCTTTACAAGAATGTCCTTGATTTTTTCCTCGCTGCGCTTCACCTCGTCCACGCGAACGGGATAAAGCGGACTGCGGGTGGTGTGAACGGCAAAATTGTCATAGCCGTAGATACGCGTGATCTCCTCGATGATGTCGGCGTTCATTGTAACATCCTTGGTAGCGCGCCACGAAGGCACCGTCACATCGAAGGCGTCGCCGTTCAGCGAAACAGTAAAGCCGAGGCTTTGCAGGGTTTTTACGATAGTGTCGTTGTCGATCTCAATTCCGGTATAGCGGTCAACAAACGCCTTTGTGAAGTTCAGCTCCACGGTGTCATATCGGAAGGCGTACTCGTCGGTGAGCGCGGAAACGACCTCGGCGCCGTTATCATATTTCTTTAAAAGATTTAAGAAGCGTGCGATCGCAACATCCGTCATCTCGGGATCAAGGCTCTTTTCATACCGCATCGAAGCGTCGGTGCGGTGCGCCAGACGAACGGTCGATTTGCGGATGGAAGCCGCGTCGAAGGTAGCGGATTCCAGAGTCAGGGTGGTGGTGTCATCCACGATCTCGGAATCCAAGCCGCCCATAATACCGGCGATGGCTACCGGAGTGTTGTCGTTGCAGATCATCAGTGTGTTTTCGTCCACATTGCGCTCCACACCGTCCAGGGTTTGGAACACAAAGGGCTTGTCAAAGCGCTTGATGCGGATCTTGCCCACCTTGCGCGAATCGAACGCGTGCATCGGCTGTCCCATTTCGAGCATCAGATAGTTGGTGAGGTCGGCAAGGAAGTTGATGGCGCGCATTCCGCAGTAGTACAAACGGATACGCATATTTACAGGGCTTACGCTGCGCTTGATGTTTTCCACCTGCAAGCAGGAATAGCGGTAGCACAGCGGATCCTCGATTTTAAGATCCACCTTGGCAAGCTTTTCATAAACGGAAAGATCCTCGGTGTCAAGCGGCTTAAGCGGACGGCCTGCAAGCGCGGCAAACTCGCGCGCGATGCCGTAATGTCCCCACAGATCGGGGCGGTTGGTCAGGGATTTGTTATCGACCTCAAACACGATGTCGTCGATCTCATACACACTCTTGAGGTCGGTGCCGTTGGGAAGGTCGTCGGTGATCTCCATAATGCCCGAGTTGTCGTCGCTGATGCCGATCTCAGCCTCGCCGCAGCACATACCGTTAGAGGTAAAGCCCGCCAGCTTTCGGGGCGCGATGGTGATCTCGCCGATCTGCGCGCCGACCTTGGCAAAAGCGGTTTTCATTCCGACGCGCACATTCGGCGCGCCGCAAACCACGTCGATAAGCTCTCCGTCGCCGGCGTCAACCTTGAGCAAATGCAGCTTTTTAGAGTCGGGATGGTTTTCGACCGACTTGATTTCAGCGACAACGATGCCGCTGATGTCCGCGCCCTTGAAGAAAATATCGTTCTCTACCTCGGCGGTGGACAGTGAAAATTTATGGATCAATTCCAGCTTGTCAAGACCGCTGAGGTCAACAAAGTCGGAAATCCAGTTCATTGATAAAAACATTTCGCTTCTCCTCCCTTATTCGTCATCCGTAAACTGCGCCAGCGCCTTAAGGCTGCCGCTGTTGAGGTCGCGAATATCCTTGATTTTGTATTCCATCATCGCCAGTCTGGTCAAGCCCAAGCCAAAGGCGAAACCGGTGTATTCGTCGGGATCAATGCCGCCCTCACGCAGCACGTTGGGATGGATCATACCGCAGGGGCAAAGCTCAAGCCAGCCGCTGTGCTTACAGGAAGCGCAGCCCTCGCCTCCGCAGATCAGGCAGTTGATGTCAAGCTCAAAGCCCGGTTCAACGAACGGGAAAAAGCCCGGACGCAGACGAACCTTGACGTCGCGGCGGAACACCTCGGACAACATGGTTTTCATAAAGAAAATCAGGTTGGAGATAGAAATATTCTTGTCTACCATCATACCCTCCATCTGGAAGAAGGTATTTTCGTGGCTTGCGTCGGTCGCCTCGTTGCGGAAGCATCTTCCGGGGAAGATCGCCTTGATCGGAACGCCGTTTTCCTTAAGCGCCTTGCCGTATTTTCTGAGGATCGCGTTTTGCGCGGCGGAGGTCTGAGATTTCAGCAGCTCGCCGTTGGTCAGATAATAGGTGTCCTGCATATCGCGCGCGGGATGATGCTTTGGAATGTTGACCGACTCAAAGCACTCATAGTCGGTCACGACCTCGGGATAGTCCTCCACGGTGAAGCCCATCGACTTAAAAATGTTTTCGCACTGGCGCTGAACCAGCGTGATGGGATGATATGATCCGCGGTCGAGGTCAGCCGGCGCGGTGATGTCAAATTTCGGCATTGCGGAGATCTCGCGCGCGACCTGGATCTCGCGCAGCTCCTCAACTTTTTCTTCGATCTTTTGCGCGGCAAAGCCCTTGAGCTTGTTTACCTCGGCGCCGAAGGTTTTCTTTTCCTCGTTTGTAAGATCCTTCATACCCTTAAGCAGCGCGGTGATGCTGCCCTTTTTGCCAAGATAGTCAACGCGCACCTTGTCAAGCGCGGTAAGGTCGGCGATCTTAGCGAGATTTTGCTCAAATTCTTGTCGCAATGAACTGATTTTATCCATAATTTCCTCCTATATGGAATTTGAAATACATTATAAAGCGCCGCCGGCGCTCTTGAACGCTTTTGAAAGCTTTTCTTACGCTTTCAAAACCGGCGGACGAAGCGGTCCCGTAAACAAAAAAATAAAAATCCCCATGCCAAAGGCATAGGGACGAAAATTTTTCCGCGGTACCACCCTGCTTCTTATCCTAAGATAAGCGCTCAAAACTTTAACGGTGTCAGCCGTCGCCCTCTACTGCTGCTTCAAGGGCGCCACTCGGGAGCGAACTTCACACAGGTTTGCCGTAACGCGCTTTCAGCCGCCGACGCGTCTCTCTTTCAGGGCAAGGTCTTGTGCTACTCTCTCCGTCTTTGTGTTTTCTATGTGATTTCTTTGTATATGATAGCACTATTCCCGAAAATTTGCAAGTATTTTTTTTAAACACAAAAGAGCCGATTTGCGGTCGGCTCTTTGCAAAGTAATTATTTGTCTTTTCCGATGAAATCGTGAAAGGCGTCCTTGTCGTAGTAGTTTTTGTCCACAAACTCGTCCGGCTCATCGAGATTGTACTCGCTGTTTTTGAACATTCCTTCGCCGATTCTATGATTATAGTTGAAGCCGCGGATCATCACGACCACAAGCAATACCACAATGATGCTGAACAGGAAAATGAAAAATCCCATAATAAACTCCTTTATTGAACTTTGCCGCCGGTCACGCTGCCTATGTCGATGATCGTGCCGTCTCCGCCGGTGACCTTGGGCAGCTCGCCGTTCCACTTTTCGATCTTTTTGTTCTCGATGACCTTGTCGGTCAGCGATTCGTTGAGGGTTTTGTTTGCTTCGGCAGTACCTGCCGCCTTGATTTTTTCCGCTTCGGCGGACGCCTGCGCGTTGGTGATGGCGGTCTGCTTTTCGGTTTCAGCCTTCAAAAGCTGCTGCTGCGCGACCTGCTTTTCCTCGATAGCGGTGATGAACGCGTCGGAAAAATCGAAGTCGATGATGTTGACGTCGGTGACATAAAGTCCCTGATCGTTCAGCTTTTCGTTAAGACCTTCCACCAAGCCGTCGGAAATCAGCACACGGTTGGTAACGCTTTGTTCGGCTGTGTACTGAGCGGTGATCGCCTTTAGCACCTCGTTGACCGCCGGCACTACAAGAACGTTTTCGTAATCGGCTCCGATGTTTTTATAAAGGCTGTAGCTCTTTGCGGAATCGACGCGATAGTTGATCGCCAAAACGGTTTTGACGCTTTGCAGGTCCTTTGAAAAGGCTTCGGTGTTGACCTCAAGCTTTTGGATACGGTTGTCGATCTTGACCACGCTTTGCGCAAAAGGCACCTTGGGATGAATGCCCTCGGTAAGAACGCCTTCGTTGACGCTTCCCATAGTCACCACAACGCCGGTGTGACCGGCGTCCACCACCGTAAAGCTGTTAAACAGGATAATAAGTGCAAAAATTACGGCGGCGGCAATAATTACCAAACGCTTCCAGGGAAATGCTTTGGCAGTGCCGTTGTCTGTTTTGATTGTCATAGCTTTTTCTCCTTTAAATCTGTCAGCCGATTGTCGGCTTCTTTTTTATATAACCCTGCCGTGTAGACAAAAACCATAACGGTCAGCGCTTCATTCAAACGCTCAAACGCGTTTTCCCCCGACGGAATATAATCCTTTGTTACGGCTTTTACGGTCTCGGGTATCTGCCCAAAGGACAGCGTGCCGGACTGTGCCGTGTCAATGACCGCGCGAAGATAATCATAAAGCGTTTCCTCCGCGATAATATCGTCGCCGGTGTCGTCGGCGTCGCCGTTGATAAGCGCCAGCAAAACGCCGATGTCGTCGATTCGCATACAATCGCGCAGCGCGTTTATAAGCAAAATACGCGCAAGATGTCTTTCACGGTATTTTTTCTCCACCGGATGCGCCACATATCCGCGCTTTACCCAGTTTTGGATGGTGCTTGGTTCAAGCCCGGTGAGCGAACAAACCTGGCTTAGCGTCAAACCGCCGGCAGCTTGGATCAGCGGTTGGAACCGCGAAAGAAAGCCGCCGCTGTTATTTGCCTGCGCCGTTTGCCTTGACTGCTGCAAGATAACCGCCTCCCTTAAAGTTTACTAGATTATATCACAGGTTCATATGACTGTCAATAGCTTTCGCGTGATTTTTTTGAATTTTTTTTGAAAAGCTATGAGAAGGCAGCGCGCAGCGTAATGAGAAAATTCGGGATCCGCGAAAAGCACAGCAAAGAGATGGCAGGAGAGCTTGCGGACACGATCGAAAACTATATTCGCCAAATCGCAAGGGACAAAAAGTCCGCATTCTCCAAACACGTCGTATTATATATATAATCGAGTAGGAGGCTGCCCGTTAGTTGAGCAGCCGACCTCTCACACCACCGTGCATACGGTTCCGTACACGGCGGTTCAATAGTTTGAGTGC
>JBGUOX010000010.1:0-9830 GCA_045129995.1 Ruminococcus sp. | reverse complement strand
GTCGGTGCCTTCGGGATACCATTCAGCGATCTTGTCGCCTTCGACCTTAACTACCTTGAACTCGTCGCCTTCGGTGAGAGTGGTCTCGAGGAAGTACTCGTCCTTGGCAGCTTCGTTCGGAGAGAACTTGTCAGCAGCGCCGATGGAAGAAACTGTCCAGTCGTCGCCGATGAGATAGAAGCCGTCCTCAAGATTTGATGCCGGAGTGGTCTCGGGCTCAGTCTCGGGAGTGGTTTCGGGAGTGGTTTCAGGCTCGGTGGAAGGTTCGTCCGACTTCCACTTTACTTTGTATTTGCCTTCTTCCTTGTCGCTAAGGACAAACAGCTGATTGTCGTTTTCAACATCGAAATCAACAGTTTGCGCTACGGCATTGTCCCAACTAACGTCGCCGTTGATGCACGCGAACAAAGCTTTGTCGTGCGCGGCAACATAGCCGAACTTTTCAATGGGACGGAATGTTCCTGCGTGGCTGTCGTCCCACGTCCATACGTACCAAGTTCCGGTTTCAAGACTTGTTACTTGTGTAAGGTCAACCGTGAAGTGGTTGGCAAAGATAACAGGAGCCTCTGTCGGCGGTTCGGTGGGAGCGGTGTAGGTTTCCCATTTACCGCTGTTATCCCATCCGGTGATAACGTATGCTTTGCCAACACCGTCGGAAACATTTAAGTCGGAAGTTTGGTTCCACTTATTGTTCCAGTTGTTGGTTGTGCTTGAGGGATTCATACGACAGAAGATCACATTGGAATAGCCGGCGGGCGCCGTTACGGTGTAAACGGTTCCCGTGGAATCAGCTGTCATACTTTCCCATTTTTCGCCATTTCCAAAGAAGTAAGCAGCAAATCTGGCATTATCGCTTAGCCAGTTGCTGTTTGGCTTCAAGGTCAGGACGGTTCCTGCGCCGGCAGCGGAGCCGTCATTTTCCGCGGCGCCGACGCTGACTGCTGCCACGGTCAGCATGGAGAATACCATGCACACGGCAAGCAGTACTGAGATTAGCTTTTTCATTGTTTTCCTCCTTTTTTTATTTAATAATATAAAATATTATTAATCATATTCTATCATAATATTTAGCAAAATTCAACAGAAACAGGATGCTTTGTTGGATCTTTTACGCAGTTTTTAACGTTCTTCTCAAAAATGTTCTTTTAGTGCCTTTTGTGATTCCATAAAAGTTAAGGAGGATCGGCTTAATGATTCCAGATTGGAAAAATACGAAAAAACAGCCCGATTCGATTTAACGAATCGGGCTGAGAAAAAACTGTTAAACTTGCAGACGGAAGAAAATGTCCTGCGGAACGATGGCGTGAAACAGAAGTACGGACGCAATGCCGCAAACCGTTCCCAAGAGCATACCTACAACCACATCGGTAAGGTAGTGTACGCGCAGGTAAACGCGCGAGAAACCGATAGTCATGGAAACCAGCAGAATAGGGATGCAAACATAAACGGGACATCTGCTGAAAATGATGACGGCGGTAACCGCAAATGAAGAAGCGGTGTGACCTGACGGGAAGGAATAAAAGGTGCGCGGATTGTTCATCAGCTTTTCCTCTTCTTCCATATCGTGGCAAGGACGCACGCGCTTGACCGTGTGCTTGATAATACCTTCACCCATGAGAGAGGTGAGTCCGATGGAAAAGATAATGACCAAGCCGGTATATCGCCAGTTGGGAATGATCAGGAACACCAGGCAGACAAACCACCAAACAATGCCGGCATTGCCCATACGTGACGCGGTAACCATAATTCTGTTAACGGCAGGCTTGTGGATCCTGGGAATATTGTCAAAAATCCGGTCGTCCAGGTTTTTTAGTCTGGTAAACATCAAATCCTCCTCCTTCATAGTAGGATTCCATTTATCCTCACCATAATTCTAGCATATATTGTCGATGATTTCAATAGCGCATAGAAACAAGATTTGGAATAATTTCTTCGGTTTTCAAGGGAAAATACATAAAAACCGTCACATATGCACGCGTATGACCTTGAGAGGATCCGTCGAAAAAGAAAGCGCGGCAGCCGATGAACGGCGCCGCGCGCGGATGTGATTATTTGTTTTAATTGTGTCTTGAACGCAATGAAAAGTGTTTGCCCAAAATTTTTGCTAAATGGCAGTTTGCACTTTTTTTGCGATTTTTTCGGCGCTGATGCCTACATAATCACGCAGATATGCCTGAGTACCGACTTGATCGCAGTAGAAGTCGTTTATGCCGAGACGGTGCAGCCTGACCGATTCGCCAAGCTCGCTTAGTACCTCTGCTACCGCGGAGCCGAAGCCTCCGACGATATTGTGCTCCTCAACGGTAAAAATATGATCGAACTGTTTGGCGCATACTGAGATGACCTCTTTGTCAATAGGCTTTACGGTAGGGAAGCTGTATTGCGCAACGCCGATACCGCGTTGTTCAAGCAGATCGCAGGCGGAGGTGACCTCTTCCAAAATTGCGCCGGTGGAGAACACTGCAACGGTTTTATTCGCTTGCTTTGCTTCGCGGATGAGGTAGGCTTTACCGATTGTAAAATTCCCAAGCGACGTGTTGATTCGCTTTTCGCCGCCTCTGCCAAGCCGCAGGTAGCAGGCGCCTTTTGCCTTTGCGATGGCGTTAACGGCATATTTTGCTTCTATCGGGTCGCCCGGGCAAATAACGGTAACGCCCGGAAGCGCGCGCAGACAGGCGATGTCCTCTGTTGCGTGGTGGCTGACGCCCAACGCGCCGTACACATAACCGCCGCCGACGCAGATAATGTTTACATTGAGCTGAGGGTAAGCGCAGTCGTTGCGGATCTGCTCCAGGCAGCGCAGGGTGGGGAAGTTGCCGATGGAGTAGGTGAAAACGGTTTTTCCTTCCATTGCCATTCCCGCAGCAACGCTTGTCATATTCTGTTCGGTGATGCCTGCGTTGATAAACTGGTCGGGCAGGGTTTCCCAAAACGGTTTCAGTACGCCGAATCCCAAATCACCCGTGATCAGCTTGACCGAAGGATCGGTTTTTCCCATCGCGATCAATTCGCGGATAACGGTATCTCTCATCTGTTATCAACCTCCCTTTGGAAGTAGGTCGGACGATAGGTTTCGCTGACGATATGCAGACTGTTTTCCGGCTTTGGTTCGTCGGCGGGACAGCCGTTCGGTGTGTAGGGATCGACGGTGTTTTCGGGCTTTGCGGCGTGCAGCTCGTTGACAGCGCAATTATATTCCCAGCCGTCGTGCGGAAAACGGTAGTGCCAAAGCACATCGTTTTCCATAAAGGAAACGCCTTTTCCCTTGACGGTGTGAGCAATGACAACGGTGGGCTTGTGCGCTTCGTTTTCGGTGTTCAACAGTGCTTTGCGAAGCGCGTCATGGTCGTGTCCGTCGATTTCGATGACATTCCAGCCGAAGCCTGCCCAGCGGCGCGCCATATCTATTTCAAGGGTGTTGTTGCAAAAGTCAAGACTTTGCATATGGTTATAGTCGATTACGGCTACCAGATTATCCAGCCTGAAGTGGTTGGCAAATTCCGCGGTCTCCCAAACGGAGCCCTCGTTGCATTCTCCGTCGCCCATCACAACAAAGGAGCGGAAGTTTTTTCCGTCCTGCTTTGCCGACAGCGCGCGGCCTGCCGCCACGCCTATGCCGTGGCCAAGCGATCCTGTGGAAAAATCCACGCCCGGAACATGGTGAGAAACGTGTCCCGACAAACGGCTGCCGTTTTGATAGTGTGTTTTCAGCTCGTCAACGCTAAAAAATCCGCATTCCGCCAATGCGGCGTAAAGCGCGGCGCCGGCGTGACCTTTGCTGAGAATAAAGCGGTCTCTGCCGTCCCAAAGCGGTTCGTTCGGATTATATTTTAAAACATCTGCATACAGCACTGCCATAATGTCTGCCACAGAAAGAATAGCGCCAATGTGGCTGCCATGAGAAATGTGAGTCATCTCCACTCCATGACGGCGAATCAGCCATGCAAGTTGTTTACTGTCCATTCGTATATCTCCTAAAAGTCCTCGAAACGGCACCTGTTGTGCCGTAATTTCCGATTTCAAACGGCATACATACCCATTCTATTCTTTATATACCATACTATTCTACTACATCTTTTTCGATAAATCAATATCAAATCAAAAAAACAAATAAATAATTGCCAGCGGATGTTGCAACAAATGGATTTTTATGGTTTAATAAAATAGAAAGCCGACACGTGTTATACCGAGGACGCCGGATTGGGGCTTTTGAAGGTCAACTGCTTTATCATATTCAAACTATAAAAAGGATGCTGATTGATGAAACATTCCGTTTTTTGGAAAATCATTGTAGGTCTGCTGTTTTTCACCTCCGTAGCCGAGGCAGGTCTGCTGATTCTTCTGTATAGTTTAACATATAATCACGCGCTTGAGGACGCGACCTCGCACATTCAGTATGCCGCTTCATCAGCTGCGATCACCTTTGAGGCTTACGATCCGAACAGCTATGAGGATTACGATGATTCCGACCGGTACTTAATGGAAATGTGCGAAGGCTTGGATATTACATATTTATATATCGTAAAGCCCGATGTGGAAAACAGAAACGAAACCTACCTTTCCACCGGATGGGGCGACAACGCGTCTGATGAGTTTAAATACAACCGCTATAACGGTTATGTGGCAAAGGGACAATTGCATGATGAGCAAATCAGAGCGTTTCAGGGCGAAGAAAAAGTGATGCTCCACGAAGCAAACCAATATGACGATACATTGATTTGCTACACGCCTGTCAAAAAATACTATTCTCTGAAAACCCATACGTTCGTCAACAAGATCGAAAGCATTGTTTGCGCGGAGATTTCGCTTACAAGCATTATGCAGGGCATCAACAGACGATTTTTTCATATCGCGTTATTGATCGCTCTGACTACTTTTTTGTTTTTGGGCGTGACGGGCGGCGTTCTGTATTTCAGGGTGTCAAAGCCGCTGCGGCTTATCAGCAGACGGATGAAAGGCTTTATTTCGCGCAAGGACGAGTTTTTTGAAAAGCTGCCGGTCAAGGGCAGGGACGAAATTGCCGAGATGTCGGATTCCTTCAACACCATGGCGGAGGAGATCGATGATTTTATCACGCGCTTGTCCGAGATGAACCGGCAAAAGGCGGAGATGAGCATTGCGCATACGATCCAAAGAGGACTGCTGGAGCAGCAGGAATTTTGCAGCGACGATGTTTCGATAAAGGCAACGATGCTGACGGCAAAAGACGTCGGCGGTGATTTGTATGATTATCATATGACGGAAAACGGCAAGGTTTTTGTTGCCATCGCCGATGTTTCCGGAAAGGGCGTCACAGCCGCGCTGTTTATGGCGCGCGCGATAACGCTGCTGCACCAATACGCTAAGCTTGGATATTCACCCGGCGAGATCTTGCATGAGTTTAATAATCAGCTTGCCGAGCACAACCCTAAAAAGATGTTCATTACCGCTTTTATCGCGGTTTATGATCCGAAAACAAGCGAGCTGACCTATTCAAACGCCGGTCACAATCCGCCGTATATCATCTCCGACAAGCTGACAACGCTTAACGAAAAGGGCGGCGCAGCGGCAGGCATATTCAAAGATTTGACCTATTCGGAATACACCGTTAAGATGAAACCGAACGATAAACTGTTTTTGTTTACCGACGGTGTAACAGAGGCGCTGGACAAGGAAGGACGATTCTTTGAAGAGGAACGTCTGGAGGAGGTTCTTTGCCGTCAGACAAAAGCCGACGCAAAAATCACCGTCAGCGCCGTTTTGGATGCGGTCAAAGAATTTGCGAACGGAGCCGAGCAAGCCGACGATATTACCGTGCTGGCGCTGCAAATCGCTCCGGATAAGGAAGAACGGAAATAAAGGTCGGGCGAGCTCGTCCGCGTGATATTTTATAAAACAAAAACGGCAGCAACAATTCCGCTTTGGATTTGTTGCTGCCGATCTTTTTTTGTTTTGGATCAGTCTTTGTATCTGTGTTCCCGGTTACTGCGCGCGTGGCGGCTTGCCCTGCGGCGCTTTTTCGCGGAACGAACCGCGATCAAAACGATGATCAAAGCGATGATCAGCACCAGCGCCACCGCCAGGATAATGAACAGTCCTGTGTTTTCCTTAATCAACACCTCTGCCGAAACCGCGTCGCGCTCGACGTCCTCGGCGGCGACAAGATTGGTCGTGCCCAGATCTAAGTCTCCGTATTTAACGCTGACGGTTCCAAGCACGTCGCCCTTTTTTACCGGAGCTTCCACCTGTTCGGGGCAGGTGATGTCTGTTTGCAATTGGGCTTTATCGTAATTGTTCGGCAAGAACGCCGTGATCGCATTTTCCGGTACCGCGCTCAGCGTTTTTTCATCCTTGACATACTTTACTTTAGCGGAAGCAAGGCTGTCTGTTTGGCTGTACAGCGTTTGATCCGCTAAATTAGCATATGCCCATTCGTAAAGCTTTGCGGTGTCCTTCATGGCATAGTTTACGTTTTCCTCAAAGGTGAAGTCCGCTCCAAGGCAAACGCAAAGATACCTCTCGCCGTCCTTCTCCGCCGATGTGACAAGGCATTTGCCGGCTTCGTCCAAATAGCCGGTCTTGATTCCCTTGGTGTAGGGATAGTAGTACGCGCCGCCCTCTTCTTCCGGATCGAGCATATAATTGGTATTGTGCAGCGTGGCGAAGCCGTCGGGCGTGTAGTAAACCGTGTTGCATATTTCCATAAAGCTCGGAATGGTCATTGCGTGCTTGGTGATAAGCGCCATATCCTTGGCGGTCGTGTAATGGTCGGAGTTGAAAAGTCCGTGGGGGTTGGCAAAGTGTGTGTCTGTGCAGCCAAGCTCCTCCGCTTTGGCGTTCATTTTTTCGGCAAAGCCGTCAATTCCGCCTCCGATGTAATCAGCCAGCACAAGCGCGGCGTCGTTGCCGGACGGAAGCATCAGACCGTACAAAAGATCCTTAACGGAGACCTCATCGCCGATATGCTCTGACAGTCCCATTACGGTGCTTTCCGGATCAAGTCCGTCGATGACGTCCTGCTTGACAGTGACCTTGGTGTTGTTCAGATCGCTGACATTTTCCGCCGTGATTATGAACGTCATAATTTTGGTGGTGGATGCAGGATACAGGCGCTGGGCGGAGTTCTTTTCGTAAACGACCTGCCCGTTGTTCAGGTTTTCCAGATAAACCGCGTCCGAAACAGTTTCCTCGTTAAAGCCGTAATTAACGGCTGACGCCGAAAACACGCTGACGCAAAGAATAATTACAGAAAAGGCAATAGCTGCTATGCGTTTCATAGGTTCCTCCTTATGGCTTTTTTCTTTGTGGCAAAATGCGGACGGTCGGGAATGTCCGCAGCATTTTTTCTATTGTAGCATATTAATTTCCAAAAAGCAAAAGAATCGGAAATTTTTCTTTTTGCGGCGGCATTTTTTTCTTGAAATATTGTAAAAAAAGCAATATTGCGCTATACTATATGCAAATATCAACAAAAGCGGGGCGGCTGTATGGCAAATACGATAACAATTGTAATCCAGATCATCAGTATGGTCTTATGCTTTATGGGTTTTGTGCAGCTGATCGTCGGCGCAAAATGGTGGGGAAAGCAGCTTTATTTTTATCATATTTTTTACTTCGGGCTGTTTTGGTATTCCGCGCTCACCCTAGCGGAGCTGTTTTTGAGCGGCAGAGAAGGCGAAGCGGTCGCGATATGGCTTAATGTTTGCATTTTTGCGCGGTCGCTTATCGCTTATTTAATGGGATATATGATCGTGCGCCATTTGATTTTTCGCATCGATCCGAAAAAAGAGAAAAAAGCGCTTTGCATTGTGGCGCGAATCATATTTGGCGTGCAGGTGCTTTTGCGTTTTGTGTTCCGCATAACAAGCTTTTGCTTATACATAGACGACGACAATGTCGTTCACAGAATGTCAGGCTACAATATTCTGGCTCTTGTGTGGGGCTTGTCGATGACGTTTTTGTTTTATTTGCTTATCCGTTACTCCGACAGGATCTCGCGCGGCAGCAAGATCGCGTTTTACATCGTAGGCGTTTTGGCTGTTGCTTCCGCTGCTTTTCAGGTTTTTTTCTACAATATCTATTCCTTTTCTCTGGCTATCTCCATGAGCGTACTGGTTGTAAATCTTTATATCATCCACGAGCGTTCCGCGCTGAGACATAAATCCGAGCAGCAGGTGGAGCAGTTAAAGGTTGAAGTAATGCTAAGCCAGATACAGCCGCATTTTCTTTATAATTCACTGGCGACGATCGGGTATCTGTGCGACAACGATCCCAAGCTCGCAAAGAAAGCTGTTTCTGAATTTGCGGTCTATCTCAGGGGAAATATGGATTCCCTGAAATCCTCCCGTCCCATTCCGTTTGAAACGGAGCTGCGCCACACAAAAGCGTATTTGGCTTTGGAAAAGCTGCGCTTTGAGGATGATCTGACGGTTTCGGAGCAGATAGAGTGCACCTCGTTTTCGATCCCCGCGCTTACACTGCAGCCGATCGTTGAAAACGCCGTGCGTCACGGCATAAGAAAAACAGAGGACGGCAGGGGAACGGTCACAATAGCCGCGCGCGAGCAAAGCGATTGCTATGAGGTTACGGTAACGGACGACGGCTGCGGGACAGGAAGCTTTGACGGCGACGGAGGACGGCATCTCGGCATTCAAAACGTGAGGTACCGTTTGGAGCATATGTGTTCGGGCAGCCTGAGCATCATGCCTGTTCCCGGAAAGGGCACGACCGTTGTCATCACACTGCCAAAGCAAGAAGCTGTAAGGGAGTAAGAAGTATGCTTATATTTGTTATCGACGATGAACGTCCGGCGCTGGAGTCCCTGAGCAACGCCGTCAGAGAAGCTGTGCCCGACGCTGAGATAAAAGCCTTTCGCCGTTCCGCGGAAGCGCTTGAGGCGCTTGAAAAAGACAGGCAAAGGCCGGAAATCGTTTTTTCCGACATCAATATGCCCGGCGCGGACGGGCTTGCGCTGGCGGTGCGCATTAAAACCGTTTCTCCCAAAACAAGGATCATCTTCGTGACCGGTCATACGGAGTATGCGCTTGAGGCGTTCAGGGTACACGCCGGCGGATATTTGATGAAGCCGGTAAGCAGCGAACAAATAGCAGAGGAGCTTCGGCTTGCGCAGGCGGAACGTGCGGACGCCGACGACAGGCTAATCGTCAAGTGCTTTGGCAATTTCGAGGTGTTTTGGAAGGACAAGCCGATTTTGTTTAAACGGCGAAAATCAAAGGAGCTGCTTGCGTATTTGATCGACCGCGTGGGCGCGCTGTGCTCCGCGGAGGAGATCGTTTCCGTTTTGTGGGAGGACGAGGTGAATCTGAAAAACGGAAAGCATAAGCTGCGCAACCTTTTGAACGATTTAAAAACCACCCTTGCGGAGGCGGGAGGCGAAAAGCTGTTTATCCGTCAGCGAAATTGCCTTGCGATCGACCGCCGTGCTGTTGACTGCGATTACTTCCGAATGCTCGACGGAGATATGTCTGCTGTCAATGCCTTTAAGGGCGAGTATATGACACAGTATTCTTGGGCGGAAATTACAAATTCGCACCTTTATTTTCACAGCAATCAATAAAATATATTCACACAAAACTGATGTTTTGTTGCAGTTTGCCGATTTTGCTTCATTTTTAAAACCAGCACTTTAGGGCTTGCTTTTGAGACGCTTTTGAGCGCGCATTATGATATAATATGTAATAGAATAATGCGATAAAATGCAAAAAGTTGCCTTAAGCACTTGACAAAAAATGAGGTGAAGAGTATGATCCTGACAGACAGACAGACAGACAGACAGACAGACAGACAGACAGACAGACAGACAGACAGACAGACAGACAGACAGACAGACA
>JBGUOX010000009.1:0-52249 GCA_045129995.1 Ruminococcus sp. | reverse complement strand
CGCCGCGTTGCGGCGCGCCACCTCCTCCACCACGGAGGAGGCTTTTTCTTTGTCAAATGTCGTCCTGTAAAAATTTCACTTCGACTTTTTCTACAGTCAGACAGGAGCTGCTGCTCCTGCCCCTTTGCATTTTCAGCTCCATTTTAGATTCCGTTTATATCAACACAAGGAGCTTATTTTTTCATATTCATTGAAACAATACTTTTCAAAACCACCTCACACAACGCGCGGTGACCTTCCTTTGTCAAGTGCTGTCCGTCCAAGCTGCTTGCCTTAACATAGTCCGAAGCGGCGAGGAATGCAGTACTGTATTTATCCGCCAAATCCATGTAATCCCGCTTTAACTCTCTGCTCACCGCAATAGAACGCTCATTAAAGCCAAAATCAAAAGCCGCCGTTTCGAGATAAAGCGGAGAAATCAGCAAGATGTTTTCGGGAGCAACAACATCAAGGAGCTTTTTAAGGCACAGCTCCAAGCCTGCCGTGATTTCCTTTGACGAAGCATTAAACACGCTTTTACAGTCGTTAGTACCAAGCATAACGATCGCTGCGTCAAGCGGTTGATTTGCTTTCAGTATTGCCGGTAATGTTGCAAGACCGTTTCTTCCGTCACATTCTTCATCATCAAAAGCGTTCGTTCTGCCGCACAAGCCTTCTTCAAGCACCAGCACGTCTTTTCCGAGGGCTTTTTGCAGTAAGCCTGTCCAACGGATATCTTCGGGATACCGCTCTAATGTCATCGGGACAGAACCCCATGTCGCGGGGTCAAAGCCCCATGTGTTGGAATCGCCGTAAACAAGGATTCTTCTCATTGTAAACCTCCATGGTTTTTATACTGTTACCAATTCTCATAACGTTGATTTTTATTTAAATCTTTCCGCATCGAGTGTTTTTATCACCCTTGCAGGGTTGCCGACAACCACCTTATAGTCGCCTACGTCATGAGTGACAACGGCTGATGCTCCTACAATGGCTTATTTTCCAATGGTCACGCCGGGCGTGATCGTCGCGCCTGCGCCGATCCACGCGCCTTTTTTGATAAGAATAGGCTTGCAGATAAGGATTTGCCTTTCCGTCATTATATCTTCTCCATCGGCTCATTTCCTTTTTTGTTGTACGGCATAAATAAATCATCCTTTTAGCGGTTATGCCTTTATTGTACCATGTAGTAATTAATAATTCAATAAAATCATTTGCTTGACAAACCCGTTGCTTGTTGTAGAATAGAATCATAACAAATAAGTGTTTTTGCTTAGAGATGGACTATATGGATTACGCGCCGAGGTCGCTTGATGAATTGCTTGCCGCCCGCAACGATAAGTCAACAAAAACAAATCAGGAGGTATGATCATGATAACCGAATCCTACAGTGAAGAAAGAGAAGCGCTGTTTACACCGGGCGCTTCTTTAGGCAAACGGAAATACCTTTGCGATACCGCGATCGCTACTTTTTCGGGCGAGATCTATCAGGCTGTCATCGACAAATATCCCCACCGCGAGGTCGGGAATATCTGCTCGGCAAACGGAAGCAAACCGATATATGCCATTGAGATCAACGGTAAGGAAATCGTATTTTATTTATCGTCGATCGGCGCCTGCCTTGCCGGGATAGATATAATCGAAATGCAATGGCAGACGGGCATCAAGAATTTCATAATCTTCGGCTCATGCGGCGCATTGGACAATGACGCGACCAACGGAAAATATATCATCCCCACGCAGGCGTACCGCGACGAGGGTATGTCCTATCACTACGCGCCGCCTGCCGATTATATGGAAATCAAAAACAGCGAGAGGCTTGCGGAGATATTTGAAAAGCTGCGCCTTCCGTTTGTCAAAGGGCGCATTTGGACAACGGACGCGCCTTACCGTGAAACAAAAACTGCTGTTGAGAAAAGAAAAAAAGACGGCTGTCTCGCGGTGGAAATGGAGCTCGCGGGCGTTCAGGCGGTCTGTGATTTTCATGAGATAGAGCTGTACAGCTTCGTGATGACCGGCGACGTGCTTGACGGGGAAGAATACGTTATCGAAGGCTTGGATGAGGCGAATCACTGCCTTGATAATTTTAATATCGCCGTTAAAATCGCTGAGCTCATAGAAAGGAAAAAACAAAATGAACCTGAAACGAATCAGCGTTAAGCTGTCGTGGATGCTGCGGCATTGTCAAACGCCGCGTTATATCGATCTCAACGGCGGTTGGGCGGATGTTGATGTAATAATTAAGGCGCTCAAAGAAAGGTATCCCGATTTTTGACCGCAAGACGTTGGATTTGATCGTTGCTCAGGATGAAAAGGGGCGTTATTCCTTTGATGAAACAGGCACGAAGATACGCGCGAATCAAGGTCATTCTATCCCCGGTGTGGTTATCGAAATGGAATCTCCCGAACCGCCTGAGTTTTTGTATCACGGCACAGCCGAACGGTTTTTAGATACGATCCTCAAAGAAGGCTTAAAGCCGATGACGCGGCAGTTCGTGCATATCTCCCCCGATTACGAAACCGCCGTCAAGGTCGGCAGAAGACACGGCAAGCCCGTGATTCTAAAGATCCGCGCAAGAGATTTCAGAAACGACGGCAAAGAGCTGTACCGCTCCTCAAACGGAGTGTGGCAGGCAAGATATGTTGCTCCCGAATACTTTACAATTTGCTAAACAAAACAGCTTCCGCAAACTCTCTGCGGAATGCCGGGGAGGCTTTGAGTTTGTTTATTCAATTATTTATTCTCAAGCCATTCTCTCAAGTAAGCCTGCGTACCTTTGTCAAATCCGGAAAGGGCTTCGATGATAAAGCTCTGCGGCTGTTTAAAATCGGAGATCACCCAGTCGGCGACGATCGCAAGGCATCCGTTTGAGTGATATTTGATGGCGCACTCTACCCTGCTGTCGTCCATATTAACGCCGAATCTTTCAGCCCAAATCAAACGGTTGAGCCCCTCTACCATTTGCAGCAGCTTTTGATAAAGAGGAACGTTGTTGTGCGGACTGAATATCATTTTAAAAATCTTCGTGTTTTCCTTTATATATTCAAAAACAGCAGGATAAACCTCATACTCCAGCTTTATGCCTTCCCCGGTGATTATTTCTCCGAGGTCGACCAAAACAGTTTTTTCGATATGCTCGTAAACGTCATAAATATCGTAATAATGCTTATAAAACGTCGCGCGTCCGACGTCCGCTTTATCTACCAGCTCACGAACGGTTATCTTTCTCAGCTCTTTTTCGTACATAAGCTCTGCGAACGCGTCGCAAATAGCCGTTTTGACCCTTGACGTCCTACGGTTTTGTGTATTTTCTGCCATCCCCCAACACTCCCTTCGTTTTATTTTATAATAACAAATTTTTTAATGGATTACAACAAACTTTTTAATAGACAATTGTTTTTTATTTGTTTGCAAATAGACAGCCGAATAACAAAGTGTCTGTTTATGAACAAACCGGGGGTAGATTGATGATTGAATTACCGCTGAAACAGTGCTATCATAAAACCACAGAAAAAAACGCAAGGGAGACGGCACCATGAAAAAGACAAATATAAAAACAAAGATCATTGCGACAGCATTATCGGCGATCACAGTATTTTCGGTCAGCTCAATGGCGTTCACCTCAGCTTCGGCGGCGGTAAGCACAGAAGTCCCGGTATCCGCAGGAGGCGCGGGAAGCATTGCAAAGACCGCCTTTGGCTATGTCGGAAAAACACTGCTCAACACAACCAGCACCAGGCTCGCCAATATGGCGATCGGCCCCGTATTTAATCTTATTTTCGGCTTGGACGACGGCCCCTCCAATCAGGACGTGATCGACGACGTCAATAAGCAAGCCGCGGAGATCAAGGCTAAGATAAACGAGGTTATGGACGAGGTTAAGACCCTTTCGGAAAACGCTAATAAATATCACAGCGAAGAGATGCGGCAGCTTCAGTCGATAGATTCGAACATCAGCACTCTGGAATTCAGAAAGCAAATCGACAAGATCTCCGACGACTACTCCAATGTGTTCAAGCGTATTGATCAGAACAAGGATAACTTTACCTGTGACGGTATGGGCAAGCTCAACAACACAACATACAAGGCGTACAAAGAGATAATCAATGACCCGATGTGCAATATCAGCAAGCTGCAGGCGGATTTTGACGCGACGCTCAGTTTTCTAAAGGGCGAGCGCAGCTCAAATAATCACGAAAACGGTTACGCGCAGCTCACATCTTATTTGCTCGACAGAGTTATCGCCGCCGACAAAAATGAACACAGCTACAGCAAAACTCCCGACTATCACAAGGTCATCAACGGCATCAACACCGAGATCAGCTCAATGGAGGAGCACGCTGTGCTTGACTTTTTCGCGATAAACGTACTGAATAATATGTCAAAGAAAGTCAAGGAATATGAGATCGACAACAAAATCATCACCGTAAACCCTGACGAATCTCCTTACACAAAGTATGAGAATACCGCAAGCGAAATGCTCCAAAGCCTCAGCGCGATGGACGGCATTTTCACAAAGGTCATCAAGGATAACCAAAACAATATTTTAAACGTTGCTCCCTTCACCCTCACGACCACCGACCTTAACAAACGCACCGCCCAAAAGGGCTGCAGAAGCTTTATTGACGCTTGGTCACAGGGAATAGACTCGAACTGCGATTTCAAAATAGATGCAAACGGCAGAACATTTAAGTTAAAAGCAGATGCAGTAAAGGGCTACAAGTTTGATGATAATGTTAAGGGTATTAACGCAAACGGAGGATTTCAAATTCCCGAAAACAGAAAAGTTGAACTGGCTCTCAACCAATATTATAGTGAAGGCTGGTGGTTTGACGGCAAATATGTTCGTTTTGATTCATTTGATTCCTCAACCAAGGGTGATCTCAACACATTCACACTTTCGAGCGGTTCGGAACTTTCAATGAGAGGCACGATAATTAACGGCGGTTCTCACGCAATTTATATTCCGGATAATACCGCAAACGCTTCATTTCACTTTGAACGCGGCTATATATATTCAACAAGAGGATCGGCAATTTATGTAGGCGCAGGCGCGAGAAACACCACGCTCTATGTTTTGGGATATTATAACTATGATTGCGGCGGCGGTCTCGAAAACAGAAGCGGCAGCACAATTATTAAGGAAAACATCTTTACGAAAATAGATCCTCCGGACGACGAGCCGAACTGGTATACCTGATCGGGAATCAAATATTAAAATATAATCAAATAACAAAAGGCTCCCGTCAGACACTATATAGTGCCTGACGGGAGCTCAGTTTGTCGAAAAACTAATTTTACCATTCTAATAAAGGTAAATGTTTTGTGCTGACGCTCGAAAGGCTTCCTCGCGGCGAGGGAGCTTCCTCCGAATTTGCGTTATGGCATTATCGTTTTTGTTTGTTTTTACAATTGTATTTTCGATAAAGATATGTTATGCTTATCATAAATATATACAGGGAGGAAGCCGATTTGCGCATACTCAAAAACTCCGTGAGCGTGTTGCTCACACTTGCATTGTTGATAAGCCTGTTTACCATTATTCCCTTTTCGGCGGATGCCGCCGTGGCGGTGGAATATATCTACCGCTGGTGGGACGCGGACGCGAAAGAGGTAAAACAAGAAACAAGAACGTGTAACGAATGGATCAATATCAAGGAGCGGTCATCCGATGATCTCGCTCCGGGTTGGTATTATTTTGACCAACCCACAAGCTTATCGAACGGTGAGCGTCTTTTCGTAAGAAGCGGTACGGTCAACATCATTTTAAAAGACGGCAAAATGTTGGATATCGACGAGGGTATCGGCGTAGAGCCGGGCGCGACGCTGAACATCTTCGGTCAGGCGGAGGACAGCGGTTATTTGGTGTGCGGCGCCGATGATCCGAATAATGCAGCGATCGGCGGAACGATCGAAGACGAAAATGACAAAAACCCGAACGCCGGAGATATAAACATATACGGCGGTAAGGTGCAGACCGGAGGCGGTTACGACACCTGTAAGGGCGCGGGCGTCGGCGGAGCTGCCGAGGGCTCACCGAACAGGATCACCATCTATGGCGGCAATCATACTTTTCGCCGATACGGAAGCGGCGCGGGTATCGGCGGCGGATTTGAAGGCTGGGTAAGCAACTATACCAACGAGGGAATTTCCGGCGAGGGTATCCGTATCTACGGTGGTAAGATCCACGCGGAAAGCCAAAGCGGCGCGGGCATCGGCAACGGCTGTCGCGCAAACAGCGCGCCCTGCTCTATTGCGATCTACGGAGGCAATATCTCGGCGTTGAGTGCCGACGGCGGCGCGGGTATCGGCAGCGGCTACAGAGGCCGTTGTCCCATTATCCATATTTACAACGGCAACGTTACCGCAGTCGCCTCTGATCCTAACGGAGAGTCAGGCGCAGGTATCGGCGGCGGCGTATATCAGACTTTCTCAACGTTTTCAAACAATGATATCAATATCCACGGCGGCAACATCGTAACGCTCGCAATGGGCGGCGCGGGTATCGGCGCGGGGTATTTCACCAATAGCGGTACGATCAATATCACCGGAGGCAATATATTCGCGTGTTCCACCGGCGGCGGCGCGGGTATCGGATCGGGTTATTCCGCCAAGAGCGGTACGATCAACATTCAGAACGCTGTCGTTCTTGCGTCGACCGCAGGTGAAAATTTAGATGAAGACAGCTTTGGAGCTATGTTCGATTCCATGAAAGCAGACGCCGGTTACTTGATGGAACAAAATCATTCCATCGGTCCGTCCGTTCCGCAAAGCTTACCGCAGCTGGTAATATCCGGCATCGGCGGAATCATAAGCATCGCCTCTCTTTATTCTTCATTTGGCGATATAGACAATGGTGCGGCGATCGGCAGCGGCGACAAAGCCTCAGCCGACACGATCAACATCAAGAACAGTATCGTCATCGCGCGAGGCGGAAAAAAGGCCGCGGGCATCGGCTGCGGAAAAGCTGTTAAAGCAGACTTTATCGATTCGATTGCCGGCACAAATACGCGCATAGGAGGCGCGTACAGCGACATTAATATCGAGGGCAGTATTGTAGAAGCCAAGGGCGGAGAGTATGCCGCGGGTATCGGCGGCGGTGAAAAAGCAAGCGCCGTTAAAAACACAAGGATCAGGATCTTTGAATCTCTCGTAGAAGCCACGGGAGGTCAGGAAGGCGCCGGCATCGGCAGCGGAAACGAACACCCGAATTACGGTACGATCGAGATCGAAAGCGCTATCGTCAAGGCTTACGGCGGCGCTTACGGCGCAGGCATCGGCGGCGGCGACGGCGGCGGAAACGGCAGTATCACGATAAAGAATGAATCTGACGTCAAGGCTTACGCGGGCGAGGACGCCGCGGGTATCGGCGGCGGTGAAGGCGGCAACGGCGGCAACGTCACAATTGAGGATTCTACCGTTTACGCCGAGGGCAATTACTACGGAGCAGGCATCGGCGGCGGAGAGGATGAAGGCGTAGGCACCATCATGATACACGGAAACAGCACCGTTACCGGCGTCGGCGGCGGCAACGGCAACGCATTAGGTATCGGCCACGGCGCGTACAGCTCGTTTGCGTCGTTCTTTACAGGCAACTATCCCTCCTCCGGAAGACTGTATTTCCCCGAAACATCTCTTGTCAGGATCGGCGAGGATAAGGATCATACAAGAGTTGTCCCCGCCTCTTATATCTATGAAAACGGACGCGGCGATGAAACGCGATACATCAGCATCTATCCGTGTACGCATGAGAACCTGGAAGATTATTCGTATGATTATTATCACGGTCAAAAATGTACCTATTGCGGCAAAAAAATCACAGCTGAGGATCATATCTGGGATTCCGACCGAATATGTACCGTCTGCGGCGCTTCCGCGCTGACATTTACTTACTACTTTAAGGAACAGAATAATAACGGTGATGAGTTAACCAGAAGTATTCAAATACCTCAGTTCAGCTCGTTTACGATGCCCGAACCCGAGAACGTTCCCGACGGGATGGAATTTGTCGGTTGGAAAGGCGACCTAACTATCAGGTACGCGGGCGATGTGATAGACAATGTCAAGTCTAATAATACGTATACCGCTGTTTATGAAGCTGTCGTTGAAACGAACTATATTGATCAGAACGGGTATCAGCAAACCGTGTTGGCGAGAAAATTCCCGATGGTTGACGAGGCTTTTGATTTATACCGTGGTTGGTATGTTATCGACGAAGACATCCCCGCGTATTTCGGCGGTCACGCATGGCTACACGGCGACGTCAAGCTGATCCTCGCAGACGATGTGACCGTGTCAAGCGTTTACATTGGTTTTATGGAACCGTCTTACGAGCAGTCCTCACTGTCACTGTATGGTCAGGCGAAGCAGACGGGTACATTTTCTCCTTTGTACGAAACAGAATACGGACCGTTCACCGGTTTTGCACAGTACGGCGGCAGGGTGTCGAATATCGGTCTCTTAAAAGTTGAGAACTGCAAGATCGCGGGCGGCGTTTTTGAAGCGAGAAGCTTAGAGGTGTCCGGCAAAATAGAACTCGGCTGGAGCAGATGGAGCGACAGCATCAAAGTCCGTTCCTATCGCTATAACGACACGGATCCCGAGATTTCCGTTATAGAAGGCAAGAAGCTGAAGATCAGCTCCTTGAATAAGGTGTTAAACCCCGGCGTATTGTCCGAAAATCAAAAGAGAAGCATTGACAACTTACCGCTGGTGCCTGCCGTCGATTACAAATTCAAAACTCCTCCGCAATGGACATGGGCGGAGGATCATACGGAAGCTACCGCGACATTCTCCGGCGGACCTGAGGGTAAAGTGGAAGTGCGGGCGAACATTGAAAAAAATCTTAACGGCTTATACATGGAATCAACCGCTTCCGTTCGCTTTATGGGCGAGATATACTCCGATACGGTACAGGATCAGGCGCGCTGGTACGTTAATAACGGCACTTCCGCTCACGGCACCGTAGAAATCAGCGCTGATATTGCGGAACCAGGCGAGCTTGTTGAGATAACGGCAACGCCCAATAAAAACTACCATGTGAAATCTGTCACTGTAACGCCTGCCGACAGCAGCAAAGAAGTGGAGATCATCGGCGACGGAGAAGCGTTTATCATGCCTCAGTGCAACGTTACGGTGGCGGTCGTATTTGAACAGCAGGATCCTTCCCCCATCACAATCCATACAACCGGAAACGGCACGGTAACGGCGAACGTCGACGCTGCGTTTGAGGACGACGAGATCGCTTTGAACATCTCGCCCGATGAAAATCATCTGTTGAGCGAGATCAGCGCGACCTGCGCTGATGCCGATGACGCTGAAAAAGCAAACCTGACGATAGTCGACGGTGACGGCGAAGGCAACGAGGGATATGCAAAGCTGCTCGACGGCGATCCCGCCACGAAATGGTGTATCGGCATCACGGAACCGCGTCATATAATCATGAAGGCGGACGCTAAGGTTTGCATGACAGGCTACAGCCTGACGACCGGCAATGACAACGCATCAAATCGGTACAGAGGCAGAAACTGGAAGGACTATACGATATACGGCGCGAATTTCGCAAGCGACAGCGAAGCGGTTCGCGACTCCGCACAGTGGCAGGTGGTCAAAGCGGTAGAAAACGACAGCGTTACGCAGGACGTCAACTTCACAAAATATGATTATCCGCTGGATGTGCCTGCAGCGCCTTATCAGTATTACAAAATCGAGATCAAATCGAATAAAGGCGGAAGCAGCATCCAGATGAGCGAGTTCGAGATGCAAGCCGCAGCGCCTCAGGAGATCACTCTTTCCGGTGAAGGTAATACCCGCACGTTTACGATGCCGGTTTATCCTGTTGCGGTCAACGCCGTATTCGTGCCGTATTTCAACGGCCATTCTCTCAGCCTGAACGGCGATATTGGCATAAACTACTATCTGAACCTGACCGATCAGGATGTTACTGACGGAGCAAAAGTAGATTTTGCCTGGACCGTAGAAGGAAAAGAAAAGACACATTCTGTCACCCTGACTGCCGCAAATAAAACATCCTACGGTTACAAGGCAAGCTGCCCGATCGCTGTTGCGGAAATGACCTATGACATCACCGCAACGCTGACAATCGGCAAAAAAGCTGTCGCGACCGATACATACGCCGCTGTGACATACGCGAATGTTATCCTCAGCGACGGAGCATTCAGAACGAAATATATCGCCGAGAAGGGTGAAACAAAATTCAACCAGCTTGTCACTCTCGTTCAAACGATGCTCGACTACGGATCAAAGGCACAGGTTCGCTTTAACCGCAATACCGAACATCTTGCAAACGGCGGTAATGATTATTTCACAGGTGAAGAAAACATCCCGAACGGTGCCGGCGAGATGGAAGAACACCTCGAGGACTGCGGCTTGGAATATGTCGGTACCTCGGTTATCTATCTTTCCAAAACCACTTTAAGGCATTATTACAAGATCGTTGAGCCCGATTTGTTTACGGACGAGATCAAAAGCGGTATCACCTTTGACGGCGAAGCGGTCAACTACGGCGAGAAAAACAACTTGATCTACTTTGACAAGAAGGATATTGCCGCTTCACAGCTTGATACGGAGTATGTGATCCGTATTAACGGTCGTGAATATCGGTATTCCGCCCTTGATTACTCCGCTTTGTCGTACAGCTCTGATGATAAGCCGTACAGCGACAGCATCCCAAAGCAGCTTGCCGCTGCGGTTTACCGTTACAATCAAGCTGCCAATGAATACTTTGCGGATTAAGGGGGTTAAATTATGAACAAAGAAAAGTATGAACGTACAGAATTGAAGGTCATCCGCTTCAAAACGGAAGACATCATCACGACCTCCGGCGTGGAGTATGACGAATATGAGGATGAAATCTTAAAGCCAAACTCGAGATCATAAATACGAAAGCAGTGATCCGCGTTAGGAAGTATATCTGCTGAAAACACTTGCCTTATCCGATTTACGTTTTTTATCATCATCACACAAAAACCGCCCTGCCGGACAATCGGCAGGGCGGTTTAGCTATAATAATGTTCAATGCTGCAAATCAGGATTTGCCTACAATCCTATTGATCGCATTAACGAAATCAAGCGGATGGTTGATTGAGAAATCTCCGTGAAACATATCGGGCAGCTCGGTCAATGAACTAACGTTAGCGGTTTCTCTGAGCAATACCGCGGATCGTTTGATGACACGGGTTTCTTTTTCTCCGAAATAGATATGCATATCCGCCTCGCTTTTCTTTATGGAGTCTTTGAGCCGATAGGATGTGCCCGCTTTGAGAAAGGCGATCATATCATTTTTTTGCACAGCAGCGGTATCCCGATAATAATCATCGAACAATTCCGCTTTCAGCCTTAATTGACGAAATTGCATTTTTGCAAACCGGCGTTGCTTAATGAGCGGATAACTTAAATGAAGAGCGGGAGAAATCAAAGCGTTTGTGATTTTTGAGGGAATGAGCGCCACGCTCTCAATGACGGCATACCGGCAAATATCCGCTTGCTGCGACAGCATTTCCAGCAACACCTGTCCTCCGAGGGAAAGACCGCACAGCATAAAAACAGAACCGTTTAAAAATTCATTGATAAATGAAATGATGTCGCGGGCATTGCTTTCAATCGTTGAAAAATGCTTGTCACTTCCGGCGTGTCCATCCAAAATCGGCACAATAATATGATATTCATTTTTCAGCATTTCGGCTTCTTCACGATAATTCCACCAGGACAAGCCTCCGCCGTGAAGAAGGATAATCGTTTTTGCGTTTGTACTGCCATATTCTTTGTATTTCATAAAGCACCCGTCATCCCGATTTGTCTTTCCGTCATTATATCATTTTAGCTTGGCTTTGTCTATCGGGTAATTAAAAAGCAGGCAGCCAAAAAGCCTGCCTGCGATAGCTTTGTTCAATGCTGCAAATCAGGATTTGTTACTCCGTCCAAGGAAGCTTGATGTTCGGAAGCTCCAACTCATTTACATCCTGAAGATCATATATGATCCCGTTTTCATCCAGCTCTTTCAGGAAAGCGTTTACAATAACGGGACTTGAAAATGACTGCAAAAAATCAAGGGTGAATCGTCCGTTTACAGCGGATATTTCAACAAGAAGATTGTTACCCATGGGTGACGTCCACAAACGGAAATCGCGGATATATTGCTCCGCTTCTTTATAGTCCGCTTTTCCGACATAGCTTACCGTTGCTGTGGTGAACTTGCCGGCAAGCGAATTGATATAGGACGCTACCCCGATCCGTTCCTGATCGCTTTCTTTGGTGAGAAGCATACCGTTGACGCCCTTGAAAGAGGCAATGCCTCTCAGCACATTTTCCTCCTGAGTTTGAGCAAAAACCATTCCCCGGTATGCCGTACCCTGCATTTCCAGCGACCAATCGCGCAGCTTGTCCTTATACTCAAGCATAACTCCGCCAACCAAGCTTTGATGAGCAAGCGGAGCATTGAGCGCCTTTCTCTGATTTACGCACAGAGCTATACGAATGGTGTTCTCCGACTCCGGAAATAATTTTGCGATCGCCCTGCTGAGTAACAATGCGACCATCGTTCCGGGACTGCCGTCATTATCAAGATTAAATCTCATAAATTCTTTTTCGGAGATAGCGACGCTGTACACGGTATGCCGGCGATCCTCTTCAAGACCTGCTGTTGTGATAACATTCAGTGCATCAGACATAAGCTCATTTTGCTTAGGGGTCGGAAAATCTGTCCTGCTGACCACGGGATCGATCCACTCCTCTGCGGAGATCTCGTCTCCGACAAGACGGATACCGTCCTCTTTCAGGCTAACGTTGTAGCGTTCGGAGCAATAGTAATAAAGAAGCGTTCTCACCACTTCATAGGCTCCGGTGCCGTCGGTAAGACCATGGAACACATCTAAAATGATCATATTGTCCTGCCAACAAAAAGCGATCATATGGTAATTTGTTTCCTCTGAATTGAGTTCTGCTCCGTGAAGCGAATCGCTGATAACGACGGGACGATGGTTTTCGGCATATACAAAACCACCTTCCTTTTTCTGCAGCTCAACGCAAAAATACGGGTATCTTTCCATCGTCGTATCCACGGCGCGACGAAGGATCGCAGGATCGATCAGGTCGCGCATCCGGATCCTGATCCGGATTTCGGCAGGAGCTTCTTTTGTTGTTGTATAAAGCGTGCGCAATTCCGTAAATAGTTTCTGTTCCATTTATTCCTCCGTAAATTCCGATTTATCTTTCCGTCATTATATCATTTTAGCTTGGCTTTGTCTATCTATCAAACAAAAAAATAACAATTCCGCCCTAAAACGATTTCTGCGCTCGCAAGCCTGCTTCGGGAAAACGGTATCAATTGCGAGGTCAGCGGTCCGTTCCCGCACGAGTGGCCGAAATGCTGCCTGCCCTGACAGGTACGGTTGCCGTATTAAAATCGCAGTTTTCTAAAAAAACACTCCGCAACACCATCTTATACTAATTCCTGATAGAAAGTAGACTTATATTTTGCGAGGATATTTTTCGCAAGACAAGGCGACGGACGCAGCAAGGCTTGCGCCTTGCAAGGACGACAACGCAGTATTGCGGAAAATAGACCGCAAAGATTGTCTACTTTTTATTAGGTATTAGTATTAGGTGCTGCGGAGTTTTGCGTTATATCATAAACATTATTTGGCGTAACAAAGGCTAGTTACCTTTGAGCCTTGGCTTCAATTTGCATATAAATTACTGTAATTATGTATGCTTTTTGTTGACATTCCCGTCAGGGTTATGTATAATTACAATATAATTGCAATAACACCCTATAGTCCGCGAAACCCAATGTTTTTGCGCCGAAATATTCGGACGCATTAGGAGATCCGCGGCGGCGACCGTGATGATGACAGCGTAAAGCCGATAAGCGTGGTATGAGTTCGTATGATTAACGGCAGAGTTGTCGTTGATATATGCAAAAAAATCAAGGAAAGAGAGGATGTCATGTTCAAATTACTTTTCAAAAACATGAAGGCAAAAAACTGGGTCTCAGTCATCTCCATCTTTTTGTTGACGCTGGGCGAGGTTTTCTTTATGATGCAAATCGTCAGCTACATAAGCTTGCTTACCGGCGCTGTTCAAAACAGCCGGGAAAACGGTGTAGCTGAAATCTGGTGGTATGGCCTGTATATGGTCATATGCGCAATTCTGATGGCGGCGATCGAGGTCATTATCAGATTTGTAGCCAGCGCCACCGCCAGCAGTTGTATTACCGGTATCAGACAGAGGATGTACGAGAGAGTCAACGAATTTGCTATCTCGGACTTTGCCTCCTTCTCTACCGAATCCCTGATCACCAGGACGACGAACGATATGCAGAACGTCCACCTTGCATGGCTCACATTCTTAAAAACCGCGTTTTTAGCTCCTGTTGTAATGGTGTGGTCCGTCATCCTTCTGCTGCAATACGCAAGCGGTTCTTTGACGCTGGTCACGGCTATTTGGCTGGCTGTTCTCATAGCTGCCGTCGTATTTATGCTTGCGATCTTAACGCCGAAATTCAAGATCGTACAAAAGCTGACCGATATGCTCAACGTTTCTTCCAGAGAGAACCTGACAGGCGTCAGAGTCGTCAGAGCATTCAACGCGGAAACCTATCAGGAAAACAAGTTTGAAAAGGTCAATTCCGCGTTCACCAAGGTCCAGATCTTTGCAGGCAGGGTCCTGTCCGCCTTTACACCGCTTGTTATGATGGTAATGACCGGACTGTCGCTGTCTATCCTTTGGGCGAGCGCCTATGCTCTTAACGGAATGGATATGGAGCTTGCGTCGCTGTCCTTCAGCGCGACTAACGCGTTCGTAATGCTTGCAAGCCAGATCATTATGTCCTTCGTTCTTATGGTCACGCTTATCGTTATCTGGCCGAGAGCCGGCGTAAGCGCAAGACGTATTCACGAGGTCATAGTTCACGAAGTTTCCGTTTCGGACACCGACAACCCCGTTGCCTTCAAGGAAAAAGGCACGATCGAGTTCAAAAACGTTGGCTTTGCTTATCCCGGCGCGGACAAAGAGGCTGTTTCCGACATCAGCTTCAAGGTTAATCAGGGCGAGACAATTGCGTTTATCGGCGCCACCGGCAGCGGTAAAACCACGATCATCAATATGATCCCGCGTATGGCTGACTGTACACGAGGCGAAGTTCTTGTTGACGGCGTAAATGTAAAGGACGTTTTGCAGAAGGATCTTAGAGACCGCATCGGTTACGCTCCGCAGAGAGGCTTCCTTTTCAAGGGCAACATCAAGGAGAATATCGCATTTAAGGATTCCGAGATGTCTTTGGAGGAAGTCAGATGGGCGGCTAAGATCGCCGACGCCGACGATTTTGTAATGAAAAAGAGGAACGAGTACGATTCTCCCGTTGCTCAGGGCGGCACAAACTTCTCCGGCGGTCAAAAGCAGAGGCTGTGTATCGCGAGAGCCGTGGCCCTCAAGCCCGAGATATTGATTTTCGACGACTCCTTCTCGGCGCTTGACTATAAAACCGATAAAACGGTCAGAAGCCGTATTTCGGAGCAGCTTCCCAACACCACAAGAGTCATCATCGCACAGCGCGTCGGTACCATTATGGACGCCGACCAGATCGTAGTACTGGATAACGGTAAGATGGTCGGCATCGGCAAGCACTATGACCTTGTAAGAAACTGCCCTGTTTATCAGGAGATTGCTTTATCACAGCTTAGTAAGGAGGAGTTAGGTTTATGAGTACAAACACAAAAGCTCCTGCCAAAGAAAAGAACAAGCTTGGAAGTCTTGTAAAAGCATTCAAGAATTATTACGCTCCCTTTATTATCGCGGTTATCCTGCTGGTCGTTTCCGTTGTTTTCACGATTTTGACCCCGGGTACGATCCGCGACCTGACCAACGAGATCTCGCCGGTCGGTAAAGAAGCGACTGCCGGAAAATTTGTTATAGATATGGGCAACGTGACAAATTACGCGCTCACTCTTGTCGCTTACATAGGTATCGCGTTTATTTGCGGCTTTATTTCCGGCTTTATTCTCAACACTATCATCCAGAAATTCTCAAAGGATCTGAGAAGGCAGATCACCTGCAAAATCAACAATATGCCTTTGGATTACTTTGACACGACTCAAACCGGTGATATTCTCTCGGTTATCACCAACGATGTTGATATTCTCAGCACATCGCTTCAAAACTCCGTAAGTATGCTGGTGCAGTCCGGCGTTATGCTGGTCGGCGTATTTATCGCTATGTTCATCGCCTGCTGGCAAATGGCGCTCGCGGTCGTATGCTCGCTGCCCATTATGCTTATCATCATCGGACTTACCTTCAAGTTCGCGCTTCCGCTGTTCGATAAGAACCAGAAGCTGCTCGGTGACGTAAACGCCGCTGTCGAAGAAAACTACTCCGGTCAGCTCGTTATCAAGGCGTTTAACGCCGAGGGAAAGAAGATCGATGAATTTAAAGAGAAAAACGATATGTTCGGTACCATCCTGTACAAATCTCAGGCTATCGGTACCCTTATCGAACCTGCAATGCAGTTTGTATCCTATCTGACATACTCAGCGGTGCTGATCGTTGCCGGTCTGCTGTTTGCAAACGGCGCTATCTCCGATATTGGCGTTATCACCGGCTTTATCATTTATGTATCGCTGTTCCAGGAGCCGCTGGCGCAGATCGGTCAGGCAAGCTCCACCATCCAGCTTGGTACAGCCGCCTGCAACAGAGTGTTCAACTTCCTCGAGCAGGAAGAGCTTGACGACGAAAGCGAAAAGAAGCCGCTTCTCGACCACAACCACATCCGCGGCGAGGTTGAATTTAAGGACGTATGCTTTGGCTATGATCCCAAGAAGCTGACGATCAAAAACTTCTCAGGCAAGATCAAGCCCGGTATGAAGGTGGCGATCATCGGTCCTACCGGCGCCGGCAAAACAACGCTTGTCAACCTGCTGATGCGCTTCTATGAGATCACCAGCGGCGATATTTTGGTTGACGGCGTTTCAATCAAGGCAATGTCGCGTCAGGAGCTCAGAGACATTTTCGGTATGATCCTGCAGGAAACCTGGGTCATCAACGGCACGCTGAGAGAGAACATCGTCTACAACCTCAAGAATGTTGATGAAAACAGACTTCAGGAGATACTTGAAGAGACCAACCTCAGCCACTATGTTTCCACTCTGCCCCAAGGACTTGACACCGAGATCCAAAAGGAGAGCGCTCTTTCAGCCGGTCAGAAGCAGCTTGTCACAATTGCGAGAGCTATGACCGAAAACGCTCCGATGCTGATCCTCGACGAAGCCACCAGTAACGTAGACACCAGAACAGAGATAATGATCCAAAAAGCAATGGATTCTCTGACGAGCGGCAGAACAAGCTTTGTCATCGCGCACAGGCTTTCCACCATCAAGAACGCCGACCTGATCTTTGTTATGAAGGACGGCAACATCGTAGAAACCGGCAACCATGACTCACTTATGGAGCTCGGCGGACTATACAGCGAGATCTATAACTCTCAGTTCAACTGATATTGTGCTTTCCTTTCAAGCAAAAAGCTTTCTAGTTTTTTTGAACCGCCCCAAACGTGCAGACAGCACAAATAACGGCGAGCTTTGGAAGAATTGAAGAATAAAGCAAAAAACTGACATCACTTTTCAAGCGGTGTCAGTTTTGCTTTTGCTTGGATGAGGTATCAACGACAAAACAAAAAGCGCTCAACCCCAATCGTCGGAGCTGAGCGCCTTTTATTTGATGTGATTTTGCTTTTTCAGCTCCAATTAAAATTGTCTTTTCCCGCGCCGAGTTCAAAGTGACATTTCACGATACCGAGATCGACCTTAAGATTTGTTCCGAGCTTTCCCGGCTTTGCCGATACAGAGTTGCCGTCGAGCGTGAATTTGAACTTTTGCATTAAGCTTACATCCTTTAGATCACAAAGGCTCGAACTTTTGGCGCAAAAACAATTATTTCCTTGACAAACCCTCTGCTTGTTGTAGAATAGAATCAGAAAGATCATACAAATAAAGGAGTTGAGTCACTTGGATGATTTCAGATTTTTTACCCCCACAGAGGTCGTTTTCGGAAAAGGCGTTGAAGATCAAACAGGAGCTCTTGCTGCGAAGCACGGCACAAGAGCGCTGATCGTTTACGGCAAAGGCAGCGTTGTCAGGAGCGGACTGCTGGAGCGCGTTATGCAGTCGCTGAAAGACGCCGGCTTGGAATGCGAAGCCTTCGGCGGCGCGCAGCCAAACCCTACCCTAAGCCATGCGGAGGAGGGCGTTAAAAAGGCGCTTGACTTCCGTGCGGACGTCATAATCGGCGTTGGCGGCGGAAGCGCGATCGACACAGCCAAGGGTATTGCGCACGGCGCGGCAAATCCGGAGCACAAGCTGTGGGATATTTGGACAAAAAAGGTTCCGCTTACCAAGTCCCTGCCGTTAGGAGCGGTGCTTACCATGCCTGCCGCAGGCAGTGAGATGAGCGATTCCGCCGTGCTTACAAATACGGAGCTTGGCAAAAAAGCGGGTATCGGCACGGAATTTAACCGCTGCCGCTTTGCGGTGATCAACCCCGAACGGGGCGCAACGCTTCCTCCGTATCAGCTTGCCGCCGGCATTACGGATATTATGATGCACACAATGGAGCGATATTTTATCCCCGGCATAAAGTGCGATCTCACCGACGAGATCGCCGAGGGCTTGCTGCACACCGTAATCAAAAACGGCGCTGTCATCGTGCAAGATCCTTCCGATTATGACGCTATGGCGGAGGTGTTTTGGGCTTCGAGCCTCTCGCACAACAATTTGACCGAGTGCGGCAGAGGAAAAGACTTCTCCGTTCACAAGCTCGGTCATCCGCTTTCGGCGCGCTTTGGCGTAACTCACGGCGCGTCTCTTGCCTGCGTTTGGGGCGCGTGGGCGACAACCCTGTACCGTGACGCGCTGCCGCGCTTTGCGCAGTTTGGCAGACGTGTTTGGAATATTTGCGATGAGGACGACGAAGCCGCCGCAAAACAAGGCATTGAAAAAACCGTCGCGTTTTTCCGCTCCATCGGAATGCCCGTCTGTCTTGCGGACTTGAAGGTTGACGTCACAGAGGATATTTTGCCGCAGCTTGCGCTTGACGCAACAGCAAACGACACGCTTCGTTTGTCGAGGATACGTCCGCTCAGCGCCAAGGACGTCGAAGGAATATACCGTCTTGCGATGAATTATCCGCAGAAAGGATGCTGATCGTCGCTATGATACTTTACATCAACTGCTGCGTCAGAAAAGAATCAAGAACAAACAGGCTGGCAAAAGCGGTTCTGCAAAAGCTCGGTGGAGCTTATACGGAGTTGAAGCTCTATGAGGAAAACCTTCGTCCGCTTGACCGTGAAACGCTCGACCGCCGCACCGAATTGATCGGGCGCGGCGATTACAGCGACGGAATGTTTGACCGCGCCCGGCAATTCGCTGCTGCCGACGCGATCGTGATCGCCGCGCCGTATTGGGATTTGTCCTTTCCTGCGACGCTGAAAATATATTTTGAAAACATTTATGTAACGGGAATCGTCTCTGAATATGCCGAGAACGGAATGCCGCGCGGCTTGTGCAAGGCAAAGGAGCTTTACTACGTCACCACCGCAGGCGGTCCCTATGACCCGACCTACAGCTATGGCTATGTGGAAAGCCTTGCAAAGAACTTTTTCGGTATTCCGACCACGCACTTGGTAAAAGCGGATATGCTCGACATCACCGGCAACGACGCGGAGGAGATATTGAACCGCGAAATAAAAAAATGGAAATAAAATCAGCGTGCAGACGGTGAAATTTTTCACTGCCTGCACGCTGTTTATTTTTCTTTTGAGTAGTCCTGAAAGAAGCCGTTTTTCTTTGCGGCTTTTTTCATCAGCGAGTTTAGTATTCCTTTTTTCAGAATATCGTCATAACAGTTTCCCCAGCACATTCCGGCTACGTCCTTTGCCGACATCGTTTTATAGAAATCCTTTGGAAGCTTGACGTCAACTTCACCGCCGCCGGTGTTTCCCGCAGAAATGCCCTGGCACTTTTCATCCTGATTGATATACGCGCTGCCGTCCTGAAAAAAACAGATCGTGAGAATATCTATTCCGCGCTCAAAGTAGTCGCCGTCTCTTGCGATCACGGTGTCTGTATGCAGAAAGCGCAGGCGGTTTTCTTTGGCAAAGGCTTCTGCGGATGAATCGAACCCTCCTCTGATGAGTACGTTGTTCTTTTGAAAAAGCTCCTTCTCCGAATCGGACAGATACAGCCTGCATTCCGGGTTCAGGATCCACAGCTCGCATATCGTCGGGACTAATTCAAAAAATCCCTGCTCCACCTCTTCAACTTCTTCGCCGAGCTCAAAGCAAACGCCTCTCGGATCGGTCCTTTCGGGAAGATTCATCCAGAAATCCATATCCTTCTTTTGGAGCAGCTTTCCGCCGTGCGCGTCAAATCCGTTTTTTCCGTAACCGCTGCTTACGATCATAGTTTACACATCCTTTTTATTGCAAAATCACACCGACCGACCATAGTCCGCCTATATCCTAATCGTACCACACCGCTCTGCTTTTTTCAATATTCAATCAACAAAATGGCGGTTATTAAAGAAATCGCCGCCTAAATCAAAACATTTCCCGTTAAGGCGCCGCACAAATTTCTTGACAAACCCGTTGCTTGATGTAGAATAAAAGCAAGAAAGCTATGCTAAACTCAATCAATTAGTATCAGGAGCAAACTTATGAGCTATATTACCACTGTAACAGGCAGGCATTTTTATCCGCTGGAGCCAAACCCGCAGGATATTGACATTGAGGACATCTCCCACGCGCTGTCGCTGATTTGCCGCGCCAACGGACATTTTAAGCACTTTTATTCTGTCGCGCAGCACAGCATAGCCTGTGCCGCGGAAGCCGCCGCGCGCGGATGTTCTTTGGAGGTCATATTCGGGTGTTTGCTTCACGACGCGAGCGAGGCTTATTTGTGCGACGTGACTCGTCCCGTAAAAAAGCATATCCCTGCATATTTGAAGGCAGAGGAAAAATTGCAGTCGGTCATTTGGGAACGCTTTATAGGCAGAGCGCTGACCGAAGAAGAGCAAAAGCAGGTTTTTGAAATCGACGACCATATACTCTCGATGGAGTTCCATCTTTTGATGCCTGAGGATCTTAACGATGACTACCTAAAGCTGCAAGGTGAATGCTTGTGCGAATATCGGGACACTCGGGAGGTGAAGGCGCAGTTTATCCGCCTGCAGCGGATACTGTACTACGAAACCGTTATGCGCGAGGCGGAGAGTTTACTGCGTAACGGAAAAGCCCCCGACAGGCTTGGAGCGTTGATGAACGAGCTTGAGTCATATTATACAAGCGCCGAATGGAAGCAGGATCTCGAAGCCGACGAAGCTGGCTTGCTGCCGCAAAAGCTTCCTCGCGGCGTGCTTTCCGAGGACGGAGTGGATCATCTGTCGGACGCGTTCCGCGAACGGGAAAACCTGTCATAAACATTCAAGACGTGACTTTAACAGAAAACAAGAACACCTGCGCGAGTTTTTCGACTCGTGCAGGTGTTTTGTTATATACATTATCGCGTCATTTCTCTCCGACGACGGTATTGCCTGCCCGACAAAATGCTTTCAAGGGCAAAATCGGGCACGGCGTCGCGCCGACTTGTAATGATCGTTTTGCTTTGGTCAGCTCCGTGTCAAATTTTCGTTTGACAACAACGATCATCTTCCCGGAACAAACGAGGTTTCATCATCCTCATATTTGATGCCGCTTGTTGTAATGACGTCTTCCGTATAGAATTTGATGATTTCAAGTTCGGTTATTTCATAAGTTTCTTTTTGCATTGCAGTTACCTTCCTTTCCGGTTAGATGCCGGCTGACAACTAAAAGTATTTTTTAGCCTCCTGCGCGTAGACATACAGCGCCTTTAATGCGTTTTTAAGATTTTCGTCATCCGAGCTGCCGTTCAAAACCTTGTAGAAATAGTTCATCGGGCTGTATGAAGCGCTGCCGCTTGCTTCTCCTGCCGTTACGGTGAGCGCAACGTTGTTGCTGAGTTCGTTTGCGGAGATGTCACGGATGCGCGCGATCTGATAACCGCCGCTTGCGGCTCTGTCGACCGTTTTGCCTTTGGCAGAGAAGGCGAGCTTTGTATCGCTTTTGAAGTAGAGCGAAAGCGAAGTCTCGGATTTAAGCGAGAGCGTCGCGCCCTCAAAGGTCACACCATCCGGCAAATCGAACGAAGTTTCCGGCGGCGTGATGGTTACATCGCCGAGAGCCTTGTCTTCTTCGGGAAGGTCTTTGTTAGCAAGGTTGGTGGGATTCTTGTCAAAGTAGATTTGCGCGTATGCGCCGTAGTTGAGCATTTTCTTGACAAGCGGAACCGCACGTGCATATGTTGCGTTGTTGCTTTCGTTATTGATCAGATAATCCGCGTATTCCTTGACGGAATAGGTGTATTCCGTGCCGGCTTCGCTGCCGTCGATCAGCTGCGCCTGTATTTCGGAGGTCATTTCCTTTGCGGCGACTCTGCACTTGAACACATAATACGCCTTGCCTCCGGATTCCTTTTTTGTTGCGTCTTTCACCAAAATGCTCTGTTCGGTCGTGCCGTTTCCAACCGGGATGGTGAAGTGCATATATGCGGTGTCCTTATGCGCGAGGACATTATCGGAAAGCTCCATATAGAAGTTGACCGCAATATCGCCGTCCAGACTGATGGAGTGTCCGACGACTCTTGCGCCGACGCTGTTGTCAAATGTATATACCGCCTTATAGGTCACGTTTTCTGTAACAGCGGGAAGCTCTGTGGGCGCGAAGGTGGTTTCTCCGTCGCTCCAGCCGATGAATGTGCATTCATCCTTTTCGGGCGTCTCTCCGCTGTATTCAGGTGTGCTTCCGTACGGAACGCTTTCGTCCGTTTCAAGCTCGGTTCCGTCCTCGTCAAGCCATGTGACGACGTAGGTTGTGATCTCCCTTGTGTCGGTATAGATCTCGTCCATCGCCTCAGCGGTGGCGGTATAGGTGATCTTGCCCTCAGTCGATTTGCTTGTGACGTCGGCGGTAAATGTTTCTTGATACGAGCATCTTGTATCCGAGCACGCTAAGGTCAACCAAGCGCCGGTGTAATCATCCTCCCACTGCCAATTGGGTGTGACGTCATGCGCGTCCGTGAATACAAATTCGTGTTGTTTTGAGTAAAATTTGTCCGAAAACGTCGTTGCGTGCTTGATGCGCAGGGTAAGGATCGTATTGGAAAAAGCATCCGTACCCAGAGTGATTAGTCCGGGATAATCAAGCTTTATATCGAACGCATAGTTGTTTGTACTGTTTACCCACGAGAAGGCGGATTGACCGATTTCGTTCAGCGAAGAGGTGTCGCCGGTGACCGTTGATACCTTCACGCCCCAGAAAGCATTGGTGCCGATCCTTTTTATGTTTTCATTAAGAACGAGCGTGAACGGCTGCTGCGGGATTGTCTCGGGAGGGAACAGCTTATCGGGTGAATCATCTCCGACCACGGTAACAGGCTTGCCCTTGTAGGTTTTGGGGATGATCAGCTCGACCATATCATCGGTCGTGCCCGTGTATTTGTTGATGCGGTATGTGTCGTTGCTGAGAAGCTCAAACTCAAAGTCGCTGACGTCCACCGAATCGCGCTGAACGCCTACGCCGGAGTCTTCATTGACTTCGTAATACTTGCCGTTGATCAGATAATGTACTTCCTTGCCGGGGACATACTCACCCGAAACATCGATATACGGCCTTGTCTGTTCCATATACTTATAGATCGGAGTGTAGGTGGTCTCTGTTTGGGCTGCCGGAAGCGATTCGTTAAAATAGTTTACGCCGTCGTCCGACCAGCCGCAAAAACTGTAGCAGGCAGAATCCGCGCCGGGCTTTCGGGGAGAAACCATACAGGTAGGTTCTGTTCCAAGCGGAACAATATCTGACCAAATAATCGTGCCGTCGGAGTTTTTCCATATGATCAATACGCCTTCGTCCACGACCTGATCATCGGCGTTGACTATTCTTGTAGCTGAATAATCTTTACCGTTGTGTTTCGCAGTCGCCACATAACGAAATACATCGCCCCAATTGGACTTGACATTCGCAACAACAGAAACAGTATTGCCGCATTTTGCGCAGGTGAAGTGTGCCGTTGCCGTCGTGTTGTCTGCGCCCCACGTCCATGAGGTCAGCACATCGTCGTGCGGTTCCTCAACGGTATTGTTGCAGTAGAGGCATATTGCGTTGTGATGCTCGCTGTCTTTTTTTGTATATCTATAGTCCCCGTGTAAGCAGGGTGCTATATGTATTTTGTCGGCCTTCCAGCCGCACGCCTTAACTCTGTCCGCTGCCGCCGCAAGTGCGTCATCATATTGCACGCAGGAACTGCCCTCTTCGGTATCGTTGAAGTTGATCGCGTTAGCGTAATAGTGATAAGAGTAGGTGTTGTTTTCTCTTTTGATATGCGTGTCGATCACCGCGCCGGCTTTGATGTTGACCGTGCCGGTGCGCGGAGAGCTGCTGTTGGAGCCGATAACGGTTCCGTAGACGTAGTTATAATCCACAATATTGGGATTGGATTCGCTGATATGCTTATCCCTTGCGCCTGTCGCATCGATATTGCCGCCGTTAAGATTGATCGTGCCGCTGAAAGAGTTGCCGCCGATCGCGGGAGCGCAGTTTACGCTTATACTTTTTCCTTTGTCAAACAGGCCTTCTCCGCCGGTGGCGTTGACAATGCCGCCGTTGATCGTGACGTTTATGTTGTCAGCGGTCGTGCCGCTGCCCTTGCCGATGCCCGCGCCGCCAAGACCGCCGGATGCGGTCACGTCGTCGGCACCGTTGATGGTGACGGTGCCTGTGGTGGTCTTTTCGCCGCCGCCGATGCCTGCGCCGTGTTTGCCGCCCTGCGCCTTAACAGTGGTGGCAACGTTGCCGTCATCGCTGTTGATGGTGATATTACCGAAGTCGGTTGTGCTGTTGCTGCCGCCGATGCCGGCTGCGTAATCGCCGCCGATAGCTGTGACCTTGCCGCTTTCCATTACGAACGAGCCGCCGTTGCCGCCGTTGCCGCAGCCGATACCCGGGGAGTTGGTGTTGCCATATGCGGTAATGACGGGGTTATCGGCTATCGTAATGCTGCCGCCGCTGCCGCCGCTGCCGCCGCCGATGCCTGCGGCGTCTTCGCCGCCGTATGCGGTAATGTCGCCGCCGATAATGTTGAGCAAACTGCCGTTGCCTTTGTCGCCGCCGCCTATGCCTGCCGCGCGTTTACCGCCGCGCGCGGTGATAAAGCCGCCGGTGATATTGACTTGATAACCGTGTGGTTGGTTAAAACCGCCGGACATCTCGGTGTAAAAACCTTGCTGGTCGCCGCCGCCGATGCCTGCGCCGTAGTTTGTGCCGCCGATCGCTTCGATCGTGCCGCCGGTGATTTCGATATAACCTCTGACGCTGTCCTCTTGGTTGCCGCCGCCGATGCCTGCCGCTTCGTCGCCGCCTATCGCGGTGAGCTTGCTTTCATCCATCATCTTAAACCGCAAGCCATGTTCGACATAATGATAAGGGAGAACGCAAGCGCCGTCGCCGCCGCCTACGCCTGCGCCGCCGAAGCCGCCCTTTGCGGTGACGTTAGCGTCGCAGCCGATAACCACAGTGCCGCCGAGAGCTTTGTTGCCGCCGCCGATGCCTGCGCCCCATTCGCCGCCGGTCGCAGTGACCGTGCCGCCGAGAATGACTACATCGCAGCCGTCGGAATGGTTGCCGCCGCCGATGCCCGCGCCGCGTTTGCCGCCGGTCGCTGTGACCTCGCCGCCGTAGATATAAACGGTTCCGCTGGAACGGCAGCTGTCGCCTGCGCCGATGCCGGCTCCGTAGGCGGAGCCTCTGGCGTTGACCTTGCCGCCGTAGATATTGACAGTGCCGCTTTTGCCGTTTTTGCCGCAGCCGATACCGGGTGCGTCGTCACTGGGGTGCGCGCTGACGTTGCCGCCGAAAATATTGATGGTGCCGCAGCTGGTGTCTTCATAGCTGCCGATGGCTGCGTCGTCGTTGGAGCTGTTGGTTACCACCAGCGTTCCGGTGTCGTTTTGCTGACCGTAAATGTTCAGCGTGTTTTGGGAGTAGTTGACGATGATGCCTTTTGTACACTGCATCGTTACGCCGTCGGGAACGATGATGTGAACATCGCCGTTGATGGTCAGCCTGCCGAAGAGAACGTTATCATCCGCGACATACCAGCCGGTCGTCAGCGTATGATTACTATCTTGCTCATATTCTGTCAGCTTTTTGCAGTCGGTACGGGTTCTTGGTTCCTCGTACAACATATCATTGTCCCACCAGCGCGAGATATAGGGTACGCCGTCCGCAGCGTTTGCCGTGATCGGGACGATGGTAAACAAACTGATTATCATAACGAGAGATAACAGAACGCTTACCGGTTTTTTCAGCTTCTGCATATAAGATCCTCCTTTTGAATTTTGTTTGATCTATGTATACTTCTTACATAGAATATTCTTCCTATTATATATTAAAGTGTTTTTTTGTCAAAATCAATAGACTTAACAAAATTTTTATCGATTTCATCATTTTTTCATTTATCCCGTTGGTTTTTTGGGTTTTCCGGAATATGAAATCAAACCGTTCACCGGCGGCAGGACGGAGGAAAGTCCCGCAATACAAAAAAGCCCGAAACAATCGGGCTTTTCAGTGAAATGTTTATTCTGTATTCGCGCTGTATTATTTGCTGTTTGCGTATCTGATAACAAATACGGCGGACAAAGCAAGAATGATAAGGGCGGCAAATATCAAAGCGCTGCTTCCGCCGGTTTGAACCGCGCCGCTTCCGTTTGTCGGTATCACGGAATCGTCGGAGGATGGTGTGATTTGTGTTGCCGAGGTAGCGTCTGTGCTTGCGGTAGCTGTCTTTGTTTCCTCGGGCTGAGTTGTCTGCGGCTGTGTGTCGGGCTCCTCGGTTTTGTATGATAAGCCGAAGCCCCTTGCGTAGAGGATCGTATCCGTGAAGTTGTATTCCTCGTCAAGCTTTGGGATGTTGATCGGAAGCTTAGCTGTCGGCGAGTCCTCCTCGCTGAACATCATATAAAGCGCGGCAGGCATATTGGGACCGTACTGCTGCATTTCCTTAACCTTGTCCTCGGGATCAACGGGCATGGAGCGCGGAAGGTAAGCGATCATTATCGCGTCCGCCTTTTGGAAGCGCGCCGCGTCATACGGCAGGCTGACGGACATCACGATGAACTTGCCGCCCTTTTGGTGGACGGTATCGGCAAGGAGGTCGGCGGCTGTCGCAAGCTCGTTTTTAAGCCACGACGCGCCGTAGATCTCTGACATAAACACGACATTATCCGCGCCTTCGATCATCGGAAGCACTTCCGCAGGCGTCTTTTTGTAGTAGGAGTACGCCTCGACGACCGCGCCCTCGGGCAGCTTTCCGTCCTCGGTGAGTTTTCTTACGGCGTAATTCATCGGGATGGTTTCGTCGTTATACGGAACAAGCACGACTGTTTTTTGACCGGGAACAGTGAGAGGAAGCGTGTCGTTGTCGTTCTTGACAAGCGTGATGGCTTGCTTGGCGATCTCCCACTCTCTGTCGTGGCTTGATTTTATGCCGACGTTATCAACGGCGTACTGCACGCGGCTTTCAATATCCGAGCCGTCATACGGGTTGAACAGACCGTTGTTTTCCTTTAATTTCAAGATTCTGAGAACGGCGGCGTTTATCTTTTCCATCGGGATCTCGCCGGCGTCCGCCTTTTGCGCAAGCGTAGTGATGTAATTGTCCATCTCGGCAAAGTTTTCCTTTGTCCGCATTTCAATGGGCATCAGCAAAATATCCACGCCTGCGTTGATCGCGAGCTTTGCCGCGTCGATCTTGTCAAAGTGCTTTGCGATAGCGTCCATTTCCATCGCGTCTGTCGTAACAACGCCGTCAAAGCCCATATCACCGCGAAGGATGTCGGTGATGATGGTCTTGCTGAGGGTCGCCGGAAGATTGATCGTTTCGCCTGTTTCCTTTGAAACGTAGGTTCCGGTTTCGATTTGCGGATAAACGATATGAGCAGTCATGATCATTTGCGCGCCTGCGTTGATACACGCCCGGAACGGGATAAGCTCGTTTTGCTTAAGCTGTTCATAGGTTTTGTTGATCGAGGGCAAACCGGTGTGGCTGTCGGTGCCGGTGTCGCCGTGACCGGGAAAATGCTTTAAGGTCGAAATCACGCCGGCGTTGTTGAGCGCCTCAACAAAAGCGCTTCCGTGCTGAGCGACGATCTGAGCGTCGTCGGAGAAGGCGCGAACGCCGATAACGGGGTTTGCGGGATTGTTGTTCACGTCAACGTCGGGCGCGAAATCCTCGTTGATACCGATGGCGGTCATCTCCTTGCCCATCAACGCGGCAACTTCTCTTGTCACGCCGACGTCGTTGATCGCGCCGAGCGCCATATTGCCGGGCGTCATCGTTCCCTGGGTAAGACGGGTAACGTTGCCGCCTTCCTGGTCGGTGGAAATGATAAGCTGAGGACGGTTGCCGCCTGCCGCGTTCGCCTTTTGCAGCGAGTCAACAAACCTTGTTGTGCCCGCGTTTGTCGCGGTGTTCTCCAAGAACAGGATAACGCCGGCATAGCTGTGCTTTTCAACCGACGCCTGTATGTCGTCCGTGATCTCAGTCACGTTTGATCGGTTGCCCGAGCCGTCCGTTTTCCAGCGGAAGGCAGGCATTATCATCATACTGATCTTATCCTCTGTTGACATCGAAGCCAGATACTGCTCCGCTTTGCTTTCCGCAGCGGAAACCGGCACAACTGCCGCCGACAGGCTTAAAATAAGAATGACGAGTAACAGAGAAAAAACTCTTTTTTTCATAAAGCACCTCCTGAAGTGTTTTGCGGTCGTTTATAAAAACCTTGATTATTAAACGCCTTGCCCGATCAATAGGATTCTATCTCCGTTCCGATCGGGTGATCGGTTCCGAACTCCGCAAGGTATCTTTGGATCTCCGTTGCGTCGTTTATGGTGATCTCGCCGTCAAACGCGCCGCGCTGCAGGATCTTTCCGCACAGCTTCACGCGCTGCGGATCTGTCATCACGCCTCCGGCGACGTACATCTGAAGCAGGGTGACGTCCGAAACAGTGACCTTTCCGTCGCCGTTTACGTCGCCCAAGCGGTACGGCACAAACAGCTTGGCGTACGCGCCGTATATGCTTCCGCGTTTGTTTCCGGCGAAGTCTGCCGACAATTCATCAGCCGTCCACGCGGAGGATACGCCCGTGTCGGTGTAGGTCGTTCCGTCGGCGGACAGACGGAGCGTGCCGTCCTCAGCGGTGACAAAGCAGCCCTGTGCCGCAGAAGCCTTAAGACGGGGCGCCATACCGAAGCTCAATTCGTCATATGACGGCGTACCGAGATAGCTGAGGAAGAACATATCTTCCGTCTGATAGGCGCGGCTGTAACCGTCGCAGGTCACGCCGTCGCAGGCGGAGTTGAACGCGACCGCGAAAAAGTTTGCCGTGCCTTTTACGTCGGTTTGAGTGGCGTTTGCCATAATAATAGAGTTTATTACATTGGTTTCGCCGTCGGAAACAATAACGCAGCGTTCGTCGGTCACCAGCTGGTTGTTGGTGATGGTGGAGTTTACCAGCGTCAGACGGCTTCCGTGATTTTCCAGAACGGTAGCCGCGCGCATTGAAAAGATAAAGCTTGTGTTCAGCGCGTCTGCTTTTGCGTTGCCTTCAAGATAAAGCGCCGCCGCCTTGAGCGAGCTGCACATATAGAACCGACTGTTTTTGATGCGGAGCGTACCGCCCGACGCATAAACCGCGCCTCCCGATTCGGTGCTTGAGCAGCCGGTAAACAGGCAGTTGTCCGCGTACAGGCTGCCGCCCTGCACATAAACAGCGCCGCCGTGCTCAACGCTTTCGTCCTGCGACGGCTCAAAGCTGAGCGAGCGCAGCGTAAGACTTCCGCTTTCAAGAACACGGAACAAGCCCGAGCCTTTTATCAAAACGCGGTCAAGCGGATCGTCGTGGATGATCTCGGTTTTGCCGTCGATCAAAATCGGCTTTTTGACATTAACAAGCTTGATTTGCTTTGCAAAGGTAACGGAAGTGCCTGCGACCGAGGAATAAGCGACCGCCTCGCGCAGTGAGGTTTTTCCGTCGTAGGGGTCGTCCGCGTCATCCGCGGTATCAACAACGGTGCCGGGGCGCTCTGTTACGCGCAGGTCGCCGAGGTCGGTTTCGCTGCGGAGGTCGGCTCCGTCAAGCTGTGAGGTGATCACAAGGCGAAGGATCGCGGAATTGTTCAGCGGCACATCCCAGTTTTTAAGGCTGATCATTTCCGAGGTACCGCCGCTTTTGATCGTGAGCGCCTGCGGCTGACGCAGCGTCATGGTGCTGCCGTCCGTAAAAAGCGCCTCCAAATAGTATTCGCCCGAAAAATCCGCGTCGTAATTTGCGGTCTGATAATTTACGGTCACGCCAAACTCGTCGCCCTCGTCAAGCGACGTCGCGCCGTAGTTTACCGGCGACAGCGTTACGCCCTCGGGTTGCGTCCGTACGCTGATTCCGGCATAGCGGTTTGCAAGCTCGTTTGAAAGTATCTCGTACTGTAAGCCGCCGCTTGTCATTTCCAGCTTGCAGCGGAACTTTTGCGCGCCGGTGCTCTTTGGAAAGCGGATTGTCTTTGGCAGAACGCCGCCGTCATAGGAGCTTATGACCTCGGCTTCAAAATCGTTTCCCCAGCTGCCTTCGCTGTAATGCATAACATTGCAGGTCGCGTCGGTCACTCCCGAAAGGAACTCAGGGGGAAGGTCGCCGTAGGACAGCGACACGGTTTCGTATTCTTCCGAGGGCTTTGAGGATGAAGAAGCCGTGACCGTCATTGAGGATTCGTCATACGGCGCGTCCACGACCGTGAAGTCAAAGCGGTAGGTGTTGTTTAGATAGTAAGCCTCTCTGACGCTTTTTTCGGGATTAAGCGTCACCTCGGCGGTGTAGTTCCCGGCGGTAAGGTTTACGGGATTAAGCCATGAGGTGCGTTTTGCATATGTGATGTTCCTGCTTCTCGAAAAATGAGTATCGGACACAGCGGCGGTTTCGTTATTGTCCCTGCCGCGAACGGTAACACGAACGTCAAATTCGTCGTACCAGTCCACATCGCTGTAGTTGTTGGTGTCTACCGCAAAATGCACCTCGCCCGATTTCACCATAGAAGCGTTGGTGGTTTTTGAGTAGCGGTAGCTGCTCAGCGACGCGCCCAACGCGGCAAAGTCGGGATCGTGCACCTTGTCCTTTGTGGCGGCGGGATCGGTCTCTTTGGGCAAGGAGTCGCTATACGGCTTAAGGGACACATAGCCGTGCAGCGCGCCGTTGACCATCATATAAACCTTCTTGCCTTCTTTGCCAAAGCGACCGTACTCATCAATCGATTCAAAAAGGTTGTTGACGTTCAGCGTGTTTGGCGCCAGCCGCCTGTCGTCGCCTGATGTGAAATGATCCTCGTTGTCGGAAAAAATCAAGTCAGTGTAGTGCGCGGCTTCGGTTTCGGGAACGCTTTTATCGGTTATGTATCCCCAAAGAGTGATGGCGTGCGCAGTGGTAGAGGTTGTAACAATGCCTAATCCGACGGCGTTTCCGTCGTTAAGGCTGCCGGTCATTCTGCCAAGCGCCCCGGCAACGTCTCCCTCGCTGTTAAAATACTCCGAGCTTAAATAGTCCTCGGCAGGATAGTCGGACAAATAACCGCCGCTGCTTCCGTAGTTCTTGGGCAGTGTTTTGTCAGGATGATCGCTTCCCAGCGTTCCGTTGAAAAACCACTCGAGGCCGTTTCGCTCGATATAGCCCTTGTCATAGAAGTTTTCGGCAAAAAGGTCAAACAGGTCGTCCTCGGTTTGAAAGCCCGCTTTCTTGCCCCAGCCGGTGTAGTGCAGCATATTTGAAGCGGAGCCCGCCCAGCAAAGGTTGTAGTCATAATCCTGCCTCATAACCTTTTCCGCGTCGATTATTCCGGCGTCCTCGACCTCAAAGTTTTTGTCGCCGGTTTGGGCTTCGTTCAGTATTCCGTTGACCACCTTTGCCTGAACCGAGTCGATACGCTCGGCGGACAAGCCGGTGAGAAAGCCTTCCTTTGAGGTTCCGGGGATCGAAAAGCTGACAGAATAATACGCGTTGCCCGGCTCCTGTCCAACGCTCTGCACTTCGTGCGGCTCAACACGAACGGCAGGCGTGCCCTTGACGACGATCTCGTATTCGGCAACGCTTTCAAGAGCGCTGTTTTGTTCCGATTCGGCGGTCAAAAGCATTCCGCGGCGCGTTTGCTGATCGCCGTTCTCGTATTTGATCACGGTCGAAACGCCGTCCGTCGGATCAAGCGACACAGGGTCGACGACTACCGCGCCCATCGCCTGAAACGGCGAATACAGCAGCACGCCTCCGGCGATCGCCGCGGACAGCAGCAATGAGGTCATTTTTTTGATAATCATTTAGGTTCCTCCAAACAACACCGTTTCACGTTAAGCTTACGCGGCGGATAAAAAATACTGTTTGTGCTTTGATAATAATATATCAAAAACAAGGGCTGTTTTCAAGCGGTTGCGAAACAAAAAGCAAAAGAAAAATCCTGCCGGTTTCACGACAGGATATTTGAAGGTTATTTCGGTTTGCCGTCAACGCTTTTGATTTCCTTGGGCGCCGGGCGTTTTTCCCTCCCCCGACGGATCGGCGGCTTGCCGTCCGCGGCTTTTTGACAGCGCGTAAATGCCGTATCCTATCACCACGCCGAGCGTGTTCAGGATCAAATCGTCAATGTCCGTGGTTCTGGAAGCAAACAGCAGTTGGATAGTTTCGACGCACAGGGAGATCAGCGCTCCTGTCGCGACCACCTTGCCGAAGCTGCATCGGCTTTTGTAAGCAAAGGGCAAAACGACGCCGAGCGGAATGAACATAACCACGTTTCCCCCGACGTTCCAAAGCGTTTCCTCGGCGGTTTTGAAATTGGAAAAATTGACAAACGGAACATAATTCACATGAAAAGGAAACACCGCCGACGGATCAAAAACCAACGGCTGAATTTGTCCGCGCACCGTATCTCTCGGAAAAAACACAAAGCGGATGATGACCGCAAGGCTGAGATACAGCAGCAGCAAAACGGCTTCGCGCTTCCACACTATACGTTTTTGTCTGATCCACACAAATATCCTCGCCAACAGCCAGACAGCGGCAAAAGCCAATTCAAGCGATACAAAAGATATTTCGATCATACCGTTTACCTCGTAACTTCTTTTTTCTTTTCCGGATCCCGTTATCCGAACAGCGGGATCGCTTTTGAACAAAGCCGGGGAAAGCTATTCCCCGTTCTGCTCCTTAGGAAGCTTGGGCACTTCTATTTTTTTCAAAAACAAGCCGAGCCCCTTTAAATAGTGACCGTTGGTAAGCTCAACGAACGCCTGCGCGTAATTATAAGGTATCTTTTTTCCTGCTTCCATCGACAGCGTGCGCGGCGAGTTGCTTTCGAGCATCTTTTTCAAAAAATGAGCGCCCTTGATCTGGTTTTCCTTCGCGGGACCGTCAGGCAGCTTTTTTGCCTTCTTTTCCATTTTCTTCGGCACAGTCATAGCAAAGTTGAACAGCCTGCGCCCCATAAACGTCTGCCGAAGATCGGTAAAGCGCGATTCCGGCGTAACGGGGAATTTTGGCGGTTCCTCCTCAACGGTGTAGTCGTCGGGATAGCTTGAAGCGTCCTCCGGTTCGGGAACGATCTCGACCGTTTTGCTTTCTCCGGGCGCAAGGCTCACCTTTTTGAAGCCTCTCAGCTCGCCGCCGATATAAAGCTGCGCCACCTCAGCGCCGAAGCGGTCGCCGGTGTTTGTGACGGTTTCGCGGTAAACTCCGTTGTCCTCCTGCCAGCCCGAATGCTCAAAGGAGGTGTAGCTCAGCCCGAAGCCGAACGGGCAGCGCACCGGGATGTTGTGCGCGTTGTAATAGCGATAGCCTACCTCGGTGCCCTCCGCGTAAACGTCGTTGATGTTTTTTCCGAAGGTCTGCGCGCAGGGAACGTCCTCGTAGCGCAGAGGCCAGGTTTCGGCAAGCTTGCCCGAAGGGTTCCTTTCGCCGAAAAGCAGACGGGCAACAGCCGTTCCTCCGTTTTGACCGGGCAAATACATATTCAGGATCGCGTCAACCCTGTCAAAAAACGGCAGCTCCACGGGCGAGCCTCCAAACAAAACGACCACAATCCGTTTGCCGCTGTCGCAAAGCCTGTCGATAAGGCTGAGCTGATTTTGCGGCAGGCGCATATTTTCGCGGTCGCCGCCCTCACATTCACAGTAGTCGGTCAGACCGGCGAAAACAAGAACGGTGTCGCACATTTCAAGCGGAACGCTTTTGACGCCTCTTTCCCTGAACGCGTCCGCCGCCGTCGTCAGCATTGTGGGATGGATTATCGAGCTTCCCGCGCCTTGATAGCGCATATTTTCAAACATTTCACCCGCGATGTGCAGCTTTTCGGAGCCGCTAAGCGGAAGAGCGCCGTTGTTTTTCATCAGCACCGCGGACTGAGCGGCAAGCTCCGCCGCGAGCTCGTGGTGAGCCTGCCAGTCCACCGGAGACGAGTCGGCAGGCTGAACATATTTGTCTATCCATTTTAATATATTGCGGCACGCCTTGTTAAGAGTTTCCTCGGACAGCGAGCCGTCCTTTATTCCGTCGAGGATACGCCGTCGGCAGATCGCCGTGTCGCCGGGCATTTCCAGATCCAGCCCTGCCTTTAGTCCGGCAACTCTGTCGCGGACCGCGCCCCAGTCGGTCATAACAACGCCGTCAAAGCCCCATTCGTCGCGCAGAACGTCCGTGAGCAGCCATTTGTTCTCGGAGCAAAAAACGCCGTTGACCTGATTGTAAGCGCTCATCACAGCGGCAGGAGCCGCGTTTTTTACAACGTATTCAAAGGGCTTTAAATACAGCCTTCGCATGGTGTTTTCCGAAGCTACGGAATTTCCCATAAAGCGAAAGTTCTCGCTGTTGTTGAGCGCGAAGTGCTTCAGACACACGCCGACGCCACGGCTTTGCAAGCCCTGCGTTTCAGCCGCTGCCATCACTCCGGCAAGCAAAGGGTCTTCGCTGAAATATTCAAAATTTCTGCCGCACAGGGGATTGCGCTTGATGTTCACGCCCGGACCGAGCAGCGTTTGCACGCCGTAATAACGGCATTCGCGCGCGATCGCCTCGCCCATTTTTCGCGTGACGTCGGGATCCCACGACGAAGCCGTGGCAGCCGCGGTGGGAAACGCCGTCGCGGGTTCGGAAATGCCGATTCCGTTGTCCGCGTTTTCGCCTTGCTTGCGCAGCCCGTGCGGTCCGTCCGACATACACAGGCTTGGGACGCCGAGCCGCGGGATCGGGTTTGTGTACATAAAATCCGTTCCCGAAACCAGCGCCGTTTTTTCCTCGACGGTCATTTTTTCGATCAAGCCTTCAATATCCAACCGATTGCTCATCTTGCCCTTATTCTCCTTAGATACTTCTTTATATATGATACATTTTTCGGCGGCAATCGTCAAGACCGTGCTTTGTGGCTTTGCGGCTGTATGAATCTTACAAACCGCTTGACTAATCCGCTTTTGTTGAGTAAAATAGGATTCATAAGCGATCGGCAAGCCGCCGAACAAAACGATTTCCAAAAGGAGAAACGAATATGGAAATGATAGAAAGCTTTTCCGTAAACCATAACAAAATAGTTCCGGGGATATTCACCAGCCGCACCGACACAGTGGGCGGCGGCACGGTTACGACATATGACATACGGCTTAAAAAGCCGAACCGCGAGCCGGTGATTGATGTTGCGGCAATGCATTCGCTGGAGCACATCATAGCCACCTTCCTGCGCAACGATCCCGAATGGAAGGACGAGATAATTTACTGGGGACCGATGGGATGCCTTACCGGGTTTTATTTGATCCTCAAGGGCAGCCGCGCTCCGCGCGAGATATACGGTCTGCTTTTGAGCGCATTTAAAGACGTTCAAAACGCCGACGAAGTCCCCGGAGCGACGGCGGTGAACTGCGGCCATTACCTTATGCACGATCTGGCGATGGCAAAATGGTACGCGGCGGAGTTCGCCGAATATCTGGAAGCAAACGCGGACGATCCAAAGATTTTTGAATACCCGAAGGCGGAGCGGCTTGTCACGGACGAAGGAAAGCATTTCTTCGACTCGTAACGCCGCGAAGCATCCAAACAAATCCAAATTATGACAGGAGCCGTCTTATGAAAAGCTATCCCTCCTCCGAAACGATGAATCCCTCGGGCTTTGTGCTGCTTGCGGATTCCGTTCCGGGGATCATTCAGGAAATACGCTATTACTCCACATATAATTTTATCGGCGACAGGATAGACGGATACGAGGAGCCCTGCGCGCTTTTGACAAAGGAAGCTGCGCGCGCGCTGAAAGCCGTCAGCAACGAAATGATGGTGCAGGGCTACCGCCTTAAGGTGTTCGACGCGTACCGCCCTGTTTGCGCGGTGAAGCACTTTATGCTTTGGGGCATCGAGGATCAGGACATAAGAATGAAGCAGTATTTTTATCCCGAGCTTGAAAAGCAGGAGCTGTTCAACAAGGGATATATCGCAAAGCAGTCAAGCCACAGCCGCGGAAGCACGGTCGATCTGACTCTGTTTGATATGGCGACAGGCAAGGAACTGGATATGGGCAGCCCGTTTGATCTGTTCAGCGAAGTTTCCCATCCCGATCACACGGGAATTACCGAGGAGCAGTACAAAAACCGTATGCTTTTGCGGCACGCGATGCAGCGCGGCGGATTTTTGCCGATCGACTGCGAGTGGTGGCACTTCACGCTTGCGGACGAGCCGTATCCCGACACATATTTTGAATTTCCCGTAGCGTCGGAGTATTTGAGAAAATAGTCCGAACAACAAACAACGAAAGGATGACGCTTGTGACAAGCTCAAAAAACAAGATCCCCCACACCGCCCTGTCGTGGTTTTTCCTGCTGTATTTCATAATACTTTTTGCCGAGCGGCTGAACAGCCTTCTTCGCGCGGCTGTGACTAACCGATTTTTCGACGACACCTTTGAAAGCACGGCGAACGTCGTTGTTTTGGGCTCTTGGCTTGCCGCGGGACTGCTGCTCGCGTTTTTCTGCAAGCCGTTTTGGAGATCCCTGTTCAGCGCCGCCGAGCCGGATTATTCGATGATGTCCCTTACCGCAGGCGTCGCGCTTGTTTCGGGAATGGTACACACGGAGTTCACCGTGCCCGGAATCCAGTTCGCGTCTTACGGGATGCTGATAGTCGCTATGATACTGCGCGTGATACAGCTTGCTCCCGAAAGCAAGGATCGCTTCGGGATGTGGTATTCGCTTGTGTATCTCACGTCGTTCTCGATGGCGATACCTGTCGTATATAAGCACTACACGCTGGCGCATCCGGCGCTGTTCCACGGAACGGAATACACGGTGACGGCATTGCTCGTCATCAGCTTTACACTGATGCTGAAACGCCTGTTTTCGGGAGAGGGCGAAAACCTTCTGTTTTGGAGCCCGTTCGCGGTGATGGCGGTCGGCGACGCCGTTGTAATTTGGATGGGCTGGTCGGCGGAGGTCAATATGTTTGTGCTGATCTTTGCCGCTTTGACCGCGGTTTTGTTCATTGCCGGAAAGGTGATATTTGCCCTTCGCAAAACCAAAACAGCCGCAAAGCCCTGACAGAGGTACTGTTCACACACAACGCTAACATCAATAGGAGATGGTTGATTTGATAGAAGTTAGTCACTTCACAAAAAAATACGGCGACAAGACCGTCGTAAATGACATTTCTTTCACCGCCAAGGACGGCGCGATAACGGGCTTTATCGGGCACAACGGCGCCGGAAAGTCCACAACGATCAAGGCGATCACAGGCGTGATTCGACCGACAGAGGGCAGCATTTCGATAAACGGCACGGACATCGCGAAGGACGCGCTGAAGGCAAAGCGGCAGTTCGGGTATGTGTCGGACAGTCCCGACCGCTTTTTGCGCTTGACGGGCTTGGAATATCTTCACTTTATGGCGGATATTTACGACGCGCCTTCAAACGGCAGAGCCGAATTTATTGAAAACTACGCCAAGCGCTTCGGCATTTACGATTCGCTCGGCAGCTCGATCCTTTCCTACTCTCACGGAATGCGTCAGAAAATTATGATAATGGGCGCGCTGATCCACGATCCGTCCGTGTGGATACTGGACGAGCCGATGACGGGGCTTGATCCGCAGTCGGCTTTTGAGCTTAAGCAGATGATGCGCGAGCACGTGGCAAAGGGCAACTCGGTGTTCTTCTCGACCCACGTGCTCGAGGTCGCCGAAAAGCTGTGCGACGAAATTTGCATAATAAAAAACGGCGAGCTGTTATACACCGGCACGCTTGACGAATTAAAGGCGACGCACAAATCGCAGGCGTCGCTGGAAAATATTTTCCTGGAATTAACAGAAACAAAGGAATCGGAGGTTTAATTATGGTTTTTTCAATTGTTTTTGCTTTAGTAGCGGTATACTGTGTTTTTAGCGGTATCAAAATCATTTTCACGGGTTCGCTAAGCGCCAAAGAGGAAGCAAAGCTGAGTGATTTTTCCAACAAAGGCGCGCGCACCTATAAGCTGATTTACGCGATCACAAACATTCTCGGAGGACTTGGGCTCCTTGCTTTTTCCGTTGTGCGTTTGCTGGAAGGTCTGAAAATACTGGACGACACTCTTCCCTTCCTGATAGGCATTCTGGTTTTTGCCGTTGTTTTGGTGGTCGTTATGCTGATCGCGCGTTCCAAATGCAAGGCGATGACCGACGATGAGTAAGCCGACAGCAAAAGCAGGCTTTTCAAAGGTTTGGAAGCTTATCGCCGTTTTGAAAAAATGCAACGGCAAGGCGGTGATCGGCAGCAGCAGCGCCCTGATCTCGCCAAAGGCGGCAAAGGCGATGGCTGCCGCAGGGCTGGTACTTCTTACCGGCTTGCTGGGCGCGGCGGCTTTTATTGCCGAACCGTATTTGATGAAATACTTTCCGCTGCAAAGCTACACGCAAACGCTGCTTGTTGCCGTGCTTTTGATAAGCTTTGTGCTTTCCGTAAAAAACATCGTCACGGTGCTGTACACCGCGGACGACATTTCGGTGCTGCTGCCGCTGCCGTTTTCGGTGGGACAGATCGTCACCGCAAAGCTTACGGTGTCGCTTCAGTTCCCCGTGATACTAAGCCTTATTTTGGTCAACAGCACCTGCCTCGGCTTTGGGATCAGCGCTGACGCGGGAGCGGCGTTTTATATCGGCACGGTGCTTTCAAGCGTTTTTGTTCCGTTAACGGGAATGGCGGTCGCAACGCTTTTGGTCGTGATCGTGTTCCGCGTGTTCGGGTTTGTCCGCAACCGCGACATCACAATGCTGCTCGGCTCGATTTTCACACTGGTGCTGCTTGTTGCCTATATTTTTGTAAACAACAGCCTTAACAGAGGCGACTCAACGCAGCTTGCCGCGGCTGTTTCGGCGTTGGGCTCGGTTTCGCAGGCGTTTCCGAACATTGCCTTTATGTGCCGTTTTATGTTCGAGGGCGATCCCTTCGGACTTATTCTCAGCACCCTGATAACGGTGGCAATGCCGGCGCTGGCGCTGCTGGCTGTCAAGCTGTTTTATCTTTCCACCGCGCTCGCTATGCAAAGCACAGGCAGCAAAAAAGGCGCGGTGAGCAAGGAGGCGCTCGGAAAGCGCGAAAAGTCCGGCACGGTGAAAGCGCTTACGTCTTACGAAGCAAAAAGCACGCGCCGAAATCCCGCATACCTTTTGTACGGCTTTGCCATGACGATGATATGGCCGGTGATGATGTTTTTGCCAATTTTGTTCGGCAACAACAGCGAAATCTCCGAGGTGAATTTTCCGCTCAATACGGCGCTTGCGCAGTTTTGCGCCGTGCCGCTCGGCGTTACGGCTTCCTGCTTTGCCTGCGGCTTCAACGTTTTGCCGGCGACCGCGTTTTCGCGCGAGGGCGGCAGCTTTTACGCGCTCAAGGCGCTTCCGATAGATTTTAAGGATTACTGCAAAAGCAAACGGAATTTTTCGATGTTCGTTTGCTCGCTGGGCAGCGTGGCGTACATCCTGATCCTCGGCATCGTGTGTCTGATCACGGGCGTCGTTGAGATCACGGGCGCATGGATATTCCTCTACAGCGCCGGAGTCAGCTTTTTGACGAACCTGATACTCGTCAATTGTATGCTCCTGAAAAACGCCAAAAAGCCCAATTTTGACTGGGACAGTGAAACCGAGATCTCCCGAAAGCTCAGCTGGATCAACATCGCCGCGCTTATCGCAGGGGTGGTTATGTTCATCGCGCTGATCGTCACCGCCGCGCTTGCGACGTTCACGCGCGCGGATCAAATCGCCTTCGACGTCAACATTTTGACGCTTGCGGGCGTTATCGTGTGCGTTGTTTTCGGGCTGATACTTTTCGCCGTCGCCTATGCGGTCAACAAAACCGCCGTCGAAAAAGCGGAAAGGCTTTTGGCGTCGCGCGAGTGATATAATAAAATCAAGAGAAATAACACAAGGCTGACTAAGCGCTCGGGCGAGCGGACAAGTCAGCCTTTTCTTGCGTCTTTATTTTTTCGGAGTTGCTTTTCCTCCCAGGGGATGGCGGTACTGACCGTGCTTTTTGGTTTTTCCGTCGCCGTACTGAATGGAAAATTCAGGGCAGCTGTGCAGGCACCGCAGGCAAAGCGTGCATTGGTCTTTCACCCACACGGGCTTGCCGTTTTGAAGGTCGATCGCTTTTACGGGACATTCCCGTGCGCACAGGCCGCAGCCTATGCAGGTTTGCTCAACATAAAAATTCGTCGTCCTTCGCGCGGAGGAGTACATCCTGTCGGACATTTTGCGCACAAAATACGGAGCCTTGGGCTTTGCGCGGTTGCCTTTTTCTTCGGCTTTGATCCTTTTGATAAGCCCGTTCAGGCTGTCGTCGGCAAGCTCGATCTGACGGCGGACCCTTTCGGCGTTGCTCAGGTCGAACACAGGCGTCCAGGTGTCGGGCATTCTCAGGCTAAACGCAGCCGACAGCGCCACGCCTTTTTTTGCGAGAAGCTTTTTTACGTCCGTGCCGCTGCAGCCCGGGGTGCTGCCGTAGGCGGCAACGGCAAAGCTGTAGCGTTCGCCCGGAGCGGTTATTGAAGCGTTTTCAAGAAAGTCGCGCATAATGGCAGGCGCTTCCCAAAAGTGGGTTGGAAACACCACGCCGAGCGGCTCTTTGTCCTTTAAGACTATGCTGCCGTCGCTTTGCTCGATCGAAACCGCCCGATCTCCCAGCGCTGCCGCGATCCGTTCGGCGGCATAGCGGCAGTTGCCCGTGCCGCTGAAATACAGCACCATATCATCGACCTCCTGTCCTTACCCTGACGCGTTTTCGCGGAGGGGATCACAAAATAAGCTTTTTGGGTTTTCTTTTTTTCGGCAGCGGAAGCTCGTCAGCCATAGCGTTGAGCAGCCTTTCCAAAAACTCCCTGTCGTCGGGGTTTTCCACCAGCAGCATAGGCTTTGCGCCTTCATAGGGAAGCTCATACGGCGCATCCGGCATAAGCGCCTTGGCGGCGTTTACGGGCTTTACCAAAAAGCGGTCGTCGTAGATTCCGCCGAACACCCTTCCGCGGTAATAAAGCACATATTCTCCCATCATCGCGCGGCAGGAGACCTCCTCCAAGCCGCCGAGCTGCTCCAAAATGTAGGTCATATATTCTTTTGAGGACGCCATATTATCCCTCCGTTTTTAGCTTTCGGTATAAGTATATCACGAAACAAAGCAAACATCAATATCTCGTGCTGCAACACAACGGTTAACTAACAACCATGTGGGTACCATATGGTACACACCGCTACCCATCGGTACCCAACTTTTATTTGTGCAGCCTTTGGCTACCCATCGCTAGCGAACGCTACCCATCGCTAGCGAACGCTACCCAACGCAAGCGAACGGTACCCAACTTTTATTTGTGCAGGCTTTGGCTACCGAAACAAGCCAATATAAATATAAAGATGAATATAAAGATAAAGATGAAGATGAAGATGAAGATAAATATAAAGATAAAGATAAATATGAAAATGAAGATGAAGACGAAAACAAATATGAATATAAACAAAGCAGTCAGCAGAGCTGACTGTTGCCGCCGCCGCTTTCGTGTTTTGGTTTTATTTTCCGATATTCTTTTTTAAAAGCACTTTTCTTTTTCGGCTTTTGCCGTTATAATAGAGGCATAGACTGTAAAATCTCCCTGCAAAGCGCTTATGGCTTTACAGGACAGGACGGCAACGTATTTTATCAGGGTAACTGTTACCCGCCGAAAGGAGCTCACGGTGACTGTTTTTCGAAAAATCATACAGCTTTATACAAACACCAACCTTATCCTGCGCATAGTCATCGGCATCGCGCTGGGCGTTGCTTTGGCTCTGCTTGTTCCGCAGGCAACGTGGCTGAACATCCCCGGAACGCTGTTTGTCGGAGCGCTTCGCGCAATTGCGCCGCTGCTGGTGGCGGTTTTGGTGGCTGCTTCGCTTTGCGGAGGCAGCGCCGGACTTGACCGCCGCTTTGGTTTGGTGATATTCTTTTATTTGTTTTCAACCTATCTTGCCGCCTTTGCGGCGGTCGTGGCAAGCTTTTTGTTTCCGCAAACCATCGTACTGCCCGGCGAAGCGGCTTTGAGCGCGGCAAAAGCGCCCGGCGAACCCGGCGAGATAGTGCTGGGTATTTTGATGAATATGATCGACAATCCCGTTCACGCGGTCGCCGAGGGCAACTATCTTGGCATTCTGTTTTGGTCGGTAGTCATCGGACTTGCGCTTAAGCGCTTTGCAAGCGACGCGACGCGCACAATGATGACGAACTTTTCCGACGCCGTCACTCAGGTCGTCAGGCGGATAATCGACCTTGCGCCGTTCGGCATTTGCAGCCTTGTGTTTGCCGCGGTGGCGGAAAGCGGAATGGACATATTTGTGACCTACGGCAAGCTTATACTGCTGCTGGTCGGCGTTATGCTGACCGTGGCGTTTGTGATCAATCCGCTGATCTCGGGCATAGCGATGCGCGCGAACCCATATCCGCTGGTGCTGCGGTGTCTGCGCGAAAGCGGACTGACAGCGTTTTTCACGCGAAGCTCAGCCGCTAACATCCCCGTAAATATGGAGCTGTGCGAAAAGCTGGAGCTCGACAGGGATATGTACGCGGTGTCGATACCCCTTGGCGCGACGATCAATATGGACGGCGCAGCGGTCACCATCACCATTATGACGCTTGCGACGGTGAACACGCTGGGGATACAGGTCACCTTTCCCCAGGCGCTTTTGCTTTCGTTTTTGTCGGCGCTTGCCGCCTGCGGCTCCTCCGGCGTGACCGGCGGATCGCTGCTGCTTATCCCGATGGCGTGCGCCCTGTTCGGCGTGCCCGACACCGTTTCAATGCAGGTCGTCGGCGTTGGGTTTATAATCGGCGTGATTCAGGACAGTATGGAGACCGCCGTCAATTCCTCGGGCGACGTGCTTTTTACCGCCACGGCGGAATTTGTGCAGTGGAAAAAGCAGGGCAGGCGGCTGCCGAGGTTTTTTGAAAAAAAATCAAAGAAATGAAGAAAACAACTCCTTTCGGGACATAATAAACCCGAAAGGAGTTGTTGTTTTGAAACGTTACCGTCCGCTGCACGCGCGTGATCCGCGCGACAGATACAACGGGATTTTTGCCCCCGAGCGCGGAGATTTGGAGCTTGACAGCCAAATAGTTTCCTCGTCCGAAATGACAGGCGCGGTGCCTGCCGCTCGTCAGGAGCCGTATGAGGAGGACGCGTTTGAGGAATACCGTTTTTAACCGCCGATAAGCATTTTTATCAGCGCCGCAACGCCGTCGCTGTCGTTGTCGGGAAGCAGCACATCGGCGGCGCTTCGGCAGCTTTCGCTTGCGTTTTTCACCGCCGCGCCAACCCCGGCGCAGGCGATCATATCGGCGTCGTTGTCGGCGTTTCCGCAGGCGGCTGTCTGTGACAGGGACAGCTTGAGCCGCTTGCAAAGCCAGCGCAGAGCGTTGCTTTTTGTGGCTGTTTTGTGCATAAACTCCACAAAGTTTGCCGAGCTTGAGGTGATGTAGGTCTCTTTGAGCTCGCGTTCAAGCTTTGCGCGGAGACGCTCGCGCAAAACGCTGTCGGTGCAGACATATTCCACGCTGTCAAGCCGGCTTCGGTTATCGTAAATATATTGCCGCATATCGTCCAGTCCGCCGCGCGAGCCCTGAACATAGCCTACATACGCGGGCGTGCAGCCGTAGCGGAGAGGATCGCGCAGGTAGCGGTTGTCGGTGAAGGTCGCGCCGTTTAGGAACGCTTCCCAAATCAGATCATAGCCGCTCGTGAGGTCGAGCAGCCGCAAAACCTCGCCCTCTGCCATCGGTGTTTCGTGCACGCGTTTGCCGGTGCGGTCGTGGATAGCCGCGCCGTTTGAGGAAACGACATAGTTCACGCCGCGCAGCGCAAGCACCTCCTTTGGCATCGAGCAGTACGGTCTGCCGCTTGCGGCGACGACCTCAATGCCGCTGTCGGCGGCAGCCTCGATCGCCCTTGCGACCTTGGGCGACAAGGTGTTGTTGCTGCGCAGAGCGGTGCCGTCGAGGTCGAGCGCCAGCAGCTTAACGTTCATTTTTGAGCTCCTTTACTCCCGTTCGGCAAAAGCCGTTCATACAGCAGCTTGCGCACTTGGGCGAACGAGCGGTGCATACAGCTCTGCCGTGAAGCACCAGGCGGTGGCAAAAATCGTTGCTTTCGTCAGGCGGCAAAAGCTTTTTCAGCTCGGTTTCTATCTTTTTTGGATCGGTCTGCCTGTGCAGGCCGAGCTTTGTTGTGATACGAATGCAGTGGGTGTCCACCACCACGGCAGGCTTGCCGAACACGTCGCCGCAAATCAAATTGGCGGTTTTTCTGCCGACGCCCGGCAGGGTGGTCAGCGCTTCGATCGTGTCGGGCACCTCGCCGCCGAAATCATCGCGCAGCTTTTTGCACATCTCCACAATGTCCCTTGATTTTGTTTTGTACAGTCCGCAGCTTTTTATATACTCCGCGACCTCGTCGCTGCCTGCTTCGGCAAAGTCGTTCACCGTAGGAAAACGCCTGAACAGCTCGGGAGTTACCATATTTACGCGCGCGTCGGTACACTGAGCCGAAAGGCGCGTCGCGATGAGCAGCTGCAAAGGGTCGGTATATTGAAGCGAGCAGATCGCGTCGGGATATTCTTTTTTAAGCGCCTCAACGGCGAGCAGGGCAATTTCCTGTTTTCTCATAAAACCACCTCTAAACCAGTGTATCATATTATAAAAGGTATTGCAATTATTGTCAGGAATTGTTACAATGAAATCAGCAACTATGGGAGGCGCATTATGAAATATAAAAACTATGTTTTTGACCTGTACGGCACCTTGGTGGACATCCGCACCGACGAATGGAGCGCTCAGCTTTGGAAAAAGATGGCGATTCTCTACGGCTATTACGGAGCTCAATACACCTACAAGGAGCTGGGCAAGGCATACGGCGAGCTTGTTGCCAAGGAAAAATGCGCCGCGCGCCGCCGTCATCCCGAATACACCGTCGTTGACATCAAGATCGAAAAAGTCTTTCGCGCGCTTTTCACGCGCAAGGGCGTAAAGCCGAAAAAAGCGACGGTATTGGAGTTTTGCGAGGTGTTCCGCTGTTTTTCAACAAAGTTTCTAAAGCTTTATGACGGCGTGCCTGAGCTGCTTAACGCCATCAAGTCGAACGGCGGCAGGATATATCTTTTGTCAAACGCCCAGCGCACCTTCACCGAAAACGAGCTGAACAGCCTTGGGCTGACGCGATATTTCGACGGTATCTGCATAAGCTCGGACGAGGAATGCTCAAAGCCCGACTCCCATTATTTTCAGATCCTCTTTGACCGTTACGGACTGAAAAAGGAAGAGTCCGTTATGATAGGCAACGACTGCCTTGCGGACATCGGCGGAGCCGCGGATTTCGGGATCGACAGCCTGTACATCCACCAGGCGATCTCGCCCGAGGTCGAAGGCAAGCTGCGCAGCAGCTATGCCGTGATGGACGGCGACGTTTACAAAATCATTTCGTATTTATTCGGGTGATCTTCAGCCCGTCGGCGGCAGACGGAAAAGATAAAAAAGGGTTGGCTCCGCAGAGTCAACCCTGTTGATGTGCTGTTTTGCTTAAGGCAATACCGCATAATTCAGGTGTGCGGATTGCCTTAACGCTTTGCAAGCAGCCTTTTTTTGTACTGCGCAGGCGTGCAGTCATACACCTTTTTGCATTGAGTGATAAACGACTTAACGTTGGCAAAGCCGTTTTCGAACGCCGCCGTGGACACGGTGGTGTTGTGCCCCAGCATATCGTTGATGGCGTTTTCAAGCCGCAGATTTGCAAGATACTCGGAAAAGCTGATTTGCGTTACGCTTTTAAAATACTTTGAAAAGTAAGACGGCGACAGATTTACCACGCCCGCGATCTCATCAAGCGAAATCTCGCGGCGGAAGTTTTCGTTGATATAGGCGATAGCGGTTTTCGCGTAAGAGAAATCGCGCTTTGGACCCTGCGAGCCGCCGGCGCGGCGAAAGCCCACGCACTGAGTAAGAAGCAGATAGTACAGCTTGTTGATGTACGCGATCTGGATAAGCGACGCGTAGTCGCTTGTTGTGTCTACGTCGGAAATCTTTTTCAGCAGCTCTACGATCGCCGGACGCACCTCGGAGGACGACGTCACGTCAAAATACAGCGTGTCGATCGACTTGCAGAACATACGGATGTATTCAAACGAAAAATTGATGCACAAAAGCCTGCATCCCGCACCCTCTGCCGAACGCACCAAATGCACGTCCTCGCTGTTGAACATAATAAAATCGCCCTGCTCCACAATTTGAGATTCTCCGTTGCGGCTGCATTCCGATCTGCCTTCAATTACATAGACAATCTCGGGTTCGCGATGCCATTGAAGCTCTGTTTTGTGTGTAGAGGACGACAAATTCAAGTACATAATAGTCGCGGGAATGTTTTTGTCATAATTCACCACGTCATACTGATAATCCATTTCTTAAAAGACCCCTTGCACTATTGAAAAAGATATAACTTTAGTGTAATATATTATTAGTATAATCGTTGCAACCCTATAAAGCTATGCACTTTTGTTTGTTGTTTATGGACATATGTTGCAAAAGAAACCAAGGAGAAATAATGAATAATATCATAGATTTTATCTGCTATTCCAACGGCGACAGCGCGACCGGAGCAACGCTGAGAATGCAGAGCACCGCCGACGAAAGCTACAAGCTTGGATATGTCTATGCCGGCAGCGGCGCCGTCACCATTGACAAAAAGGAATACCGTGTGTACAAGGGAAGCTCGTTTTTGGTGTTTCCGTATACGTCTTTTTCGCTTAGTCCGAACAGCGATATGCGCTACAAATGGATAGAGATCTCCGGGCTGGCGGCAGCCGCAAGCGCAAGCCGCATTGCCCTTTGCGAAAGCAGCCCTGTTGTACACGACATGGGGATCGAGGGCTTTGAGCGATATTTTGAGCTGCCTGACTCCTCGGACGAATTGAGCCTGTTTTTTCGCCGCGGCGGAATGCTGATCATCCTGTTCTCTTACTACTACGAAAAATATCCGGGCAAATCGGCTGACGGCAGCGGATATGTTCTTAAGGCGCGCAGCATCATCGAGGAGCGCTACACCGACCACACCTTTGGCGTAAAGGAGGTCGCGGAGCAGCTCAAGATCGACCGCAGCCACCTGTACCGACTTTTTAAGGACGAAATGGGCGTTTCGGTCATCGACTACATTTGCCGGCGAAGGATACTCCGCGCGGAAATGATGCTTTCAAACGCAAGCCTGTCTGTTAAGGACATAGCGTTTTCGTCGGGCTTTTCGGATCAACTGTATTTTTCACGGATGTTCAAAAAGCTAAACGGAAAAACCCCCACGCAGTTTCGCGAAGCACTGCTCGGAAAAAACCGAGTCAGCGCGAGTGACACTCCGACAAAACCGTAAACAAAGCGGCGTCGCTTGCCAGCTTGCGGATGTACGCGCGCGTGTTCTGCGTGTTTACTCCGCCCAGCATAAGTCTTACGGCATAAGCTTTTTCATCCGTGCACACGCCCAAAAACACAAGTCCCACGGGCTTTTCGGCTGTGCCGCCGGTGGGACCGGCTATACCTGTTGTGCTTACGGCGATGTCCGCGCCCGAAAGCTTTTTAACGCCCTCCGCCATTTGAATGGCGGTCTCGGCGGAAACAGCGCCCAAAACGGTCAGCGTTTCCTCGCTTACGCCCAGCACCTTGGACTTTATCGCGTTGGCGTATGAGCAAACTCCGCAGTCAAAAACCTCGCTGGAGCCGCTTACGCGCGTGATGCGCTCGCTGATCAGACCGCCCGTGCAGCTTTCCGCTGTTGCGACCTTCAGGCCTTTTTCGCGCAGCTTTGCCACAACGTCGTCCTGCAGGGTGTCCTGGTTCAGATTATTTTTACGAAGCACCTGAATGATGTCAATATCGGTCAGTGTAATCAAAAAAATCACCTCTTTTTTTATTGTAGCATTGATTCACAGATATTGCAATTCTTTTCTTTTTATATTATAGTAATAGTGTTATTTCCCGACAAAAGCGATCAACGGAGGCTTGGAATGGCTTGGTTTTTCAGCGGAGAGGAGATACCCTCCGACACTTATCTTTTAAGCGGCGAAAATCAAAAGCACGCTCGTGTGCTTCGTCTGCGAAAGGGCGAAGAGGTCACGGTCGTCACGCCGGGCGGCGAGCAGTGCACCTGCGAGGCAGCCGAAGGCGACCTGCTGCTTGTGCGCAGCCGCAAAAAATGTGAGAACGAACCCGATGTGTTTGTCACGCTTTATCAGGCGCTGCCAAAGGGCGACAAAATGGACTACATCGTTCAAAAATGCGTCGAGCTTGGCGTAAGCCGCATCGTGCCGATGATCTCGGCAAGATGCGTTTCGCGGCCTGACGAAAGGTCCCTCGGCAAAAAACGCGAACGCTGGCAAAAAATCGCCCTGCAAGCCGCTATGCAAAGCCGACGGGGAATTGTTCCCGAGGTGACAGACTGCGTTACCTTCGCGCAAGCGGCGGAGCTGACCGCGCAAAACGAGCAAACGGTGTTTTTTTACGAGATGGGCGGAGCTCCCGTTCGCGACATCCTGACCGGCAAACCGCGCACGATCGGAATATTCATCGGCAGCGAGGGCGGCTTTGAGGAAAGCGAAGCCGCTGCAGTAACGCAAAACGGAGGCAAGGCGGCAACGCTGGGCAAGCGCATCCTGCGCGCTGAGACCGCGCCGCTCGCCGCGCTTTCTATTATAATGTACCAAACAGGAAATTTTGATTAAGGAGCGATTGAAATGATCGGAATCATCTGCGCGATGCAAGTCGAAGCCGACGGCATCCTCGCACTATGCGAGAACAAGCAAACAAACGAAAAATACGGTATGACCTTCACACGCGGCACGCTGGGCGGCAAGGACGTTGTTGCGGTCGTCTGCGGCGAGGGCAAGGTAAACGCCGCGATCTGCGCCACCACGCTGATAAACGACTACAAGCCCGATCTTGTTCTCAACAGCGGAGTCGCGGGCGCTCTGTCGCCTGTTGTCACCATCGGCGACCTTGTTGTCGGCACAAAAGCCGTAGAGCATGATATGAATATGACTCCTCTCGGCTACAAGCAGGGAGAGGTATGCGTTCCGGGCGGCAAAATGCTCTATTTCAACTGCGACGAAGCCGCCGTTCGCGTGCTTGAAAGCATCTGCTCGGAAATTGAGAACACAAAAACCGTGCGCGGAGTCATTGCCAGCGGCGACATTTTTGTGTCTGACCGCTCTCAGCGTATGCGCCTGAACGACCGCTTCGGCGCCATCGCCTGCGAAATGGAAGGCGCGTCCATCGGTCACGTCTGCTATCGCTGCGGAGTTCCCTTCGCCATCCTTCGCGCCATCTCCGACGACCTCAACGAAAACAAGGGAATGGACTTCATCAAGTTCTGCGAGCTGGCGTCTCAAAAGACCGTCTATGCGGTCAAAGCATTTGTTGAAAGCTATTGATTTTTTAACAGCCTCCGCGGAGCACAAACCGCGGGGGCTTCTTTTTCTTTGTATGAAACTTTTCCGCAAAACATTGACAACAACGCTTTAATGCGTTAAAATATAAGTTAGCGTTTATTTAAAACTCTGAAAAGGGGTATGAAAATGAAGTTAACAGGTGCAGATATAATTTGTGAATGCTTGCTGGAGCAGGGTGTCGACACAGTTTTCGGTTATCCCGGCGGCGCGGCGCTCAACACCTATGACGCTCTGTATAAGTACAGCGATAAGATCAGACATATTCTGACCGCCCACGAACAGGGCGCTTCTCACGCGGCGGACGGCTATGCGCGTTCCACCGGCAAAACCGGTGTGGTCATCACCACCTCCGGTCCCGGCGCAACAAACATCGTCACCGGACTTGCCACCGCGAATATCGACAGCATCCCGATCGTTGCCATCACCGGCAACGTCAACCGCGACCAGCTTGGACGCGACAGCTTCCAGGAGGTCGACATCGTAAATATCGTTAAGCCGATCACCAAAGCAAGCTATCTCGTAACCGAGATCGAGGATCTTGCGCCCACCATCCGCAAAGCCTTCAAGCTTGCCGGAAGCGGCAGAAAAGGTCCTGTTTTGGTGGATGTGCCCAAGGACATCACAGCCGCGCTCGGCGAGTTTACGCCCGAGGTGCCCGAACAGCCTCAGCCCAACGAGATCGCAAATCCCGACAGCGTTGCGCGCGTTCAGGCGCTTATCAAAAAATCGCGCCGCCCGATGATCTACGCCGGCGGCGGAATCCTCAGCGCGGACGCCTGTGCGGAATTTAAGCAGTTTGCCGAGCTGATCGACGCTCCGGTCTGCTGCTCTTTGATGGGACTCGGCTGCCTTCCCGCAAGCCATCCGCTTTGCATCGGCAACATCGGTATGCACGGCGGCTATGAAACAGGTATGATCACCGCAGCGTGCGATCTTATCATCGCTGTCGGCGCCCGTTTCTCCGACCGAGTGGCAGGCGACCGCGAAAAGTTCGGTGAACAGGCAAAGATCGTCCAGTTTGAGATCGACAAAGCCGAGATCAATAAGAACGTCAAGGTCGATGAATATATCCTCGGCGACGCAAAGCTGATTTTGCAGGCTTTGATCAAGGATCTGGAACAGCAGGAGCACCATGTATGGCTTGCCAAGATCGAGGAATGGAAGCATCATTTTGACGACGCGTCAAAGCCCTACAGCGAATATCCCTTCCCCGAGGAGTTCATCGAGGCAGTCAACGAGCTTAAAGCGCCCGACGACATAATTGCGACCGACGTCGGACAGCATCAGATGTGGGTGGCTCAGCACGCAAAGATCGAAACCGAAAAAACTCTGCTCACCTCCGGCGGAATGGGAACGATGGGCTTTGGAATGGGCGCGGCGATCGGCGCGCAGGTTTCCCATCCCGATAAGCGCGTGTTCCTCTTCACCGGCGACGGCAGCTTCCATATGAACCTTAACGAGCTGGTAACGATGAAATCCTTCGACCTGCCCGTGATCGTGCTCGTGATGAACAACACCGTTCTGGGTATGGTTCGCCAGTGGCAAAAGCTGTTCTACGGCAGCCGCTTTTCACAGACCGATCCGCACCGCGCCACGGACTTTATAAAGCTTGCAAACGCGTTCGGCGTGGAAGGTATGCGCATCACAAAAAGCGAAGAAATTATGCCGACGCTTAAAAAAGCTCTCGAAATGAACACTACCGTTGTGATCGACTGCCAAATCAGTCCCGACGTCAATGTTCTGCCGATGATCCCGCCGGGAAAAACCGTAAACGAGATCGTCACCGAGATGTAATACCGATTTCAAATTATAATGTTTAATTGAGTTTGGTATAAGCGATTTTCAGAATTTCAGATAAATAATATCGACCGGTAAGCCGCGAAGGTTTACCGGTCGTTTTTTGCATTATAGGAAACTCCTTTATCCCTCCGTTGATAAAAGGTATCGGAAAGATGATTCTTTCAAAAGGCGGGCGAAAGCTTTCCTGACGCTTCAAAACAAAGAAAAAAAGCGCCGGATTTCCGACGCTTCAAGTACCTTCAAAACTGAATAAAGAGCAGGGAGAAAAGCTTCATACTGACTGACCAAAGAAATGTAAAGGACTTAGTTTG
>JBGUOX010000008.1:0-18477 GCA_045129995.1 Ruminococcus sp. | reverse complement strand
AAAAAGGATAAGTACCGTTGGCACTTACCCTTTTTCTTTGGCGCGCCGGAAGAGACTCGAACTCCCGACCTTCTGATTCGTAGTCAGACACTCTATCCAGCTGAGCTACCGGCGCATAGCGGTGATTTTCAACCGCAAGTAATATATTACCACACTTTACAGAAAAATGCAAGCCTTTTTTTGGATTTTTTAAAAATGACGATTTGCACAAAAAGGGCAGCCGCGCAGGCTGCCCTAAAAAGATACTTATCAGTTGGTGATGATCTGCTCGGTTTCCTTGTCAAAGATATGGAGCTTGTCAAGGCTGAAGCAAATTTTGATCTTGTCGCCGACCTTGGACTTGGAGGTAGGAGCAACGCGCGCGGTTACAGGCTGACCTGCGATGTTAACATACAGATAGATCTCTGCGCCCATAAGCTCGGTTACATCAACGGTAGCATCGAACTGCATAACCGCCTTGTTAAGCTCGTCTTCCTCGTCGTGTACGTGCTCGGGACGGATACCGAAGATGATTTCCTTGCCTACATAAGCGTCAAGCTTGCCGCCTGCGCACTTGTCAGCGGGAACCGGAACCTCGTACTTGTCGAAGTTGAGGGTGTAGCTGCCGCCCTTCTTAGCTACGGTAGCGTCGATAAAGTTCATCTGGGGCGAGCCGATAAAGCCTGCTACGAACATATTGCAAGGCAAATCATAGAGGTTCTGAGGTGTGTCAACCTGCTGAACAACGCCGTCCTTCATAACAACGATTCTGGTACCAAGCGTCATAGCCTCGGTCTGATCGTGGGTTACATAGATGAAGGTTGTGCCCAGTCTCTGGTGCAGCTTGGAGATCTCGGTACGCATCTGCGCACGGAGCTTTGCGTCCAGGTTGGACAGCGGCTCATCAAGAAGGAATACCTGGGGATCACGAACGATAGCACGACCCATAGCAACACGCTGGCGCTGACCGCCGGAGAGAGCCTTCGGCTTTCTTTCGAGGAACTGCTCGATGCCGAGGATTCTTGCTGCTTCTTCTACTCTTCTTTTGATTTCTTCCTTAGGCATTTTTCTGAGCTTAAGACCAAATGCCATGTTATCATATACGGTCATATGGGGATACAGAGCGTAGTTCTGGAAAACCATTGCTATATCTCTGTCCTTCGGAACGACGTCGTTGACCAGCTTGCCGCCGATGTAGAGCTCGCCCTTTGAAATATCCTCAAGACCCGCGATCATTCTGAGGGTAGTGGATTTACCGCAACCGGAAGGACCTACAAAGATGATAAATTCTTTGTCGGCGATCTCAAGGTTGAAGTCCTTAACTGCGGTGACATTGCCATCATAAATTTTGTACACATTTCTTAATGATAAACTTGCCATGTAAATAATACCTCCGTTTGATATGTAATAGCTTTATTACATCTAATAATATATCACTTTTCGCAAACTTTTACTATACCGATTTTGACTAAATATTACCGTCGTATTTTATTTAAAATAATTATACCGTAAAAAATCAAAGTTCATTTTAGTGTATATTGCCGATAAAAACTGCTTGAATCTCCAAATTTGTCAAAGATTTACAAGATCCTATGGGCAAATTGCTATCTAAATACAAATTTCCTATAGATATTCGTTTAAGGTGCACAACATTTAGCCCGCAAGCAGCAAACATCCGCTTAACTTGATGAAATTTACCCTCGCAAATTGTAACAGTTGCTACATTATTGTCATTTATGTCGAGCTTAAGCTTTGCCGGCATAAGCTCGGTGCCGTCGCTAAGGACAATTCCGCGCTCAAACGCTTCAATCGTTTGTTCGCCGGCAGGCTTGTCCAGCGTGGCTATATAAGTTTTTTCGACGTGTTTTTTCGGCGAAAGCATTCGATGCGCCATTTCGCCGTCATTTGTAATGATCAGCAAACCCTCGGTATCCTTGTCCAGCCTTCCGGCAGGAAACAAGCCGCGGCGCCTAAGCTCCGGCGGCAGAATATCCAGCACGGTTTTTTCGCGCTTATCCTCGGTTGCCGAAACCACGCCCGCGGGCTTGTTCATCATTATATACATATATTTTTCGGAGGAAACCGTTTGACCGTTTAAGGCAACGACGCTTTCGCCGCCTACCTTACGGTCGATTTGGCGGCAAACTTCGCCGTCGAGCGTCACCTCGCCGCATTTGATTTTCTTTTGAGCGTCACGGCGGCTCAATCCGCTACGCGACGACAAGTATTTGTCCAAGCGTTCCATATTCAAATCAACGGCAGCATCTCGCTGCCATACTCTCCGTTTGTCAAATGTCCGCCTATAACGCGGTCGTCAGCCGTTAGCAGCACGGCAAACGGCGCTTTTCCGTTTTTCAGGGCGAATGTCAGCTCCTGCGCCGTACTCCCTTTGAAGCGCGTCAAATCAAGCCCTGCGTGCTTTTGCAGCGCGTTGTAATCGTCATAGGTTTGGTTAAATTCTTCGGGGATCACCACTTCCCTGCTTTTCAGCGGTTCATTTTCCGCTTCAATGTCCAGCTGAGCGAAAAACGAAGCGTAGCCGTCGTTTTCAACCGAGGTATCGTAACATACGCCCGTGGTGCTTTGCGCAGTTTTAGGCGGCTTCTGATTGCCTTTTACGGCAATAAAAACGCAAAAAAGCGAAGTCAGCGCAACTGCCGCTGTCACGATAACAAGGAGCTTTTTGTGCTTAAGCGGCTTGAAGTTGAAAACGAACATAATACATCACCCGCTTCATTATACGCGGATGAAGATCGTTTTATGCCTTGAGAAGAGCCTCGATGTCGCCGGGCGTATCCGCGAACAGCACTGCGCCTTCGTCGCGCATTGCCTGCTCGGTGCCGTAACCATAGCGCACGCCGATGAAATCTACTCCGCTCTCTTTGGCGCCGCGCGCGTCGTAATAGGTGTCGCCGAGCATAACAGTCTTTTCGCGGTCACGGTCAAATTTGCCGCCGAGCATTTCCACCGCGTACGGGATCAAATCGCACTTGTCCTTGCGGCTGCCGTCAACATTGGAGCCGCACACGGCGTCGAAGTATTCGTTCAGCTCCAGAATACGAAGGATCTCCTCGGCAAACGGCTCATATTTTGAGGTGCACACCGCAAGCAGATAGCCCTCCGCCTTAAGCTTTTTCAGCAGATCCTCTACCCCGTCGTAGGCGTGATTAAGCAGCTTGCCGCGCTTATTGTAATAGCTGCGGTAAAGATGCGCTCCGATCTCCGCGCGTTCATCATCCAGTCCGACCAGATTTTTGAAGGTATCTATCAGCGGAGGACCGATGTAAAGCGTGTAGTCGTTAAGATCCGGCATAGGAACATCCATCTGCTTTATCGCGTATTCAAGCGACGCGCGGATGCCCTCGGCGCTGCGGCTTACCGTTCCGTCGAGATCAAAAAGCACATAGCGGTATTTATTGAACTTTGTGTCCGCTTTCTCCTGAAAGGATTTAGCCTTTACGCTGACGCGCGTGTGGGTGCCGCGTGCGATCTCTCCCTTTTTATCAGACGCGCTGACCTCAAAATGAAAGCTCCTGCCGTCCTGCTTTGTCAGCCTTGCCGTGGCGGTCACCTCCGCGCCGAGCGGCGTCGGACTTAGATGTTCAATGGAGATCATGGTGCCTACGGTAGTCAATGCTTCATCGCCGAGCAGCTCCGTCGCAAGCGACGACGCGGCGTATTCCATAAGCGCCGCCACCGACGGCGTTGCAAGCACCTCAAGCGTGCCGCTGCCCATGGAGGTGGCAAGATTTTGTTCTTCAACCTTCATAAAAACGGTTTTTTCTATCATATAATCACCTTTTACTTGTAATTACTACAGATTTATGATACTATATTATAGAAAATTTCGCAAGTGTTTTATCTTGTTATAAAGGAAGTTTTATAAGTTTAATGTTATTATATAATCATCAAAGCAAAAGAACATCGTGGGTGAAGAAAGCCACCCAAGCTCTAACGCCCGGGTGGCTCTAATACTAACTATTATTCTACGCTATACGCACATCTTACTTCACGGTGAGCTTCGCTGTATACGTCTCAGGAGTCATATCCTTTTCGTAGCCGGTAATAACTCTGGTGGGCTCGTTATGGTACCCACCGTTGCAACCTTGTACATTGCGGTGAAAATCCTTAAAGCTGAATCGAATAAAGTCCTCGGTTGCAAAAGGCTTAAATACAATCTTAGGTCTGCCATTTTCCAATGCATACCCTCTTTCTCCGACAAATGCTTTGTTTTTCGCAATATCCATCGAAGCCTGTACGAAGTCGTCCAACTCGGTTCTGCTGTTTACGAAAATCAGTCCGCAGTTTCCTGCATACGCTTGTCCATCCTCTACTACACTACCCTGCTTGTACGGCTCTGCAAGAGTCATATCAACAGGTACCTCACCTGGCTTCAGGAAGATTGTATAGTCACCATCAGGTCTATACTTCTCGAGGTTTTTGCCACCTGTACCGTACAACTGTTCTTCTACAGTAGATGCTCCAGAACCTGGACCAACAGACTCAGCCGACTCCTTTGTAATAGGAGTTACGTGTACATCTACCAAATCCTGTGTAGTAAATCCCTTCAGATAGTACTGCGTATGATTGTGGTAATCGTCTGTACCGCCCATATTGTTTATGGATGTGCTGTCGTAAGTCGCTGCCTCGTTCTTCAATTTTTCCCAATCCTCACGGGTGATAAGATGGTCAAATACCGAACCCTCTAACCAACAACCACAGTTGTTACAGTATTTTACCCATATCTTGACCTCCGTCTGAATGCGGGTTACTTCTTTGGAATCATTGTTGCCTTCTGCCACAGCCTGTACGGTGAACTCTTTTCTTACAGCTCTACCGCTTGCGTTCGGGGTTACTACAACAGCGTAACTACCCTCTGCTAAGCCCTCAAAAGTGCACTCAGTACCGTCTACGGTCTGGGCGTCGCCAATAGCGGTTCCGTCCTTGTAAAGCTGTACGGAATAGGTGTCCTTGTCGCCAACAGCATCCCAAGATACCTTCGCCGTCACATTAGTCTCCTCCAAGAGAGGAAGGTCAAACGTGTACTTGCCTTTGTTGGCGTTGTAGGCTTTAATGAAGCCGTCTCTCGCGACAGCGATATCATCGCTTCCATCCAACTTGGCTCCTTTAGCTAAGAAAATAGCGTCAGGTGTTGTTGAAACGGTATCGTTTTTCTCCCAATAAATAGTCGCCTTACTCGGGTCAGGATTGCCGTTCTCGTCCTCATAAGCGAGTCGAGAGTTCATATACCCTGATTTAAGAGCTGAATTTCCCGCTCGTTCCTTTAGCTCACTATCTGCTTTTGCAACATAGTAATAAGGAACTCTGTCACCGTTGGCATCAAACATCTGGATCGCCCAGTTGTCTACCTTCTGGTACTCCTTCTTGCCCTCGACCTCGGCAACGACCTCAACGTTTTCTACCACTCCGCCGCCTGCGCCGATCGAAATCAGCTTTTTGTTAATTGGATATTCCGTCTTATATTCCGCAAGGTATTTTTGAAGCTCCGTAGCGTCCGATATATCCAAACCGCCGCCGTTTACGTCGCCCAACAGTTTTATATAACCTTTTTTATCAGCGTTGAGTTGAGCGATGACTCTTTGAATTTCCGTAACGTCGGAAACCGTCAAAGCACCGTCCATATTGGTATCACCGAGCTTGTATGTAGTTGTCTTTGCAAGAGCGGAAGGAGCAGCAGCAAAGGCAGTTCCTGCAATAGCGATGACTAATAAAGCGGATAGAATCTTTTTCATATCATCACGTTCCTTTCATAGTATTTGCAATAGATGATAATTATAAAAAGCGCAGCCCAAACGAGCTACGCCGAAAAACACATAGCTCAATGTCGCCAAACATTTTACAAAATCGAACACTATTTAGGAAACAGCACGATAAAGCAGAGCCTGTATTTTTACCAAAGTATGATAAAAATACTGTTTCCGCAAAGTGTTCATTTTATTATTGTAAAATATTTGGCATCTTTATTATAGCATTATAGGTAAAATATTTCAATAGATTTGTTTATTTTATCCGTTAAAATTTTTAAACAAATTATACCATACCGCAGTTTTGAATTTGACCGCACGGCGTTGCAAGCACCTCAAGCGTGCCGCTGCCCATGGAAGTGGCAAGATTTTGTTCTTCAACCTTCATAAAAACGGTTTTTTCTATCATATAATCACCTTTTACTTGTAATTACTGTAGACTTATGATACTATATTATAGAAAATTTCGCAAGTGTTTTATCTTGTTATAAAGGAGAACAGAATAATGAAATTAGGAATCGTCGGTCTGCCCAACGTGGGCAAAAGCACCCTGTTTAACGCGATCACCAACGCCGGCGCGCAAAGCGCTAACTATCCGTTTTGCACAATCGAGCCGAACATCGGCGTGGTTGCTGTGCCGGACAAGCGTTTGGACGTGCTTGCCGAAATGTATGACCCGGAAAAATACACGCCTGCCACTATAGAGTTTGTGGACATCGCGGGCTTGGTCAAAGGAGCATCCAAGGGCGAGGGCTTGGGCAACAAGTTTTTGTCCAACATCCGCGAGTGCGACGCGATCGTACACGTTGTCCGCTGCTTTGAAAACGATGACATCATTCACGTTGAGGGCAACATTGACCCGGCGCGCGACATTGAAACGATCAATCTGGAGCTGATACTTTCGGATGTTGAAATGATGGAGCGCCGCATTGACAAAACCAAAAAAATGATTAAGGGCGATAAAAAATTCCAGCGCGACCTGGATTTTTACACCCGTGTGCTTGAAACACTGGAACAGGGCAAGCCGGCAAGAAGCGTTGAGTGCGACGAGGAGGAACAAGCGCTGCTCAGCGAGGTGGCTCTGCTGACAAGCAAGCCTGTGATTTATGCCGCCAATATGAGCGACGATGACTTTTCGAACGGTCTTGACAGCAACGAGGGCTTAAAGAAGGTTCAGGAGATTGCCGCCGAGGAGCACGCAGGCGTTCTTCCGATTTGCGCTCAGATCGAAGAAGAGATAGTTGAGATGGACAAAGAGGAAAAAGAAATGTTCCTCGCCGATATGGGTTTGGAGGAAAGCGGTCTTGACCGACTGGTCAAAGAATGTTATTCACTTCTGGGACTCATCTCCTACCTCACCGCAGGAAAGCAGGAGGTTCGCGCGTGGACGATCAAAAACGGCACCAAGGCTCCCCAGGCAGCCGGCAAGATTCACTCGGACTTTGAGCGCGGATTTATTCGCGCAGAGGTAATTGCCTATGACGATTTGATCGCCTGCGGCAGTATGGCGGCAGCCAAGGAAAAAGGCTTGGTGCGCAGCGAAGGCAAGGAATATGTAATGAAGGACGGCGACGTTGTGCTGTTCCGCTTTAACGTGTAATTATTATTCTGATTTAGAAAAAAGCATACGAGGTTTTTGCTTCGTATGCTTTTTTTCTTTTGTCTTATCACACTTTTCTCCTTTCGCAATAGTATGTAGTGTAAACGAAAGGAGGTTGACGTATGAATTTCTTCGGTAACAACAACGGCTGCGGCTGCATCATTCTTATCCTCTTGATCCTGTGCTGCTGCGGCGGCAACGGCTGCGGCAACAACGGTTGCGGCTGTAACGACGGCTGCGGATGCTGATTTCGGGGCGCCTTTGGAAAGTTCCATCTGACGGACAGCGTCGCGGGGACTGAACGCGCCCTCCCCTCTGCTGAGTTAGTTTAGAACGCCGTTCCGCGCCTGATGGTAAAAACGACCGGGAATTAACTATACAGTAAAAACGAAACCTGCCTTGCTTCCTAAATTTGGAACAAGGCAGGTTTTTTCTAAATTAGAATTTTCTGCTTTCAATTGTTTTTACTTTATTTTGCCCTCAAAAAACTCAGGAACATATTTTTTGATTTCGGGCAGCATTCCGATGCCGTTCGGAGTATGCGGCGGCAGCTGCCAGAAGTCATGCGCGCAATAGGTGTTGCCCTCAATGATGGCAGGACCGTGGGTCGTGGTCGCAACGTCCCATCCAACATAGCGGATCTGCGGCGTTACCTTTGCCGCCTTCAAAACCATCTGCACCGCTTCTTTTACATACGGAATTTTGTAGCCCTGGATCTTAACGTGGGTGTCGGGATGTTCTTCATAAATTATGCCCTTGAGCGTATCGCCCGAATGCGCAGGATACTTCATCACTCCGGTTTCGGGATCAACAGGCGTGAAAAGACAGTTGTTGTCTATGATGCTGCCGCCCAAGCCCATTTTTTGAACGATGTACAGCAAATGCGGTTCGCCGTCCTTGTCGAGCACGGTGATGAATCGCATGGAATTTACAGCGTTGGGATAAAGCTTCTGAACATCGGGATGCTGCTCGATGTTTTCCTCAAGAATGCAGAAATCCTTTTCTTTTAGATACGCGTACAATTCGTCAAAGGTTTTGTAATCCGCGACCTTGATTCGCTCGCAGCCGTGACCGCACTCCAGATCCTGCATTTTGCAGAACAGAACCGGATGTTTTTCGCAGAACGCTTTTACCTCGTCCTTTGTCGCTTCCTGGAACTGGATGAAATCTCTGCCGATATAATCCTTGTAGAGCTTGTTGAACTCGTCTTTATTCTCCAAAAAATGCGCGTATTCATAGTCGTTCATAAAGGTGTTGAACTTTTTGCTGATCAAGCGCGTTACATAGGTTTTGCGCTGCTCCTTGTTAAGGTTGTAAAACGCGAAAATCTGATAATCATAGTAACCCGCGCCGTATTTTTTGGCGCAGTAGAGCATATCAAAAAAGATTTTTACCCGGTTTTTACCCGAACGCTCGTGAACCGTTTCGATAGCTTCCTTCATCTTACCGAAGCTCGCGTTTTTCAGAATCTTAAATGTATAAGCACTAGCCATATCTTCCCACTCCTGAGTTTAGTCTTCATAAATTCGCGGCACGCGTTTTGAAATGCCGCAAACGATCTCGTCCACATTTTTATCCAGCAAGTCAGCCATCCACAGAACGCTCAGCTTATCATCAAGCAGCGAAACCGTGTCGCCGCGTTTGACCTCGCCGATGTCGGTGACGTCAACCATAAACTGATCCATACAAACCCTGCCGATGATCGGCGCTTCCTCGCCGTTTATGCGCACCTTGCCCTTGTTGGACAGCGCGCGGCTGTAGCCGTCGGCAAAGCCTACGGGGATAGTAGCGATTTTTGTATTCCGCTTGGCAACAAAGGTTCCGCCGTAGCCGACCTCGGTGCCTGCCGGTACTTCCTTGACCATCACGACATACGTGTACCAGTGCATCACCTGACGAAAATCGGCATTTGCCCAGTCGTCTTCGTCGATCGGACACAAGCCGAACAAAATATCGCCTGCGCGCACCGCGTCCAGTCTTGTTTCAGGGCGCAGCAAAATCGCCGGACTGTTTGCAACGTGCTTGCAGGGGATTTTGACTCCGGCGTCCTCAAGGCGTTCCAGCATACGGATGTAACGCTCAAACTGCGCCTTGGCGCTTACGCCGTCGGGCTCGTCCGCACGAGCAAAGTGTGTGAACGCTCCGGTGATCTCGATATTCTCCAGCGCGTTGATCCGCTGAATCAGCTCAATTGAACGCTCGTCGTCTGCAAAGCCGATGCGGCTCATACCGGTGTCGATCTTGATATGGACCGGGCAGGTCAAGCCGCTCCAGCGAGCCAGCATATCCAGCTTTTGAGCGGTGTCATAGGAGAAGATCGCCGGTGTAAGGCTGTATTTGATGATGTTTTCCAACTGTCCGTCGCAGGTGTCGCCCAACAGCAAGATCGGCTCGGTGCAGCCTGCCTCGCGCAGAGAAGCGCCTTCCTCCCACACTGCGACCGCATAGCGTTCGATTCCGCATTTTTTAAGTGTGGAATAGATGCCCTTTTCGCCGTGACCATATCCGTCGCCCTTGAGCACTGCCATGATCTCCACGCCGTCGCCGATGATCTCACGGATACGGCGCACGTTATGCTCCAAAGCGCTCAGACTTACTACCGCTTCGGTGCGTTGTGCAAGCTTCCGCATATTATTCCCCCGATCCTGCTTTTGATACGATATGATTTACCTTGTTAATTTTATCACATTTACCTTCTTTTTACAATGTATAAAAAGCACGATAAATCAAACGCAAGCGCGGCGGTTTTGGTAAAAAAGCGTCGCAGACGCCCTCGTCCGCCCTTGGCTGATTTCATAGTAACTGCGGTTTTATAACGGATAAACTTAGCATAGCGCAAAAACACCCCTCGGAAAACCGAGGGGTGAAAATAAGTTTGTAGAATGATCACTCATCCCATGTTCCAACTTCCCACTTGCCTTCGCCGTTTTGGCTGGTAAGATAGAAGCCGTAGTGATTAAGATCGGTGACGTCAACGGTTTGGTTGCTGCCGTTGTTGAACACAACGCCGGTGCTGTCGGAAGGAATGACAGCCGAATACTGAGTTTCGCCTAAATAGTTGGTTCCGATAGAAGTCATCGCGACGCCCGGCCACGAGCTTTCGGAGGAACCGCCCCAATAATGGATATTGACGGAGCCCCATCCCATATTATCGGAGAAGATAATGGTTCTGCCTTGAGGATCCTCCTGATGAGTGCCGTCGAAAGGCGTCCAGGTGTGGTTGGTATCATCATAGACATTGCCAAATACCATTGACAAATCATCTGTCTGATTAGAACCGTCATTAAAGACGACCATGTTATAACCCGAAGGTACATCAACACGCCATACTCCGTTGCCGACATGAGTCATCTGAGTGCCGTTCCATGTGGTACCCTGTGATGTGTCGTTGGAATTCCACATATGAGCGTATACGGTACCCCAGCTATAGACGTTACGGAAGTAGATACAACTGTCCTCAACGGGATCGGTGACAGGCTGAGTAGGCTGAGTAGGCTCTGTCGAAGGCTGAGTGCCGTATTCGATCCAAGAATGGTTCGCGGCAAGCTCCATGGATTTGCCTCCGATGGGCAGTCCGGGTTCCATATCCGCAGGATAACGGTTGGAAGAGGTCTCGCTTTCGGCGAACATTGCATAGCCGTTTTCGTAACCGGAGGGTACGCTCAAATAGTAAACATTGTCGGAGCCTCTGGTCATCTGTGCGCCCGGCCAAGCAGCGGCTGAATCGGAATCATTGTAAATGTAGCAGTATACATTCGACCAGCCATAGGCACTATTGTCAAAGTAAATTGTTTGACCGGTGACCGGTGTAGTGGGCTGAGTCGGCTGAGTTTCAGGTTCTGAGCCGTCGGTGTATCTGCCTGCATAGCAGGTGCTGTCGCTGAAATCTGCCAGATAGCGCTGCAGCACTGTAACATCCTTGACGGTCAAAAGTCTATCCTGATTCACGTCGGCGGCTGCCTGCGCTTCGGTAGAAAGCTGCTGCATTTCCGCCAGATGGATCTGGATCAAAGTAGCGTCCTTTACGGTGATTCTGCCGTTAAAGTCAACATCACCGATAAGAACCTTGCCTGCAGGCGGGTTAGTCGGTTGTGTAGGCTGCACGGGATTGGTACCCTGAGTAGGTGTAGGAGTTCCGCCGGTGTAAACATCCCAAGAATGGTTTGCGCCGAATATCATCGAATTGCCGTCCAGCGACATACCGGTTTCGCCGTCAGCGGGATAGCGGTTGGTCGTGGCATCGTTAGTTTCGGTGAAGATACACAAAGCGTTTTCCAAGCCGGAGGGAACGTCATACTGATAGATATTATTGTTGCCCTGAGTCATCAATACGCCTGGCCACTGACCGTTGCTGACTGTGCCGCCTTCAATATACATATAGCAGTATACCTGCGACCAGTTATAGGACGAATTGTCAAAGTAAACTGTTTGTGTTGCGTTTGGATCAACCTTGGTGTAGGTATAGGTTTCGCTGTCGGTATCGGTACCGTTGGTAGCGGTAACGGTGATAGTAGTTCTGGTGCCGTAATCCTTGCCCTGACCGATGGTAACGGTCTTGCTGCCGGTGAAGCTCTGCGCAGCGCCGCCGTCGATGGAATAGGTGCCGGAGGTTGCTTCGCTGTAGCTGAGAGTTACGTTAAGTGTGTCTGTCTTGTAGGTAGATGTTCCGGGAACCGCGGAAACGGAAGGACCTGCGGGCTTCGCGTTGTAGATTACCGCGATACCGGAAGAACCGATTTGACCGCTCATGGTGCTGCCGTTGACCGTCCAGTGGTTGCCGGTGACTTCGTCGGTGTAATCGCCCGAAGGAACGATGCCGCCGCCGTTGGGAACCGTGACGGAGAAATTGGAGCCGTTTGCCGCAACAATGACGGCGCCGCCGCCGCGGCAAACAACAAAGCAGTTGTCACTGGTGGTGTAATACTCGTTTGTGCCGATCATCGCGTTGTGGAAGTGGTTAACCGCGGCGATCTCTTTTGCGGTGAAGTGGGTGCTGCCCTTCTGACCAGCCATGATCTGTTCCTTATCGGAGAAGGGAGGTCTTGACAAATACAGGGACTGCGAATTTGCTCTTGCCGCAACAACAGCATAGGCGCGGTCTACCTTGTTTTGGTCGATATTCTTTGTCCAGCCGCCGTTATTTGAGTAGGTATCGTGGCTTTCCCCCCAATAAACGATCTTATCGGCAGCAACGCCTCTGTTTACCCAGTTGCCGTTGCTTGAATCCACTCTGCCGTCTCTGATCGCGCCCATAACAGTGCCGCTGAAGACGCTGTCGGTAACGCCGATGTAGTCGGAATACTCTTTCATGATCGCGTCGCCGTTACCACCCGGCTCGTCAAGGATCTCACCATAGGAGAAAAGACCGGTCTGTGACATTTTTTTCCAGAAGTTATCTCCCTCTGAGGGAAGTCCGATGTGCTTTGCGGCATCAAAACGGAAGCCGTCAACGCCGAGGCTCTTCAGGTCAAGAAGATAGTTATAAACGACCTGCTGAACATAGCTGTCCTCGGTTTTGAGGTCGGCCATACCGATCTCGCCGTTGGTTACCCAACCGCGGTCTCCCCACTTGTCGTCGGGAACGCCGCCCCAAGTGTGCCAATACTTGGAGTCCTTAAGGTCATCCTGGATGATGTTGTGGTCACCGGAAAGGTGGTTTGCAACAACGTCGCAAATAACCTTGATGCCGTAATTGTCCGCTTCGGCACAGAGCGCCTGAAGCTCAGATCTGCTGCCGAGATAGTTGCCGTCGCACCTGAAAGCCAATGGCAGATACAAACCGTACCACTGATTCAAGGGGTCGGAATTGGCAACAGGAGAGGTCTGGATCGTGGTAAATCCCGCCTCTGCGATGTTTTTGAGTTCCGCTTTGATGTCGTTATACTTCCAGTCGAAGCAGTGGAGGATGTTGCCATCCTTAACCTGGCTTGCCAAGCCATAGTTTGCTGCTGTGGACCCGGAAGTTACAGACGCGGAAACACTGTTGTCCGTTGTGCTTGCGGCAGAGACTGACACACTGCCGAACGCAAAGCATGATACGATCATGCAAAGCGCAAGCACAATGCTTGTTACTTTCTTGTTCACATTTCTCACTCCTAAATAAAATTACAGTTTCAGATTACAATCTGTACCTATTCTATGATACCAAATATTTCAATGATATGCAATTTGCTATCTGCACAAGAAACTATTATTTTTTTAGCGAAATTGCTATAGCTAAAAAACTAATTTATATAGACCAAAAAAACGACTTGACAATATTGCCGGTCAGTGATATAATCAATATGATTTAAAACGCGGATGTAGTTTAGTGGTAGAACTTCAGCCTTCCAAGCTGATCGTGTGGGTTCGATTCCCATCATCCGCTCCAAAAAATAAGGACGCCTCAAAGGCGTCTTTATTTTTTTGGCAAAGCGGATCGGGAATCGAATGTGAGCGTTAAGAAAACGTGCCGGCGGCACGTTTTCAGCGAACCGCGCAGATGATACCTTTGACTGTGATCACGCCGCAGCAAGCGGCGCAGAACGTTGTTTCCCTATGCGCAATACATCATCCGCTCCAAAAAAGCGGATTGGGAATCGAATGTGAGCGTTAAGAAAACGTGCCGGCGGCACGTTTTCAGCGAACCGTGCAAGAGATATGCAGCTATTAATACATCAGCTCTATAGTTTATATTCTATTACCTCTCCTGTCGGCACCAATTCCGCTTCCGTGCGGTTTCGTCCGCTGACAGAGATAACTTTTGCATGATCAAACAACGAAAGATTCTCGGCGCTCCCTTCCAAGATTACGAGATCCGCTTTTAGCATTTCTTCCGGCAGACCGGTAACATCTGCTTTTCCCGGCAACAACAGCACAGAAGCGTTATCGGATGATACCAACCGACAGACCATTCCGTGAATTGCGAAAACTTTAACTTTTACCTCGCTGTTTAGCTCCAGTGTAAAGCTTGTGTTGTCGTCAAAAAGACGAACATCCTCTGCCGAAACCGCTTCCGGATCATACTCGGGCGCGTACATCAGAATATTGCCTATATCATATTCCGCCGTCAGATTTCCGAGATACGCAAGACTGCCCTGCCGCGAATTTGTTAACAAAATATTATCGATGCGCTGAGTACGTTTCATTTGCTTTTGAAGAATGGAAAGACCGCTCGAACTGCCGCCGCAGCTGAGAACCGAAAGGTTCTCTCCCCTGCGCACAGCCGCCGAATAGCCGCTGCCGCTTCGTATCAGAAAAAAGTCTGCCGACGGACGTGATAATAAGCTTGTAAGCGACGCGCCTATGGACAGCGTGAGAACAGATGTGACAATTGCAACAAACACATATGTTTTTCTGGCGTGTACGCAATAACCGACCGCCACCAAAACTGCTGAAACCGCTAACCAAACGTACCAATACACATCGTCTGCGATCACCTGACAAAACGGAAGCTCGGAACACCAACGAACAAAATCAACCAACCACGCAGACAGCGTATTGATCAGCGGCGCGAAAGGCATAAACTGAATGCCAAGCAATGCGATGATCGCCGACAGCAACGCAAACAATAAAACAACGAAGGTCAGCGGATATGCGATGCAGGATATGAGCACGGTCAGAGGCGAAATGCTCTCAAAAAACAAAACGGTAAACGGAATCACCCAAAGCGTCGCCGATACGGACGCACAAATGAATCGCAGAACCGATTTTATCGCCCATCTTACCAACCATAAAACGCGCTGCTTTATGCCGGATATTTTACGGCGTGACGGAGCGGACATATGTAATGCATTTATAGAAAAGGCATACAGCTTGTCGCTCCACAGCAAAATACCGAACGTCGCCGCAAAGGATAACAGCAGACCGACATTCCCCACGGAAAACGGATTAGGCACAGTCAGAACCAATGCCGCAATTCCAAGCGAATTGATACTGTCGGATTCGCGGTATACAACAGGCGCTATATACACAAGCGAAAGCATGATACCTGCACGTATGACGGAAGACGAAAAACCGGTAACCGCGGAAAAACAGATTATAAAAGCGATGACCGCGACCGCGGAAATCAAATCGTTGAGTTGAAGCTTTCTAAGCAAAAGCCGAAGCAGCAGAGTAACGATCATAAGATGCATTCCTGACACAACGATCAAATAAGACACACCTGTTTTTGTAAAAGCTTCACGCACATCGGATGAGAGCGAAGTTTTGTCGCCCAGCAGCACAGCCGTACACAAGCCGGCGGCATTTGGATCCAACCATCGGTCAAAGGATCCTTTTATTTTGTTTCGCACATCAACCGCAACAGAATACAGGCTTGAATGCTTTTCGCCCGTCGCGGTTATGTCGGATTTCAGTCCAAAGGCTGTCATAAAAACGCCTCGGCTTTGAGAATAGGCGTTATTATTCACAGTCGGCGTCATATGGATCTTCACGCAGTCAAAGGGCTGCAAGTCGATTTTGCCCATATAGGTGCAGCCGATTTTGCATCCGCGCTGCTCATTGTTGATCTTCTCCGCCTGAAGCGTAAATACAGTTACTTTTCCTTTGATATGCAGATCATCCATCACATATCCTTCAATGAATATTTCTTTATCAGAATAATCATTGACGATAGGATCGCACTTCCAGGCGCGGTACCCTGTTAATGACAGTGCCGCTGTCAAAGCAGTGAGCCCCACAACAATTATCGTGACAGGCAACCTGCTGTCGCGTTTATGCAGCTTCCAAAACACTGCCGCGACAACTGCCGCCGTCGCGCAAATACACAATAACGGCGTTAAAAAGCTGTCGTGAAAATGGAAAAAGACCGCAAGTGCCGACAGGTACACAAGTCCTATCACACCAAGCGGTCGTTTCATAGCGTTCTCCTTTATGACAATTGATTTGTAATCTTCATATTCTGTTTTCAGTATAACATAAAGAATCAGATTTTTAATACCTTTATGTCATAATCAGCGCCGGCTTTTAAAAATATTCGGTCAGATCAAAAGAAACGATCAGTTTCCGAAACGCGCAGGATCAAAGGATCTTTACCAGCTCATCCCTGCTTTTTGAAACAGAGTGCCTTTCGGACGGCTTGCAATCATCAGCCATCACTCCTACGGGCAGAAGAGCGATCAACTCGAAGTCTTCCATTTCAGGAAACAGCTTTTTTAACGCGCCGGCGTCAAAGTGACCGATCCACGTCGATCCATAGCCAAGGTCGTGAATAGCGAGCATCATATGCGTTGTCACTATTGACGCGTCGATCTCGGCAAAGTTCTTCTGATCATATGGACGCACCCACGCGCTTTCGGGCTTTGCTCCGACGGCAAATATGACCGGCGCCGGCTCAATAAACTTCATCTTTGTGCAGGAAAGCAGCTTTGTCTTTGCTTCCGCGCTCTCAAACGCCCAAATCTTAAACGGCTGATAGTTAACCGCAGTCGGCGCGCACAAACCGGCTTCAATAATTTTGTAGACATATTCCTTCGGAACCTCTCCGCTTACAAATTTTCTTGCAGAATACCTATCATTTGCAAGTGTTAAAAAATCCATATATTTTCCTCCTACATTTAAACTATTCTAAAAACAATCCGGATAGCATAATCCGAAACCTTTGCCTGTTGCAATCAAATGTTGACTGTCCGGAAACAGTCGCAAATCACCTTGCCTGTCGATTTAGCGCCTTAACGCCTTGCCTTAACAAAGCAAAATAGTCATATTATTTGTTAATAATGGTTTGCTTTTTGCAATCTATATGTTATAATACAGTTATAAGAGCTTATAATCCTTACCAAATAATCAACCTGTCAAAAGAAAGGAGTGTTAAAATGAGTCATCTGCCCGACAAGGAACGGGATTTTGAAATCACCAACGAAAGCCTTTCGTTTCTTTACAAATACCAGCTTCTGAACGATGAACAGAAAAAAATAGTCAGAGATAAAATAAAAGAACTTGCCGAAAAAGCAAAGAACAAAAATAAAGATAAATGATCCTTGGCGCCGCCAATACCTAAAGCGCAGTTTTTGCGTAGGGTTTTGTACGGCGCCTTCATATTATAATAGGCTGCTTTTAATACATTGATAGAATCAGTCGGTTGCCGAAGCCATAATCACAACAAAACGATTGAGAGCTTTGTCATATACCGTTAGGCATAATGTCCCCCACCACTCGCGGCCGTCGTCAAAATAATCAGACCAATCCGTGCTCCATTCGTAAACTTCAAGCTCGTCTGTTCCGTTTGGAAAAAGAGCGGCATTGACGCGTTTGAAATCGTTTTCCGAGTAGCCGTTCTTATACGGAGGATCCAGAAATGCTTTTCGATAATTCAGCTTTCCGTTCCGGACCTCGGATGACATCAGTTCCTCGGCAAGGATCCTTTTCCCCGTCGCCGAATCGGGATCTCCTGTCCATTCATCAGAAAGTGAATCAAAAGCGAATTTCAGCGCCATACGGTGAGATTCATAACCGCAATACCAATCGTCCTGAGCAATAAAGAAATCCACAACAAGATCAGGATACTCAGCTAACAGCAAATAAAATGGATCATCCATATGATTTGTCTGCTTTTGCGGTTTCCAATCAGTGCCAGTCGCGTTCTTTGATCCGAAGATATTATTATCACTACCTGAGAGCGTATCACTAACAATGGAATCCACAAATTCTTTACGGCTGCGATAACCGTTTGGGATAGCCACAACCGTATACCACTTTCCGGGATAATCCCAATGCTCCCGAAAGAAATCCTCTACAGGATGGCAGTCAATAACCTCCGTTACATTCGGGCGTGTTTTTCTAACGATCGACAAAGCTTCTTTATGGAGCTCCTCGCGAAGCTCAGCCGCATATTTCAAATCTTGTTCGCTATACTCAGGCACAACGCTGTTCCTCCGCTAATCCCCGTTTATATATTTATGATAGCAGATTTTTTATTCCTTGTCTATAAATCTCCGCAATAAAAGCGGAGGTTTTGTTTTTACGTGTATAAAACAAGCCGACTGTCAGCTCCTTTAATTCGCAAAATAAAAAGCCGACTGTAAAAGTCAGCTTCATCAGATAAAGGAAAACTCGCTACAAATATTGGCATCTCCCTATTTTCACACCTCGTCGCCAAGGCACTATCTTCGGCACCACTGAGCTTAACTTCCGTGTTCGGTATGGGAACGGGTG
>JBGUOX010000007.1:0-2103 GCA_045129995.1 Ruminococcus sp. | reverse complement strand
GTTCAAAGCACATAAAAAATCAAACGGTTTTCTTCCCCTGAGGGCACATCCCTCAGGGGATTTTTTTGCATGGGGAAAGCTTGCAGGCTATTTAACAGAGTTTCGTTTGAATAACTATTGACACAAAATCATTTGTTTTAGTATAATACAGATATACTAAGCAAAGGAGCCGCGTCATGGTCTGGAATATCTTTTTTATCCTCTCCCTCACCGTGCTTGCCGCAGCAATTGTGTGCTCGTGCATTTTCCGCTTTGTCAGACATAAAAAGCTGACCGCCTCTCTGCAAGTTCTGTTTCTCGGGCTTTATGCCGCCGTGTTTTTACTGGTGCTGCCCATCTACTATTTTGACACCGACGCCGGCGGCAACCGCGTTTTGCAGCTTTTGAAATCGCTGATGATGGCGTTCAACAAAAGCGCCAAGGCGTTCGCCATTACCGATATCGGCTTTATGTCGCGCAACCCCGGGCTGGACGCGGAGCTGTATACCGTGTATTCGGGCTATCTGACCGCGCTGCTGTTTGTGTGTCCGCTGCTGAGTTTGAGCTATCTGCTCGCGTTTTTCACCAAGATTCGCTCCAACATTGAGTTTTTGGCGTCCTACCGCAAGGATATGTATATCTTCTCCGCGCTGACCGAGGATTCGCTGGCGCTGGCGAGTGACATCGCCGCCAACCATCCCAAAGCGAAAATCGTCTTTTGCGAGGTGACGCCCTCCGTGCGCTCCGAGCAAAGCGCGCTGATACAGGGCGCCGAGCGGATCCATTCCATCTGCTTCCACCGTGACGTGAAATCCGTCAATTTCAACCGCCACGCCAAAAACAAAAAGCTGTGCTTTTTTAACATCAAGCCCGACGAACAGAGCAACACCGCCGACGCGCTGCTGATGCTGGCGCGCTACCGCAACCGCGACAACACCGGGCTGTACATTTTTTCCACCCTCAACGAAAGCCGTCTGGTGCTTGCCAACGCGGATTCCGGCAAGGTTAAAATCCGGCGCGTGGACAAGGTGCAAAACTTCATCAGCCGCTTTTTGTATGACAAGGGCGAGACGCTGTTTCAAAACGCCGCGCCGCTTGCGGACGGCAGCAAACAGATTGCCGCTGTCATCGTCGGCTTGGGCAAATGCGGCAGCGAAATGCTGAAGGCGCTGGCGTGGTACTGCCAAATGGACGGCTACCATATCCGCATTGACGTTTTTGAAAAAAGTACCTCCGCCGAAGAACGGATAAAAGCGGAGTGCCCCGAGCTGCTCAGCGACCTCCTCAACGGAAAACAAATCCGCGGCGAATCGGAATATGACATCCGCTTCCACTCCGGCATTGACTACCGCTCCAAGCGCTTTTATGACGAGATGGCGCTGTTGCCGCAGACCACCTTTGCGTTTGTCGCCATCGGCTCCGACGCCGCCAACATGGACGCCTGCATTTCCCTGCGCACGCTGTTTGAACGCATGGGCGCTCACCCCGATATTTACGCGGTGCTGCTGAGCAACGAAAAGAAAAAGACCGTCAGCGGCATCACCAACTTTAAGGGACAGCCGTACAACATTCACTCCATCGGCGACACCGCCTCCACCTTCTCGGAAAAGGAGATTATCCATTCCGAAATCGAAGCGGAAGCGCTGCGGATTCACCTGAAATGGGGCAAGGAGGAGGACTTCTGGAAATACGAATATAACCACCGCTCCTCGCTGGCAACCGCCATTCACCGCAAGGCAAAAATCGCCTGCGGTGTGCTCAACCCCGACGCGCCGCCGCAAAGCAAGGAAGAAATCGAAGCGCTGTCGCTGCTGGAGCACAAGCGCTGGAACGCCTATGTGCGCTCGGAGGGCTATATTTTCAGCGGTTCCACCAATCCCGACAGCAAAAACGACCTTGCGCTGATGCATAACGATTTGGTCAGCTTCTACAATTTAAGTCCGATAGAAAAAGCAAAAGACCACGAAATAAGCCTATAGTATTCATCCCCATGTTGCGCCTGTCACAAAAGGTACAACATGGGGCTTTTTTTGCGTTTTTCTTGACGATTAATGTATTTTATGGTAAAATTCTTATAAGAATTGTTTAACATTTTTGGAATAATTTATATATTATTTTAGGGTG
>JBGUOX010000006.1:0-1907 GCA_045129995.1 Ruminococcus sp. | reverse complement strand
AAAGCTGCTGAAATCAAACAGCCTGACCTTTACTCCGCTGACCGAGTGCAACGCTTATGTATACTTATGGAAGGGTCATCCGCTTGCCGGTAAGGACAAAATCCGCTTTGAGGACTTGAAGGACTACCCCTGCCTTTCGTTTGAGCAGGGCGACAAGGGCTCGTTTTACTACGCCGAGGAAATTCTCAGCACGAGCGAGTACCCCAAGACGATCAAGGCGACCGACAGGGCGACTATGCTCAACCTGATGATCGGGCTGAACGGCTACACCCTTTGCTCGGGCGTCATCAGCGAGGAGCTCAACGGCTCGGATTATCTTGCTGTTCCGTTTGAACCCGACGACGACACCGTTGTCAGTAATATGGTGATAGGGTACATTTCAAAGAAGAATCTGCTTTTAAGCCATATCGCGCAATTGTATGTGGAGGAGCTTGACAACTACCTTAAATTTTATAAGGAAATACATAACTAAATACCCATTATTTGTGTGTTGAAAATGAAATCCCAAAGCGTTATGATGAATACAGCGTTAACGCCAAATACACTTTGGAGGTATTCATTTGAAACATATATCAAAAATAATCACTGCCGCAGTGGCGGCTTTGACAATCATATCCTGCTCTTCGGCGGCTGTCGGAGCGGCAGAGGTGAAGCCCTGCACGCAGATAAAGGTCATCTGTCAGAACGGAAGCTGCGGCAACATCAACAAGCTTATTGAGAAATACTGCGGCAAAAACTGCAATTTGAAAGATATTCTGAAAAATGTTGGAGGATATTGTCCTGATGGTAATTGCAGCGATAATAAGTCTTCTCAGCCAACCGAAAAGCCTGTAGAGCCCGCTGTTCCGTCACAGACGGACACCAATGAGTTTAATACCGCTTATGAAGCTCAGGTGCTTCGGCTTGTAAATAATGAGCGAGCGAAATACGGACTATCACCGCTTGTACAGGACAGCGGCGCAACTCAGGTCGCGCACCTGCGCGCAAAGGAGATCGTTCAATCATTCTCCCATACCAGACCGAACGGCAGCTCGTGCTTTACCGCCGCAAGCGAGCTTGGTGTTTCCTATCGTTCGGCAGGTGAGAATATCGCTTACGGATATCCCACGCCCGAAGCGGTAGTAAGCGGCTGGATGAATTCTGAAGGCCACAGAAAGAATATCCTGTCCTCGTCATTCGGCAAAATCGGAATCGGTTGTTATGAGAGCGGCGGAGTTCTTTACTGGTCGCAGTTCTTTATCAGCTAAATCACTATGATATACCCGGTTATAGGTTGAGCCTATAGCTGGGTATATTTTTTGTGTATTGGACAAAACCTACCATCATAGTATATAATTGAGCCAACGCAAGCAAAGGGAGGAAAAATGATGAAGAATTCAATCGTTAACAAGGAGCGAATGTGCAAGCGTGACGGTCGGCTGAGCCGACGTGCAATTCGCGCTTCAAACGTTTAGCAAAAAGCTTTACCGACATTCCCGCGTTCAATTGCGGTGTTTTTCATAACTATATGATTACAAAAAGAAAGAGGTATTTACCATGTCAGAATATAAATTTGAAACAAAACAGCTTCACGTAGGACAGGAACAGGCAGACCCCGCAAGCGACGCTCGCGCGGTGCCGATTTACGCAACCACATCATACGTATTCCACAACGCCCAGCATGCCGCCGACCGTTTCGGTCTTGCCGACGCAGGCAACATCTACGGCAGACTTACCAACTCCACGCAGGGAGTGTTTGAAGATAGGATCGCGGCTCTCGAGGGCGGCGTAGCAGGCTTGGCGTTAGCTTCCGGTGCGGCGGCGATCACTTACACGATCCAGGCTCTCGCAACTCAGGGTGAGCACATCGTCGCACAAAAGACCATTTACGGCGGCTCCGCCAACCTGCTGGCGCATACCTTACCGCT
>JBGUOX010000005.1:0-6212 GCA_045129995.1 Ruminococcus sp. | reverse complement strand
TTATCACATTATTATCATTTGATAATATTGTAAAAAGCCACTGTTTAAGCCATTTTTACCATCATTATCATATTATCACGTTCCCTTAGGGAATATGATAATCTAGTTCTTAATACGTAATTCGTAATGCGTAATGCGGCAAAGCCGAAAGGTTAGTTTTCAAAACAAACCTATCAGCATTAAATCTGTAGGGTCAGGGCTTGCCCTGACCGCGAGTAATGCCGCAAAGTTTTATTCCCAACCTGCGGTAAGGGCAAGCCCTTACCCTACAATTATAATCAGAAAATCAGAACAGGCAGAAAGACAGCGACTGCAATCAAACGATAATTATTACAGCCGCAGCATTACAATTGGGTGAGGGCAAAGCCCTCCCGAAATTTTCCATTTTCAATTAGAAAAAGGCTCCCAAAGCGCAGGGAGCCTTTTGCAATATCAAACATTACGCATTATGAATTACGAATTACGAATTAAAAGATTACGAATTACTAATTACGCATTATAATTATATTATCCTTCCGTTTACAAGCGGATTTGCCAACAGGTTTTTTACTTCTTTTTCGGTCAGGTCGCGCCAGTCGCCCTGCTTGAGCATTCCCATCTTGACTCCGCCGATCTGGGTTCGGCGAAGCCTTGCGACCTCCAAGCCGAGCGCTTCACACATACGGCGAATCTCACGGTTTTTGCCCTCGTGCAAAATCATTTCCAGCACTACCCTGCCGGGCTCCTTGTGCACCACATGAACGATAGCAGGCGCGGTTTTAACGCCGTCCAGCTCTACTCCCGTTTCAAGCTTTACAAGCTGCTCCTCGTTGACGTCCGGGCGCACTGTGACGCGGTAGAACTTGTACACGCTGTTGCGCGGATGCATAACCTTGTTCGCAAACGCTCCGTCGTTCGTGAAAATAAGCAACCCCTCGCTGTCCTTGTCCAGCCTGCCGATGGGATACACTCTCTCCCCTACGTTTTGCACCAGCTCCGCAACGCACTTTCTGCCGCGCTCATCGCTCATCGTGGTGATGAAGCCGCGCGGCTTGTTAAGCATTATATAGCGGTACTTTGTCTTGGGCAGCAAAACACGCTTGCCGCTGACATAAACCTTGTCTGAGGGCATTACCTTGTCGCCCAGCACCGCCGTTTTTCCGTTGATTTTCACCTTGCCCTGCACAATAAGCTCCTCCGCCTTTCTGCGCGACGCAATGCCGCACTGCGAAAGAAATTTTTGCAGTCTCAGTGGTTCCTGTTTATCCATAAGTAAATGATTCCTTTATTCTTCTCAGCAGCTTATGCTTTATTTTTTGGCGCGGCACATCCTCCGTCGCTCTCAAAGCAATGCTTTTCAGCAGCCTGCCGTCAAGCGTGTAGTCGATATGTCCAAGCGCCTCGTCCTCGCTGACCGGCGCGTAAACAAAGCTGTCAAGGCAGATCGTGCGCCTTACCTCGTCCTCTTTTCCGTGAGGAACGATCAGCGTCGCGTCGCTGTCGCCCATCACCGTCAGGCTGTCCTGTTCGCCGCCTACGCAGGGAACCTCCAGACAAAGCGATCCGTCGGCGCTGTGATAAGCTCCGCGATGCTCAAAGCCGTAGTCATACAGTGCGATATGGTCGTTCCAGTCGTCCTTGTCGTCAAGAGTGACGCACACAAGCGTCACGCCGCCGCGACGCGCCGCAGACACAAGACATCTGCCTGCCTCCGAAGTATAGCCGGTCTTGCCGCCGATGCAGTCGTCATACATCCGCAGCAGACGGTTGTGGTTTGAATATGTGATTTGCTTGCCCGCAGGCTCGGCAAAAGCCACGCCCGCGCTTTTTTGAAAGGTCAAATCGGCAAAATCCTTGTTATGCAGCCCCTCAGCCATAAGCAGCGCCAGATCATACGCGGTCGTGTAGTGACGGTCGTCATCCAGACCGCTGGGCGTTACAAAATGCGTGTGCGCCATTCCGATCTGCTCCGCGCGCCGATTCATCAGCTCGGCAAACCTTTCCTTGCTGCCGCCGATCGCAACAGCCGCCGCATTAGCCGCGTCGTTGCCCGAGCACATCATCATTCCTGCCGCCAAGTCGCTCAGCCGCACCTTTTCGCCGACCTTCAAATACATCGAGCTGCCCTCAGCCGTCATTTCATCGGTGAAGGTCACAACGCGGTCATTCTTTGCTGCTTCCTCCAAGGTCAGCAGCACCGTCATAAGCTTTGTTGTGCTGGCAGGCTTCATAGCCTTGTTTTCATTCTTTGAAAGAATTATTTCGCCGTTCTCAACACAGTAAAGCACAAACGCCTTTGCGCTTGTGTCGGGCGAACCCTCCGCGCGCGCAGGAAAAGGCGCAAGCATCACAAGCGATAAAGACAACACGACAGCAAGCAGCTTTTTCATTACATCACCCCACTAAAGGGTATGCCGCAAAAGCCGCTGTTATGCGCGGCTGTTAAAGATCTACGTCGTCTACCGTGATCTCGGAAAAGTCGTCGGTCACGTCGATCTCGGCGGGCTTATCCTTTTTGAAGAAGCCCTTCACCTTGTCCACGACGTCGGGCACCATACCCATTATCTTGTCAAGACCGTCGCCGCCGCCAATGGAAATCAGGCGCACGTTGCCCTGATATACCGTCAAAAACGCGATTGGCTGAATGGTGACGCCGGCGCCGCTGCCGCCGCCGAACAGATCCTTGTTGACGTTCTTTGTAGGCAGGTCGGAGCCGCCCGAGGCAAAGCCGTAGCTGACCTTGGAAACGGGGATGATAAGCGTTCCGTCAGCCGATGTGATGGGAGTGCCGACGATGGTGTTCACGTCTACCATCTCTTTGATTTTTTCCATTGTGATGTTCATTAAATTTCCGATAGGATGTTCCATAGCAGACTCTCCTTTGTTATCTGTCAAATCCTTAAGGATTTCATTTTTTTCTTCTTTTGTTTTTGCGCGCCTCAGGCTAAGCAAAAGCTTGATTGCGCGAAAGCCGTAGCGGAATACCAAAGCGATGATCCAAAACACGCGGATGTAAGCGTAAACATCCACCGCGTAACGGGACGGCTCGCCCTCGTTGAAGTTCGGCGCGATGTCAACTCCGTAGCGCTTGCACTTTGCAGCCTTTACCAGCACGCTTACCGAAGGATAAACGGCAAGACAAAAGTATCCGTATTTTACCGCCGTATCGTCGGCGTCCTCGCCGTGATAGCTTATGCTGATATTCAGCCGCTTGATGATTAGGTGTTTAAAAAAGCTTTTCAGCGCGCCCAGCGCCAGCTGAGCCGCCTGCTTGATCGTATCTACAAGCCAAAGAATACCCTTTTCCTGAATGATGCCCGGCTTTTTCTTCTTGGGCTTTTCATCCTTTTTTTCTTCTTCCTTTGGCTTTTCCTCTTGCTTCTTTTTCTTTTTCGGTTTCGGCGGATACAGTCGGATCGGAATAAACCCGATTTTCAGCACCGCGCTGAGCTCGTCTTGAAAGCCTGCCCGAATACCGATCGGGATCAGCATTATCAGAACGATAAACAGAATGATTCCGAGCAGGATATACAGCCACGTCAAAATCATTCCCCCTCGCTTTTGTGTTTATTCGGTCGGTTGTTCAGCCTCGGCAGTTTCGGATTTTTCGGCGGCTTCGGCGCTTTTTTCTTCCTCGCTTTCGGGAAGCGGCGGAAGCTCCTCTAATGAGGAAATATTAAAGCAGCGCAAAAAGTTTTCGGTCGTTCCGTACAGCAGAGGTCTGCCGGGAAGCTCCAGCCTGCCTTTTTCCTCGATCAAGTCCTTGGCGGTCAGGCTTCCGATAACGCCGCTGCAATCCACGCCTCTTACCTGCTCAACAAAAGCCTTGGTAACGGGCTGGTTATACGCAACTACCGCCAACACCTCAAGCGCCGCCTGAGAAAGCGGAGTGTTGCGGCGCAAGTCCATTACGGTACGTATTTGCGGCGCATATTCCTTGCGCGCCACCATTTGGTAGCTGTCCTTTAGTCTGATAATAGTTATGCCCCGAGAGGCGGCGTTGTAATCATCCGTCAGCGCGGCGATCTGCGCCTCGACCTCGTCCTCGGTTATTTCCAGCGCCTGAGCGATGCGCTGCCTGTCAACCGACGCGCCGTTTGAAAAAAGGATCGCCTCGATCGCGGCAGAGATATTAATTTCATTCAGTTCGCTTTGCTCACTCATTCGGCTCCTCCTTTTCCCTTTCGATCATATGCACGACGGCGTTTTCTCCCTCGCCCTCAATGCGTATGCGCTTGCCCTTGACAAGCTCCAGCGTTGCAAGGAAGGTCGCGACCAAATCGCTTTTTCCCTCGCACACCTCGAATATTTCGTGATATTCCAGCCGCTTGCCGTGCCACAGACGGCGCATAAGCCGGATGATCTTGCTGTTAACGGAAACGATTTTGTGCGCCACAATGCCCGAAAAAGCCTGCTCCGGCGGCGGCAGACGGCGCTTGCCTCTGCCCACGGCGCTTACATACGCCTTTGCAATATCCTCCGGCGGATGACTTCGGTTGTAGGTCAAATCAAACTCCACGGGCGAAGCCTCGCGGAAGAAGGTGTCAAAATCATAGATCGTGCCCAGCTTCGCGGCGATCTCGCGGCAAACGGCGTATTCCAACAGCTGTCCGGAAAGCTCCTTTTTGAGCTCCTCCGCCTCCTCCTCGTACTTCGGCAGCAGCATTACGGATTTGATATATACCAAGCGCGAAGCCATCGTCAAAAACTCGGAGGCGATGTCCATTTGGTTTTCCTGCATACGGCTTATTTGCTCCATATACTGGTCAAGCAAATCGGAGATCTGTATGTCGTAGATGTCGATTTTGTTTTTCGAGATCAGGCTGAGCAGCAAATCGAGCGGTCCCTCAAAAACGGGAAGCTTATATTGCAGTTGCGTTTCCATAGGCGCCTCTTACACAAACGGCATAAACGGCAAAAACGCGAGCCATTGCAGCCCCCGGATCAGCCAGCCGGTGCAGGCGTTAATAACGCCGCTGAACGCGCCGCGCCACATCAGCACAAACAGCACGATGAAAAATATCTGCTGATAGCGATAGAAAAACTCGACCGCCTTGTCCGGCAAAAACAAAAACATAACCTTTGAGCCGTCAAGCGGAGGCACAGGGATAAGGTTGAACACCGCAAGGCTTACATTCACCTGGATGTAAAACGCGAGAAAGTACAGCAGGATGGTCTGATTGCCGTAATATATAACATTTCCGTTGTACAAAATCGCTTCGGTAGCCAGTGAATGAGGAAAAACAACGGCGCAAAAGTTCAGCACCAACAATCCTACGAGCGCCGCAACCAAATTTGCGACGGGTCCCATCAAGGCTGTGATCGCCATACCCAGCTTGGGATTCTTAAAATACCGGGGATCGACCGGCACGGGCTTTGCCCAGCCAAAGCCGACAAGCAGCAGCATAAGCGCGCCGATGGGATCAACATGACTGAGCGGATTCAGCGACAGTCTGCCGCGGGCTTTAATGCCCTTGTCGCCCAAACAGGAAGCGGTAAAAGCGTGCGCCCATTCGTGAAACGGCAAAACCAAAAACACCACAACAAGCACAGCCATTATCTGAGCCAGCACCTGCTGGATCGTAAAATGTCCCGAAAGAAGAGTCGTGAGCATAGCAATCTCCTTGTAATAATATGATACTTAAAATATATTATATATCAAACCGAAAAAAATTACAAGAAAAAAAACAAAGTTAAGAAATTTTAAAAAAACACTTGCTTTTTTTCTCATTTTCTGGTATGATAACAAAGTTAGAAAAAGACTTTGATAAGACTAAGGAGGTGCAGACGCATGGCAAAATGTGAATTCTGCGGTAAGGATGTAAAATTCGGCATCAAGGTATCTCACTCTCACAGACGTTCCAACAGAACTTGGAAGCCCAACGTACAGCGCGTTAAGGCAATCGTTGACGGCTCACCGAAGCGTGTATATGCTTGCACCCGCTGCTTGCGTTCAGGTAAGGTTACCAGAGCTAACTAATAAATTACATCAAAATTAAAGGGCTGTCGTTGGACAGTCCTTTTTGTTTTAGGTGCTAGGTACTAGGTATTAGGTATTAGGGAGTTATAAGTTATAAGTAATAAGTTATAAGTAATAAGCAGCTGTTCTGTAGGGTTCGGTCTTGACCGAACCGCGGGTTGAGCGCAATACGTTTATTTCATAGTCTGCGGGTCGGTCAAGACCGACCCCTACAGTGCGTTATATTATTCACCAACATTATCGACAAATGCAA
>JBGUOX010000004.1:0-17861 GCA_045129995.1 Ruminococcus sp. | reverse complement strand
TTTTCGGATTATCTGTACACTGCCGGTCAGCCCGATCCGGATCTGATAATTCGTCCCAGCGGCGAGTACCGCATTTCCAACTTTATGCTTTGGCAGGCGGCGTATACCGAATTTGTAATTATGAACAAGCTTTGGCCGGACTTTAAAAAGTCCGATCTTGACGAAGCTTTACGCATTTATTCGCAGCGCAACAGGCGCTACGGCGGGGTTTGACCCGCATTTATCCGCCAATTGGAGAGTTGGGCGGTGCAGAAAGGTGATGGAGTTAATATGAAATCGATGAAGCCGCGTTTGCTGACGGCTGTGATCGGAATCCCGGCGGTGGTGTTGATTATGCTGCTGTCCGAGATTTGGAATCCTCTGATCGGAATCGTAGTGGGTCTGGCGTCCATGTTGATGGTTGGAGAGTTTTTATACGCAAGACGGCTTTTAAGCTGTATTCCGCTGGCGTTTGTCTGTATGGCATACACGCTGATGATGCCGAATATGGTTGCGATGGGAAGCGTGATGTATATTGTCACCTACGTTTTTATTCTTGCAGCATTTACCGTAGGACTGGCTTATTACAAAAGGCTTCACTTTATGAACCTCGCCTACGCGATGTTCGGCACTGTGATCATCACCTTCGGTATGACGGCGGTTTCGATCGCCTGCTGCACAAACGGCTTCAGCGTGAGCTTCTATTTTGTACTGATCTTTCTGTTGCCGTGGATGGCTGACGGCGGCGCCTATTTTATCGGAAGTTATTTCGGCAAGCACAAGCTTTGCCCCAACATCAGTCCCAAAAAGACGGTCGAGGGCTTCCTCGGCGGCGTGGTCTTTTGCGTGATCTCGGCAATGATCATGGGAATGTTGTTCCAGTTTATCTTCCTTAAGGATACGGCGCGCGTTAATTTCGTTTTGCTTGGCGTGATAGCCGTTCTGGACGCTTTTGTTTCCGTCTTGGGGGACCTGAGCTTTTCGCTGATCAAGCGCAACCTGAAAATCAAGGATTACGGCTCGATTTTCCCCGGCCACGGCGGAATGCTTGACAGATGCGACAGCATTATCTTCACGGCGCCGCTGGTTGTTGTGATCAGCCAGGCGGTTCCGTTTTTGACGGTATTGGAGTAAAAAATGAAAAACCTTTCTATTTTAGGTTCGACGGGTTCCATCGGAACCCAAACGCTGGACGTCGCCGACAAGCTCGGACTGCGGGTTTCGGCGCTGACAGCGGCAAGAAATATCACATTACTGGAGCAGCAGGTGCGCAAGTATCATCCCGCACTTGCTGTGGTTTTCGATGAGGAATCGGCGCAAAGCTTCAAGCTTAATATCCGTGACACCGACACAAAGGTGCTCAGCGGTATGGACGGTCTGATCGAAGCCGCGCAGCTTCCGCAGGCGGATCTTGTGCTTAATTCCGTCGTCGGTATGGTGGGACTCAAGCCCACGATCGCCGCGGCGAAGGCAAAGAAAAACATTGCGCTCGCCAACAAGGAAACGCTTGTGGCAGGCGGCGATCTTGTGACCGACGCTGTAAAGGAAAACGGTGTAAAGCTGCTGCCGGTCGACAGCGAGCACTCGGCGATCTTTCAGTGCTTGCAGGGAATGCCGGATAAAAAAGTGCTGAAAAAGCTGATATTGACAGCCTCGGGCGGTCCGTTCTTCGGAAAAACGACCGAGGAGCTGAAAGATGTAACGGTGGAGCAGGCGCTCAACCATCCCAACTGGAGCATGGGCGCAAAAATCACTATTGACTCGGCTTCAATGATGAACAAGGGCTTGGAGATCATCGAAGCGGGCAGACTGTTCGGCGTCGGCGGTGATGACATCGACGTTGTTGTTCACCGCGAGAGCATTATTCATTCGCTGGTTGAGTTTACCGACAATTCCGTTTTGGCTCAGCTGGGAGTGCCGGATATGCGTATCCCGATCCAGTACGCCATCACTTACCCGATGCGGTATGAATCGCCCGTGCGCGAGCTGAATTTGGCTCAGATAGGCAATCTCAGCTTTTTTGAGCCGGATTACGAAACCTTTACCTGTCTGCGCGCCTGCAAAAAGGCGTTTGCGATGGGCGGCGCCGCGACTGCTATCGCGAACGGCGCAAATGAGGAGGCTAATCTTTTATTCCGACAGGGAAAAATAAAATTCCTTGAAATCGGCGAACTGGTGATGGGCGCGGTCGATTCCATCGCTAACTTCACGCCTAAGTCGGTAGAAGATGTTTTGGAGGCTGACGCCAAAGCGCGTCGGTATGTCAGGGAGAACATCCTGTAATTATTATTTGCGGAATCTTTTTTGGAGTTGATTTGTTTTAGATGCAAATACTGATGAACATCGCGCTGGTGATTATCGGCGTACTGTTGTTTGAGTTTATCATTTTCGCGCACGAGTTTGGCCATTTTATAACGGCAAAGAAGTCCGGCGTGCAGGTTAACGAGTTCGCGCTGGGTATGGGACCAAAGCTGTTCAGCTTTACAAAGGGCGAAACCACATATTCGCTGAGGCTTTTCCCGATCGGCGGTTACTGCGCGATGGAGGGCGAGGACGCGGACAGCGAAAACCCTCGCGCGTTCAATAACGCTAAGGTTTGGAAGCGGATGATCATTATTGTCGCCGGCGCGTTTATGAATTTTGTTGTCGGCTTTTTGCTGGTATTCATCATCACGCTGAATACTTCCGTATTCTACGAACCGGTCATCTCGGATTTTTCTCCGGTTTCATTTACCGCGATCACGGGCTTGCAGAAGGGCGACAGGATTTTGTCCGTAGACGGCTATTCGGTCGCAAATTTTCAGGATCTGTCGCTCGGCATTCAGCTTTTGCAATGCAAAACCGTTGATCCCGACTCGCCGGAGGTCTATAAAGAGGACTGTGTGTGGGAAGCGCGTAATCTGATCAACTCACTTTTTCAGGATGAAAAAATAGATGAAGCAACAGCGTATGAGCTTTTTGACAACGAGCTTGCCCGGCTTTCAGAGCAGATGATCGCCGCGTCCGATAAGTCGGAAGCGGAAAAGGCGTACCGCGCCGCGGTAGATAAGATCTACAGTGCGTCCAAAGCGGAAAATCCTCATAAATACACCTTTGAAGTACCGGAGGAACGTCAGCGTTTTTCAGGCGACGTAACGGTGCTGCGTGACGGTGAGACCGTTGTTTTGAAGGACGTACAGTTTTACACTTACCGAAACGCTAATGACAAGCGTGGGGTGAGCATCGATTTTTCGCTTGAGCCAAAGGAAAAGAACTTCGGCACGGTAATGCAGGAGACCTTCACAGGTACCGTCAGTCACGCGAAAAGCGTTTGGAAATCGCTTGAACTGTTGGTGCGCGGACGCTTTTCACTCAATGATATGTCGGGCCCCGTGGGTATCACAAAGGCGGTGTCGGATGTTGCGGCTGTCGGACTTAAGAACAGCTTCGGCGACGCGGTGCTTAACATCATCTATTTTATGGCGCTGATCACAGTTAACCTCGGTATCATCAATATGCTGCCGTTCCCGGCGCTTGACGGAGGACGTTTTGTTTTCCTGATTATCGAGGCGATCATACGCCGCCCGATCCCGCGCAAGGTCGAGTATATCGTCAACGGTATCGGTATGGCGCTGTTGATAGCGTTGATAATCTTTATTTCGGGCAATGACATTTATAAACTGATAACAGGACAGTTTCAAACGATAGAATAAGATTCGGAGGCAGTTATGGGCAGCAAAATTCAGGTTAAAGCAGGCAATGTCCCGATAGGCGGCGGCGCAAGGATCTCGGTTCAGTCAATGCTGAATGTACCCTCTACAGATATTGAGGGAAGCGTTGCGCAGGCAAAGCGCTTGGAAGAAGCGGGCTGTGAGATCATTCGTGCCGCGATTCCCGATATGGACGCGGTCAGGCTGATCCCGGCGCTTAAGGAAGCGGTCAGCGTGCCCATTGTCGCCGATATTCATTTTAATTACAAGCTCGCGCTGGAGGCGTGCGCCGCCGGCGTGGATAAGATCCGCATCAATCCCGGCAACATCGGTTCGGACGACAGGGTAAAGGCAGTGGCGGACGCCTGCAAAAGCCGCGGCATCCCGATCCGCATCGGCGTTAATTCGGGTTCGCTGGAAAAGGAGATTTTGGCAAAGTACGGTCACCCCACGCCTCAGGCGCTTTGTGACAGCGCTCTGTATCACGCGTCCCTTCTTGAAAAATTTGATTTTCACGATATTGTGCTTTCAATGAAAAGCTCTACCGTCGGCACGATGATCCAAGCTTATGAGCTCGCGTCCCGGCAGTGTGATTATCCGCTGCACCTCGGCGTGACCGAGGCGGGCACCGAGCGTATGGGTATCATAAAATCCGCCGCCGGTATCGGCGCGCTTTTGACTCACGGGATCGGTGATACGATCCGTGTTTCGCTTACCGCAGACCCCGTTCGCGAGGTTTACGCGGCGCACGATATTTTAAAAGCGCTTGATTTAAAGGAAGGCGGCGTTCAGTTCGTGTCCTGTCCTACCTGCGGCAGAACGCGAATCGATTTGGTGCGCATCGCAAATGAAGTAGAGGAGCGGCTGAGAGGCTGCAAAAAGAATATAAAGGTTGCCGTGATGGGCTGCGTTGTCAACGGCCCCGGCGAGGCAAGAGAAGCGGACATCGGCATTGCGGGCGGCGACGGCTGCGGTTTGGTGTTCAAAAAGGGCGAGGTTATCTGCAAGGTGGATGAGGATAAGCTTGTGGACGCCCTGATGGAAGAAATTGAGAAGATGTAAGGAATTTGAATGAAAACTCTGGCAGAATTATTCGGCTCTTTTCGTGAGTGCGCGGCGGTTCCGCGCGCGGTCGCGGACGGAGTTGTTACCAAGGTAAATATTATCAATGAAGTTCGCGTAGTGACGCTTTGGGTAAGCTTTTCGTCTTTGATCGAACGTGAAACGCTGCTTGCGGCGGAAAAAGCCTTTGCGAAGGCGCTTGACGCTTCCGTTTGCATCAAGCCGCATTTCGGCGCTTCGCTGTTTTCAGCGGAGTATTTTCCGCATTTGTATACAGCCGTTAAGCGTGAAATGCCAAGCATCAACGGCACGCTGAACAACGCCGAGGTGCGTTATGAGGACGGCGTGCTGACGATCCATCTGCACAACGGCGGAAAAGCCTTGCTTGACGCCAAAGGCTTTGATGAAGCGCTTAAGCGGCTGATTGCCGAGGAGTTCGACCTCGACGTAAAGCTTCAGTATACCGGCACCTTTGAGGTCAGCGACAACAGCGAGGAGTACCGTCAGTCGATCGACAGCGCGCACAAACAGATGATGCGTGAAAAGCTGCAAAAGGCGGCGGACTTTTTCCGTGAGGATGAGCGGATCTCCGAAGAGATCCGCGACCGCCAAATCGAAGACGCTGTAACGGAAATCGAGGTGCGCGAAGGCAGTTTTGCCACACCGCAGATACTCCGCTCGTCTGTGCGTCCGCTTTACGGCAGAAGCATCCGCGGAAAAATGGTGCCTGTTAAGTCGCTTTCCGACGGTATGAAAGGCGCTGTTGTTTGGGGCGATGTTGTCGAGATCGAAAAGAGAATCACAAAAAACAACAAAAACAGTATTATTACGATAGATATAACCGACTATACCGCGTCGATTACCGTCAAGCTGTTCTGCGGCGTTAAGGAAGCCGAGGCGCTTGACGGTCTTAAGGCAGGAAAAACCATTGTTGTCAGCGGCAACGTGGAGTTTGACGACTTCATCAAGGAGGTCGTGCTGTCTGCTTTTTCCATCGGAACCGCCGAAAAAATCAAGGTGGCGGACAAAGCCGAGGAAAAGCGCGTCGAGCTGCATCTGCATACGAATATGTCGCAGATGGATGCTTTGACGCCGGCGGGAACTCTTGTAAAACGCGCTTACGAGTGGGGACACAAGGCGATCGCCATCACCGACCACGGTGTTGCTCAGGCGTTTCCCGACGCGATGAAGGCTGCGGAGGAAATAAAATACAAGCTTGGCGGCGACATCAAGGTGCTCTACGGCATGGAAGCGTATTTTATGGACGACTTGGTGGAGTCGGTCTCAGGCGAACAGGATGAACCCTTGGGCGGCACCTTTGTTTGCTTTGACATCGAAACAACAGGCTTGTCGCCGCTTCGTGACAAAATCACCGAGATCGGCGCGGTCAAGGTCGTCAACGGCGAAATAACCGACACATTTTCCACCTTTGCCGATCCCGAAATGCCCATACCGGAAAAAATAACTCAGCTGACCGGCATAACGGATGATATGGTCAAGGGCGCGCCATCACAGCGCGAGGCTGTTTCGGCTTTTCTTGAATTTGCCGGCGATCATATCCTTGTCGCGCACAACGCGCCGTTCGATACATCGTTTATCCGAAAAGCGTGCGAAAATATGCACCGTGAGTACACATACACCTCGATCGACACGGTCGCGATCTCGCGTGCGATCTTGCCCGACATCAAAAACGTGAAGCTTGATACGGTCGCAAATTATCTGCGCCTGGGCGAGTTCAACCATCACCGAGCTACGGACGACGCGGAAATTCTGGCGAAGATATTTATCTCGCTGTGCAGCCGTTTGGGCGACGACTACAGTATTTTTTCCGTTAAGGACATTAACACCAAAATTGCCGGCGGCGATTTTAAAAAGCTGCCGACGTATCATCAGATAATAATTGCAAAGAATAACATTGGATTAAAGAATCTGTATAAGCTTATCTCCAAAAGCCATTTGGAGACCTTCTATAAAAAACCGCGTATCGCAAAAAGCGATTTGGTTAAGCACCGCGAGGGATTGATCCTCGGCTCAGCGTGCTGTGAAGGTCAGCTTTACCGAAGCATATTAAAGGGCGCTCCGTGGGGAGAGCTCAAGCAGATAGCTTCGTTCTATGATTACCTCGAGATCCAGCCTGCCGGCAACAACGACTTTTTGATCCGCAACGGTACCTTCCGTTCGGTCGATGAGCTGCACGAGGTCGACCGCACGATCATCAAGCTCGGCAAGGAGCTGGGAAAGCCTGTTTGCGCAACGTGTGACGTGCATTTTATGGATCCCCATGACAGCGAGTACCGCAAAATTTTGCAGGCGGCGCTGAAATTCAAGGACGCCGATCAGCAGGCGCCGCTGTATTTCCGCACGACCGCCGAGATGCTCAAAGAATTTGAGTGGCTGGGCAAGGAAAAGGCATATGAGGTCGTAGTCACAAACACCAATAAAATCGCCGATATGTGCGAGGACATCCGCCCGATCCCAAAGGGAACCTTCCCACCGTATATCGAGGGCGCTCAGGAGCAGCTGATCTCCATTACATGGGAAAGAGCCAAAAAGAAATACGGCGATCCGCTGCCCGAGATCGTTAAGGCAAGGCTTGACAAGGAGCTTAATTCTATCACCACCTACGGCTTTTCGGTGCTGTATATGACAGCGCAAAAGCTGGTTGCCGACAGCGAGGCGCACGGCTATCTGGTCGGCTCGCGTGGTTCGGTAGGTTCGTCGTTTGTTGCTACGATGTCGGGTATTTCCGAGGTTAATCCGCTGTGTCCGCACTATGTTTGCCCAAAGTGCAAGCACAGTGAGTTTATCACCGACGGCAGCTACGGCTCCGGCTTTGATTTGCCGCCGAAGGATTGTCCCGAATGCGGCACGCATATGGATCAGGACGGTCACGAGATCCCGTTTGAAACCTTCCTCGGCTTCAAGGGCGACAAGGTTCCCGATATTGACCTGAATTTCAGCGGCGAGTATCAGTCTAAGTCGCACCGTTATACCGAGCAGCTGTTCGGCAAAGACAACGTATTTAAAGCAGGTACGATCTCTACCGTTGCGGAAAAAACCGCTGTCGGTTTTGCAAAAAAATATCTTGAAGAGCGCGGACTGTCCGCCAATAAAGCGGAGATCAAGCGGCTTGCGAAGGGATGTACCGGCGTTAAGCGCACAACGGGCCAGCATCCCGGAGGAATGGTAGTTGTGCCGCGCACAAACGAGGTTTATGACTTCTGTCCCGTGCAGCACCCTGCAAACGATATGAAGTCTGACAACATCACCACGCACTTTGATTTCCACTCTATCCACGATACCATCACCAAGCTTGACGAGCTTGGACACGATGTTCCGACGATTTACCATTATTTGGAAGAATTTACGGGCATTCCCGTAATGAACGTTTCAATGAGCGACCCCGATGTTATGTCGCTGTTCACCTCTACCAAGGCGCTGGGCGTAACAAAGGATGACATCGATTCCGAGACCGGTACCTTCAGCATCCCCGAATGCGGCACAGGCTTTGTGCGCGGAATGCTGATGGAGGCAAAGCCCAAGACCTTTACCGACCTTTTGCAGATTTCGGGACTGTCGCACGGTACCGACGTTTGGCTGGGCAACGCGCAGGAGCTTATCCACAACGGCACCTGCACGATCTCCGAGGTTATCGGTACGCGTGACTCGATTATGACCTATTTGATGCACAAGGGGCTTGAGGATTCCATGGCGTTCAAGATCATGGAGATCGTGCGTAAGGGCAACGCCACCAAGCTGCTTACCGAGGAGCACTTTAAGGCGATGCGCGAGCATGGCGTCCCGGAATGGTACATCGATTCGTGTATGAAGATCAAGTATATGTTCCCCAAGGCGCACGCCGCCGCTTATATGATCGCGGCGCTTAGGCTGGGATGGTACAAGGTGCACAAGCCGGTGGAATACTATGCGGCGTACTTCACCGTGCGCAGCGAAAATCTTGACGGCGCGCTGCTGATGCAGGGACACAGCGCGGTCAAAACGCGTATGAACCAAATCAAGCAGATGCAGGCGGCGCACGCCTCTACCGACAAGGACGACAAGGATTACGCGACGCTTCAAATCGTCAATGAGATGATGGCGCGCGGGATCGGAGTTTTGCCTGTGGATATATACAAATCGGCAGCCAAGACCTTTTTGGTAGAGGACGGAAAGATCCGTTTGCCGTTTTCCTCTCTTGCAGGCGTCGGAGACGCCGCGGCGATCTCGCTGGCGGAAGAGGGAAAAAAGAATAAAGATTATCTTTCGGTAGAAGATATTCAAATAAAAACAAAGGTGACAAAAGCGGTCATTGAAACGCTTGCGTCGGTAGGTGTGCTTGACGGTATTCCCGAAAGCTCGCAGATGTCTTTGTTCTAAGGAGTGATTCAATTGCGAAAATTTTTGACAATGCGAAATATCCTGATCGCGGTCGCGTTTACGGTCTTTTTGCTGTTCGTCAAGGATAATCTGGGCACGTTCTTTGGTATTCTGACATGGTTTTTAGGTATCCTTACGCCGTTTTTCATCGGCTTTTTGATTGCGTATATCTTGAACTTTCCATACAAATTCCTGTATACCAAGGCGTTTGGAAAAATGGGGAAGAAGCACAAGTTCCTTGCCAAGCTTAAAAAGCCGCTTGCGCTGATCATCACTTATTTGGGAACCTTGGCTTTGATGGCTGCGTTGGTTATGATCCTGTTTCCGCAGATCATCAACAACCTTTCCAAGCTGATTTCCGATTTTCCGGAATACTATGAGGCAGCCGAGAAATCCATCAGCAAAGTGATAACGAACGTTTCGAATATGAATCTGCCGATCGTCCAGAATATGTCTCAGGATGAGATTTTGAAATCGGTCACCGGATTCTTTACAGGCAGTCAGGACGTCAGCAAGGCGTTGCTTGCGTGGCTGCAGTCCTTTGTTTCCAACTTCGCGACCGGCTTGTATAACTCAATGATGGGTATCATCATTTCCGTTTACTTCCTGATCTTTAAGGAAGAGCTTTGCCGCCAGGTAAAAAAAGTTGCCGTTGCATTTATTCCGATCAAGTATTTGCCTAAGATTTATGAGATCGTTGATATTACCGATACAAAATGCGGCCGCTTTTTAGTCGGAGACATCATCGACGCGGGTGTTGTCGGCGTTTTGTTCTTTATCGTTTTGTCCATTTTCCAGTTCCCGTACGCTTCTTTGATCGCGGTGATCTGCGGCGTTACAAATATCATTCCGTTTTTCGGACCGTTTATCGGCGCTATCCCCAGCGCCTTCATCCTTTTGCTGTACGATCCGTGGATGGCGTTTTGGTTTATAATTATTGTAATTGTTTTGCAGCAGATCGACGGAAACATCCTTAAGCCCAACATCGTAGGCAACCAGGTCGGATTGTCCAGCTTTTGGGTTTTGTTCAGCGTAATCGTCGGCGGCGCGCTGTTTGGCGTCATCGGTTTTGTGCTCGGCACGCCCCTTTATGCCGTGTTCTACACGCTGATCGCTAAAAAAGCGCGCAATAAAATCTCTGACAAAGGTAAAATCGCGCAGGAAGCGCTGGATTTTCGCGTGCTGAACTATTCCGAGATTGCGGAAGAACAGCGCAGGATCCGTGCCGAAAAAGAGCAGGAGCAGCGCAAAAAGCTGCAAAAGCTGCTTCACTTGGGCAAGGATGATGAAGACGACAGCGACAGCGATGATGACAGCGAAAAACAAGAGGAAGATGCAGAGAAATTCTTTGACAAGGTTTAAACGAATACAATAAAAGCAGAGCTTGCCGCACAATCATCGAAGGGTGGTTGTGCGGTAAGGCTTGACATATTTGATTTATTGTGTTAATATATTATCACATTAGCACACTAAAGCGTTTTCGAGGGTATTATGAAAAAGTATTTAAAAATGACGCCGGAGGGTATGAAAGACTTTTTGTTTTCGGAATGTTCCGCAATGGACGACATTTGCGGAAGGATCGAGTCTGTTTTTACCTCTCGCGGCTTTAAAAAAGTGATTACGCCCGGCATTGAATTTTACGATGTGTTCTCGCTGCAATGCAGCGGTATTTCGCAGGAGGAAATGTTCAAGCTAAGCGACAACAAGGGCAGACTTATGGTGGTGCGCCCCGATTCCACGCTGCCGATCGCCCGTATGGTTTCCACCCGACTTCAAAACAACGTGATGCCGGTAAGACTTTATTATAAGCAGGCAGTGTACCGCAACAACCCAACGCTGACCGGCAGACGCAATGAAATGATGCAGATGGGCATCGAGCTTTTGGGCGTTAAGGGCTTGCGCGCGGACTTGGAAGTTATCACGACCGCGGTGCAGGCGCTGCGTTCGGTTTCTGCGGATTTTCGCATCGAGTTAGGTCACGCCGAGGTGTTCAATGCGCTTTCGGACGAATTGGCGATCGATGATTCTTATAAAGAAAAAATCAGATTATCCATCGAGGGTAAAAACTACTCCGCTTTGAATAATCTTTTGGATAAGCTCGAGCCTTGCCCTGCCGTGAGTGCAGTTCGCAGCCTTCCATCGCTGTTTGGCGGAGAAGAGGTCTTTGACAAGGCGTATTCGATTTGTCAGGGCACAAAGGCAGTCGCGGCGCTCGATTATTTGCACAGTATTTACAACAGCCTTTCCGTGCTCGGTCTGGGCGACCAGCTTATCATTGATCTGGGCTTGGTGCAGCGCAACGACTATTATACGGGTATCGTATTTACCGGCTATATCAACGGCATCGGCGACGCTGTGCTTTCGGGCGGCCGCTACGACGATCTGCTTAATGAATTTGACGTGCCGATGGGTGCTGCCGGTTTTGCGATCGATACGGACGCGGTGACGCTGAAATCGCTTGCCGACGCAAAGGTGAGCTATTCCGATAATCCGGCTGTGCTTGTTTATGCCGCGGACGGCTTTGAAATGCAGGCGATCGCCGAGGTCGAGCGATTGAACAGCACCGGTGTAAAGGCGCAGTTCAGCGTGCTGTCCACCTTGGAGGAAACGCGCGCTTTCGCAAAAAAACGCGGTATTCCCGAAGTGAAGGTAATTGGAGAAGAAAAAGAATGAAGCCATTGAGAATCGCCCTGACAAAGGGCAGACTGGAAAAAACAACGATAGAATTGCTTGAAAAAATCGGCTACAACTGCGACGAGGTCAAAAACAAGGGAAGAAGGCTTATCCTTCCTGTCGGCGACAATGAATTTGAGGTCGTGCTTGCCAAAGCTGCCGATGTAATTACATATGTTGAGCACGGCGTATGCGATTTGGGCGTTGTAGGCAAGGATACGATTTTGGAAAACGGCAGCTCTTTTTACGAGCTTCTCGATTTAGGCTTTGGCAAATGCCGCTTTGCGCTTGCAACAAAGAAGGGCAGCGATTTCTACGGCGGCTATAACACCAAAACCATCGCCACAAAATATCCAAATGTAACGCGCGCGTTTTTTGATGATAAGAATATGGATGTGCGCATCATCAAGATAGAGGGCAGTGTTGAGCTGGCGCCGCTGGTAGGGCTTTCCGACGGCATCGTTGATATTGTGGAGACCGGCTCTACTCTTAAAGCGAACGGACTTGAGGTCATTGAATGGGTTACGGACATCTCCGCGCGCTTGATCGCCAACATCGCCAGCCTGAAGCTTCGCAAAAATGAAATCGAAGCCCTGCAAAAGAAACTGGAGGAAGTGACACAATGATTACGACCGTAATTGCCGACGGCAAAAAGGAATATGATTTTATTACCTACCTGAAAAAAAGAGCGCAAAGCTCGGATAAAAACGTGATCCCCGTTGTATCGGATATTTTGGACAACGTGCGTGAAAACGGCGACGCTGCCGTTAAAGAGTATACCGAAAGATTTGACGGAAAAGCGCCTGAGCGTGCGGAAATTTCCGAAGATGAAATTGACGGCATCATCGCAAAGTGCGATGAAAAATACATAGAAACCGTTAAAAAAGCGGCTGCGAATATTTCCGACTTCCACCAAAGGCAGGTGCAGCAAAGCTGGCTGACAACAAAGGCTAACGGCGTTATGATGGGACAGCGCGTGCGCGGCTTAAAGCGTGTCGGCATTTATGTTCCCGGCGGCACGGCAGCATACCCTTCGTCAGTTCTTATGAACGCGATCCCGGCTAAAATTGCCGGCGTTGAGGAGATCGTGATGTGCACGCCTCCGCAAAAGGACGGCACGCCTAATCCGAATATCATCGCGGCAGCAAAGCTTGCCGGCGTAGACCGCATCTTTTTGATGGGCGGCGCTCAGGCGGTCGCGGCGATGGCTTACGGCACCGAAACGGTACCTAAGGTTGACAAGATTGTAGGCCCCGGCAATATCTTTGTTGCCACTGCCAAAAAGCTGCTTTACGGCACGGTCGATATTGATATGATCGCCGGCCCCAGCGAGATTTTGATTGTTGCGGACAAAACCGCGAATCCCAAGTTTCTCGCCGCGGATCTGATGAGTCAGGCGGAGCACGATAAGCTGGCTTCCGCAATTCTTCTTACCGATTCCGCAGAGCTTGCCGAACAGACAAAAGCGGAGATCGAACGTCAGGTGCAGACCTTGGAAAGAAAAGAGATCATCGAAGCGTCGCTTGACAGCTTCGGCGCGATCATTGTATGCAGCGATATTTCCCAGGTAATAGATTTTGCAAATGAGCTTGCGCCCGAGCATTTGGAGGTTTGCTGCGCAAATCCGATGGAGTACGTCGGCAAGCTTGACAACGCAGGTTCCGTGTTCCTCGGCAACTACAGTCCCGAACCGCTCGGCGACTATTTTGCAGGCCCCAACCACGTGCTTCCCACCAGCGGCACAGCGCGGTTTTTCTCGCCGCTTTCAGTGGACAGCTTCATCAAAAAGTCAAGCTTTATTTATTACACCGAGGACGCGCTTAAAAACGATGCGGCGGATGTTATCCGCTTTGCCAACACCGAAGGCTTGACCGCTCACGCAAATTCCATAAAAGTGCGGTTTGACCTCGACTAAGGAATGATTCTTATGTATCAGCTTAATGATAAAATCAAAAATTTAGTACCCTATGAGCCGATCAGCGGCACCTATGCAGTTCGGCTTGACGCGAATGAATGTCCCGACGATTTGCCGGAGGACATTCGGGCAGAATTGAAGGAGCGCTTGGAGAGCATTGCTTTTAACCGCTATCCCGATCCTTTGGCGGAGCGTCTTGTTAATTCTTTTTCGGAATATTATGGTTTAGATCCTGCCTGTGTCACCGCGGGCAACGGCTCTGACGAGCTGATTTTCTTAACAGAGTCCGCTTTTATGGAGAAGGGCGACACAATGCTTGTGGTAAGTCCCGACTTCTCTATGTACAACTTTTATTCCTCGATCTGCGAGGTGAAGTGCGAAACCTTCGTCAAGGGCGATGATTTGGAGATCGACGTTGACGCGATGATCGACTATATCAACAGCAAAAAGGTAGGTATGGTCGTATTCTCAAACCCCTGCAACCCCACAGGCAAAGGCATTACCCGAGCGGAAGCGGAAAAGCTTGTAAGCTCTGTTGACGCGCTGGTGATTCTTGACGAAGCCTATATGGACTTTTGGACAGAGAGCCTGCTCGACAAAATCAATGTGTATTCCAACCTGATCATCTTTCGCACCGCGTCCAAGATGGTCGGCTCGGCAGCGCTGCGTTTGGGCTTTGCCGTCGCAAATCCTGTCATCACACGAGCGATCCGTGCCGTAAAATCACCGTACAACGTCAACAGCGTTTCACAGGCGTTTGGCGAGGTGATTTACCGTCATAAAGAATATTTACAAAATCGTCAAAAAACGATTGTCAGAAACAAAGAAATCCTGTATAATGGACTTGTAAGCATTGCGGACGCGCAGCAAGGCGTTATTGTGTTCAGCAGCGTTGCTAACTTTGTGTTTATGAAAACACCCTGCTCCAAAGAGATTTGGGAGTTTTTGAAGAGTAAATCAATCGTGGTGCGCCTTATGGGCGAGTATTTGCGCATAACGGCAGGCACCGAGGATGAAGTTAAGGCTGTGCTTGCGGCAATCAATGAGTTTTTTGAGGTGAGCAAATGAGAGAAGCGTACATTGAACGTAAAACAAAGGAAACCGATATTAAACTCCGTTTGAACCTCGACGGAGGTGACGTCAGCATAAATACAGGTATCGGCTTTTTTGATCATATGCTCAACTCTTTTGCTACCCACGGCGGCTTTGGCTTGGAGCTTGCCGTTAAGGGTGATTTAGAGGTTGACGAGCACCACACGGTAGAGGATACCGGCATTGTGCTCGGAATGGCTTTCGCCAAGGCGCTGGACGACAAATCATCCATCGACCGCTTTGGCAGCTTTTATGTTCCTATGGACGAAGCGCTTGCGTTTGCGTCGGTTGATGTAAGCGGCAGACCGTTTTTGGTGTTTGACGCTGATTTTCCTCAGGCGCGCTGCGGCGGATATGACTGCGCCATGACGGTGGAGTTTATGCGTGCTCTGGCGTACAACGCCGGCGTAACCCTGCATTTAAAAGCTCTTTACGGCGACAATTCTCACCACATTACCGAAGCGCTGTACAAGGCTGCGGCGCACGCGCTGAGGTTGGCTGTAAAGCAGAACAGCAGCGGTAAACCGCTTTCAACCAAGGGAGTGTTAGCATGATTATTTTACCCGCTATCGACATTAAAGACGGCAACTGCGTCCGCCTGAAAAAGGGCGTATACGAAACAGCCGAAAAGGTTTGCGAGTCGCCGTATATCGCGGCACAGGGCTTTGCCGACGCCGGCGCCGAATGGATGCATATGGTCGATCTTGACGGCGCAAAGGACGCTAAGCTGATAAACGCGGATCTGATCGCCGATGTTGCAAAAAGCTCCGGCTTGAAGGTCGAGGTCGGCGGAGGCATCCGCACAACGGAAGCGATCGAGTATTACCTCAGCCGCGGCATTGACCGTGTGATCCTCGGTTCGGCGGCTGTAAAAAATCCCGCTCTTGTCAAGGACGCGGTAGGCGCTTTTGGAGAAAAGATCGCTGTCGGGATCGACGCGAAGGATGGTATGGTTCAGGCGGAAGGCTGGCTTGACAGCAGCGAAATCGATTATATTGAGCTTGCAAAGCGTATGGAGGACGTCGGCGTTCAGACGATCATCTTTACCGACATCAACCAGGACGGTATGCTTTCCGGTCCCAATTTGAAGCAGCTCGATGATCTGGCTCACGAGGTCAGCTGCAATATCATTGCCAGCGGCGGAGTTGCGGTGCTCAAGGACATCATAAATCTTGTGGATCTTGATGTTTACGGAGCTATCTGCGGCAAGGCTATCTACAGCGGTACGCTGGATCTAAAGCAGGCAATTGAAGTGACAAGGAATATGCGTAATGAACTTTGATCAGTATTTTAAAAAATCCGATTTGATCCCTGCCATTGTGCTGGAAAAATCTACCGGCGAGGTGTTGATGCTCGCCTATATGAACCGCGAAAGCCTGCAAAAGACCTTTGAAACCGGCTATACATGGTTTTGGTCGCGCAGCCGTCAGGAGCTTTGGAACAAGGGCGCCACTTCGGGACATTTCCAAAAGGTCGTTGACGTCTATGCCGACTGCGACGATGACACACTGCTGATCACTGTTGAACAGACCGGCGCGGCGTGTCATACCGGCAATCATTCTTGCTTCTTTAAAAAATTGAAATAGGAGGAATTCACATGGCAGAAAAAGAAAAACTGGTTCTTACCAACCTTTACAAGACAATCGAGCACAGAAGGGATAATCCCATCGAAAACTCGTACACTTGCTACCTTCTTGATAAGGGAATTGATAAGATTCTCAAAAAGGTGGGCGAGGAGTGCGCCGAAACCATTATTGCCGCAAAAAACGGCGATCATGTGGAAACCATCTACGAAATTGCCGATTTGCTGTATCATCTCATCGTTATGATGGTCGACCAGGGTATTCCGCTTGAGGAAGTATTGGCGGAAATCGATGACCGCAGCAAAAAAACGCAGAACCTTAAGCAGTTCCACGTTGTTGACAAAAACACATAAATGAAAATGCCCTATGGCCAAAGGTCATAGGGCAGCTTTTAAATATATTGATCAGTGCACCGTTGCGGGCACAAAACGCGAAATCGCGTTTTTAAAGTTATCGTCAGGCTCTTTTTCAAGCAGCAGCTCAATAGGCTTGCTGATGTCCAGTGAAAACACGCCGATAAGCGAATGTGCGTCTACCGTGTAGTTACCCGAACGAATCATCATAACAATGTTGGGGAAATGCGACAGGGTTTCAAACATATCGATCAATCCGTTTTTATTGATTGCGGTAATGGGTAACGAAAACATAGGATACACCTCAAAATAACTAAAGAATGATTGTTTACATTGCTGTAACTATGATAGCATTTTTTTATTATTAAATCAAGGTAAAATTGCAAAATAAAAGAATTTCGATATAATTAACAAAAAGGAAGAATAAGTTTATGAATTTTAATATACTTACGCTCGGATGTAAGGTCAATCAATATGAGTCGCAGGCAATGCGCGAGGATCTGCTTCGACACGGCTTTGTTTTGTCGAATGACAAAGAAAAAGCGGACGTGACCGTCATCAATACCTGCACCGTTACCTCGGTAAGCGACGCAAAAAACCGCAAGCTGATCCATCGCGTTCGCCGGCAAAATCCCGATGGCATCATCGTTCTGACGGGATGTATGCCGCAGGCGTTTCCCGACGACACCGAAGCGTTTGAGGGCTGCGATATTGTAATCGGCAATCGTGAGCGCGCCAAGCTGATCCCTTCCATAGAGGCGTTTATGCGGGATCAGCGGCAGTATATCGAGATCCCGGAGCATCTTAACAAGGGCGCGCAATATGAGGATCTGACCGTTTCTTCCTTCGGCGAGCATACGCGCGCGTTTATAAAGATAGAGGATGGCTGCAACCGCTTTTGCTCGTATTGTATCATTCCTTATGCGCGCGGAAGGGTGCGCTCCAAGCCGCTTGAAAAACTAAAAGCAGAGCTGCAAACGGTAGCCGATAACGGTTATCGTGAGGTCGTGCTGGTCGGCATCAACCTTTCCGCCTACGGTCAGGGAGAAAACTTCGACCTAGCCGACGCGGTGGATGCCGCCTGCGCGGTGAATGGAATCGAGCGCGTCCGGCTTGGCTCTTTAGAGCCCGAGCAGAT
>JBGUOX010000003.1:0-13413 GCA_045129995.1 Ruminococcus sp. | reverse complement strand
AGATTAGTTTTTTCATGTTGATACCTCCTATTTAAAAGATGTCTGGATGTTCAGCCAGCTTTCTCTTTTTCATTTTGGATTTTCGTTTACAATGAACTGTTTTCATAACGGTCAATTCCGTAGTTTTCCTAAAACAGCAGGTCGTTTTGACTGTCATATAGTAAATTATACGCAATCGGAGCGTCATCCACACGATTCAGTTTAAATTGATACTTTCTGCGTACATTCTCCGGCAGATCCGAAACCGGCGTGCCCTTTTGATAAACGGTCAGCTCGCTGTCGTTATCCATACCGTTTTCGGCAGCTTCATAAAGTGCCGTCTGAATCGCGCCCGAAGCGTTTTCCTCCAGCTGTTCCTTTGTGACGGAGATGACTACCTCCGCCGGATCGTCTGTTGTTGCAGACGCGCCGACGGGCGCCAGCGCCGCGGTTCCGGTTAAAACTGTCAGCGACAACAGCGCCGCTGCAAGCTTGTTTCGTAGTTTCATCCGAACGACCTCTTTTTTATGTTTTTATTATAGCACCGGAATGGCTTTTTTGACAAGACCGTTATTGTGTTTTGCAAAAATTTTCTTGTGTAAATATGCGCGATATGCTATAATCGATTTATTAAGAGATGAACAGGAGAATGAAAATGTCATTTCCTCAGGATAAAATAAGAAATTTCAGCATTATCGCTCACATCGACCACGGCAAAAGCACCCTTGCCGACCGTATTCTCGAAATGACAAATTCGGTTTCGGCGCGCGATATGGAGGCGCAGCTGCTCGACGATATGGAGCTGGAGCGCGAGCGCGGGATCACCATCAAGGCGCGCGCGGTAAGCGTTGTTTACAACGCAGACGACGGTGAGCAGTATTTGTTTAACCTTATCGACACGCCGGGGCACGTTGACTTCAACTACGAGGTCTCGCGTTCGCTCGCCGCGTGCGAGGGCGCGATCTTGGTTGTGGACGCGTCGCAGGGCATTGAGGCGCAAACGCTTGCCAACACCTATTTGGCGGTGGACAGCGGACTGGAAATAGTGCCGGTCGTAAACAAAATAGATTTGCCCAGCGCCGATCCCGACCGCGTGATCACCGAGATCGAGGACGTTATCGGCATTCCTGCCGAGGACGCGCCGAAGATCTCCGCCAAAGCGGGAATCAACATCCACGCGGTGCTTGAAAAGATCGTAAGCGATATTCCCGCGCCGTCGGGCGACGTCAACGCGCCGCTGCGCGCGCTGATCTTCGACAGCTACTACGACAGCTACAAGGGCGTTATCATTTATGTGCGCCTTAAGGAAGGTCAGATCCATCCCGGCGACGAATTTAAGCTGATGGCGACGGGCAGCGTTTTCAATGTGGTGGAGTGCGGCTTGATGCACGCGACTACGATGGAAAAAACCGACGGCTTGTACGCCGGCGAGGTCGGATATATCGCAGGCTCGATCAAGACGCTTGCCGACGCGAAGGTGGGCGACACCGTTACCCTTGCCAACAACCCTGCCGCCGAGCCGCTTCCGGGCTACCGCGAGGCGCAGCCGATGGTGTTCTGCGGCATTTATCCCGTAGACGGCGCGAAGTACGGCGATCTTAAGGACGCGCTTGAAAAACTGCAGCTGAACGACGCGGCGCTTTCCTTTGAGCCGGAAACCTCCGTTGCGCTGGGCTTTGGCTTCCGCTGCGGCTTTTTGGGACTGCTGCATATGGAGATAATCCAGGAGCGTTTGGAGCGCGAGTATTTGCTTGATCTGATCACCACCGCGCCGAGCGTTATTTACAAGATCCACCGCACCGACGGCACGGTGGAAAACATTGACAATCCCACAAACTATCCCGACCCGTCGCTGATCCAGTCTGCGGAGGAGCCGGTGACAGACGCGCACATCTACTCGCCCAAGGAATATGTGGGCAACATTATGGACTTGTGCCAGGACAGACGCGGCACCTTTATTGATATGCAGTATATCGACGCCGACCGCGTTGACCTGCACTATGAGCTGCCGCTCGCCGAGATCATTTACGACTTTTTTGACACGCTGAAAAGCCGCACGCGCGGCTACGCAAGCTTTGACTACGAGCTTAAGGGCTATGTTCCGAGCGAGCTGGTGAAGCTGGATATTATGCTTAACGGCGACGTGGTGGACGCGCTGTCGTTTATCATCCACAAGGACAAGGCGTATCCCAGAGCGCGCAAGATGGCGGAAAAGCTTAAGGAAAAAATTCCGCGCCAGCTGTTTGAGGTGCCGATCCAGGCGTGTATCGGCGGCAAGATTATCGCGCGCGAAACCGTTAAGGCGATGCGCAAGGACGTGCTTGCAAAGTGCTACGGCGGCGACATCACCCGAAAGAAAAAGCTGCTTGAAAAGCAGAAGGAAGGCAAAAAGCGTATGCGCCAGCTGGGCACCGTGGAGGTTCCGCAGGAGGCGTTTATGGCGGTACTTAAGCTGGATACGGACTGATGCGCCGCAGGCTCTCCTTCCCTGCCGTGAAAAAATCATCAAAAAAATTGACGCGAACGTTAAAACGTCCGCGTCGTTTTTTGTTTATACCTATCTTTTAATCAAGAATAGAGTTGATAAGACCGCCCTTGGAGATGATGTTCTGGATAAACTCCGGGAAGGGCTCCGCCTGGTAGGTTTTTCCTGTGGTTTCATCGGTGATAACGCCGGTGTCGAAATTTACGCTTACGGTGTCGCCGTCCTTGATTTCGCGAGCCGCCTCGTCACATTCCAAGATCGGCAAGCCGATGTTGATGGAATTGCGGTAGAAAATACGCGCGAAGGTTGAAGCGATCACGCAGGAAATGCCGCTTGCCTTGATGGCGATCGGCGCGTGCTCGCGCGAGGAGCCGCAGCCGAAGTTCTTTTCGGCAACCATAATGTCGCCTTGCTGAACCTTGTTGACGAAGTCAGCGTCGATGTCCTCCATACAATGCGCCGCAAGCTCCTTGTGAGACGCGGTGTTGAGGTAACGCGCCGGGATGATAACGTCGGTGTCGACGTTGTCGCCGAATTTATGTACTCTGCCTTTTGCGTTCATAACAGTTCCTCCTTAAAGCTTTTCGGGATCGGTGATATAGCCCTTGACAGCGCTTGCCGCGGCTACCGCCGGACTTGCAAGATAAACCTCGCTGTCCACGTGGCCCATTCTGCCGACAAAGTTGCGGTTGGTGGTTGAGATCGCCTTTTCACCAGCCGCGAGAATACCCATATGGCCGCCTAAGCACGGACCGCAGGTAGGTGTTGAAACGACCGCGCCTGCCTCGACAAAGATGTCGAACAAGCCCTCGTGCATCGCCTGCAGCCAGATGCTCTGGGTGCCGGGAATGATGATGCAGCGAACGCCCTTTGCGATTTTTCTGTCCTTTAAAATCGCCGCGGCGGCACGCAGGTCGGATATTCTGCCGTTGGTGCAGCTTCCGATGACGCACTGGTCGATTTTGACCTCGGTCTCCCCTATTTCATCAACGGTGCGGGTGTTTTCGGGAAGGTGAGGGAACGCCACGGTCGGGCGCAGCGCGCTTAGATCAACGGTGTATTCCGCGTCGTACACGGCGTCCTCGTCGGCGGTGTATTCCACGGGCGTGCCCTGATACCTGCCGCTGCAATATTCGCGCGTGATGTCGTCCACGGGGAAAATGCCGTTCTTCGCGCCGGCTTCGATTGCCATATTCGCGATGCAGAGCCTGTCGTCGATGTTAAGATATTTCAATCCCTCGCCGGCAAATTCCATTGACTTGTACAAAGCGCCGTCCACGCCGATTTCACCGATGATGTGCAAAATCACGTCCTTGCCGCTGACAACGCCCTGCGGCTTGCCAACGATATTAAACTTGATGGCGGAGGGAACCTTGAACCACGCCTTGCCGCTGATCATACCCGCCGCCATATCGGTTGAACCGACGCCGGTGGAGAATGCGCCCAAAGCGCCGTAGGTGCAGGTGTGGGAGTCCGCGCCGATGCACAGGCACCCCGGACCGACCAGACCTTTTTCGGGCAGCAGAGCGTGCTCTATGCCCATCATACCTACGTCCATATAATTTTTGATGTCATACTTGTCGGCAAAGGTTCTTGTCTGCTTGACCAAGGTTGCCGCCTTGATGTCCTTGTTTGGGGTAAAATGATCCATAATCATCGCGATTTTTGTGTTGTCGAACACAGCGGTCGCGCCGTTTTCCTCAAACACGTTGATCGCCACGGGAGAGGTAACATCGTTGCCGAGAACCATATCAAGCTTGGCGTTGATCAGCTGTCCTGCCTTTACCTCGTCCAAGCCCGCGTGCGCCGCGAGAATTTTCTGGGACATTGTCATACCCATCATCATCACTCCTGTTTGGTAATATTGTTTTCATTATATATTCTACTCATAATTGAGCACAATGGCAAATATTCGCTTGTTTTCATAGGAAATCACCTTGCTGTCGGCGGAGATGCGCCGGCTGCTTCCGGTGTAGCGGTTTGAGCCTTCGATCCATTCGGCGGCGTATTTGTCGATCACCGCACCGGTCAACGCGGAAAAATTCTCATCCTCATCGACCAAATAAGCGCAATAGCTGCTTTTTTGACGCGACGCGCTGATCAGCGCCGCCAAAATATCGTCATCCTTTTCCGGATCCTTGACCGTCACAAAGTTAAGCTTAGCATAATTCAGCCGTTCGCTTGAACATTCCGGCACAAAAATGTTGAAAAACTCGTTGCCGGTTTCGCCTCGGTGGTCGTAATCTCCGCTTATGATATGATCGCCCGCGATTTCCGCGTCGGTGAGGTTGAGATAAAAATAATGCTCGGCACGGCTCATCGCCTTGGTGGAATCGTTCCATGTCACATCCACATGATACCAGTCGCCGTCGAGCAGGATGCAGTTCCACATATGCCCGTTGTCGGCGTCGCTGTTAAAATCCGAGGTGCCCTCAACGATGGTGCACTCGATGCCAAGCCTGCGGCAGAGCAGCTGAAAGGCGTGGGAATAGCCGTCGCACACAGCCTTGCCGCCGACAAGCGCGCCGTAGGCGGTGTGCTTCATTTCGCCGTCGATGTCATAGGCGCAGGCGTCGGTCATATAGTCGTTGAGATACAGCTCCATTTCGTAGTCGCTGACGTTGTCGGGCGCTGAGCTTACCGCCTGCTGAACGCGTTCTTCGAGCTCTTTCTTTTTTGCCGCAAGCGCGTCTCCCTCATCGGTGAACAAAAGCTCCACGCAAAGACTGTCGTCATATTCAATAAACTTATATCCGGATTCCAGATCCAGCCAAAACACTTCGGGATGATCCGCCGAAAAAGCGTTCAGCGCGATTTGAAAATCGTCCCTATCTGCGCTGTCGAGCCACATTCTTTCGCTTTCGCCCTTAAAGACGCTTTCCTTCAGCGCGGCGTACGCTTCCTTTTGACCGTCGTCGATGAGCTTTTCGCGGCACAGCTCGGTGGTGAGCGTATGCCTGTCGGCAAGCGCCCGTTTTTCCATATTAACTTCTGTCTGTCTCAGCTGCGGCTCGCTGCGGAAAAAATACTTTCCCTTATACGCCGCAAACGCAAACACAAACGTCACAGCCGCCGCCAAAAACAAAGCCGCGGCAATCAATATCCTGACGCTGAATTTCACACAATCACCCAAATCCGCAAAAGCCTGCCTTTTCATTGTACTTTATTTTTCCCGTTCCGTCAATTGTCTTTTTCGGATTTTTTGCGCATTACCGATCAATAGTGATCTCAAATCAAAAGCTTTGGTTTAAATACGCGTGCCGCGCAAGCCGGACCGATATGTTTTTCGTCCCTAACCAAAACCATTTGACGTTTTTAAAATATGTGATAGAATAATACATATATATATCAATGTTTTCAGCGGAGATGTTTCTGTGAAAAAAAGATCTGCCTTGTACATCGCGCAGGCTGCGATAATCGCCGCGCTTTACGCGGTGCTGACCATTACGCAAAACGTACTTCTGCCCGGTACCGCTTCGATGGCGGTGCAATTCCGGCTGTCGGAGGCGCTCACCGTTTTGGCGGTGATTACGCCTGCCGCGATCCCGGGACTGACTGTCGGCTGTGTTGTTGCCAACCTCAGCTCGCTGCCCTCGCTTGGAGCGGTCGATTTGATCTTCGGTACGCTTGCAAGCTATATCGCCGCCGTTTTGATGTACTCCCTTCGCGGCGTGCGGCTGTTTAAGCTGCCGGTGTTGGCGGCGCTGATGCCTGCGCTTGTCAACGGCGTGATCGTCGGATTTGAGATCGACTTCTTTTTTGTTAATCAGGGAACCTTCCGGTTAACGGATTTTCTTATTCAGGGCGGACTTGTCGCGCTGGGCGAGCTTGCCGTTCTGTTTGTTTTGGGACTGCCGCTGTTCCGGTTGCTGGAATGGAGCGGCATCGCCGAAAAAACGCGCCTGAAATAAACTGCGGCGTAAAACAGTATATATAATAGTATACCAAAACGCGAGGTGTTTTTTATGAACAGGGAAAAAATCATTGTACGCACCGGTTTTATCGGTATCCTTGCCAACGTCTTTTTGTCAGGCTTTAAGGCGGTCATCGGCTTTGTTTCCGGATCGATCGCGATTACGATGGACGCGGTGAACAACCTAAGCGACGCGCTGTCGTCCGTGATCACCATAATAAGCACAAAGCTTGCCAACCGCCGTCCCGACAAAAAGCATCCATACGGTCACGGCAGGATCGAATATTTAAGCGCCATGATCATCGCGGTCATCGTGCTGTATGCCGGCATCACGTCGCTTGTGGAATCGGTCAAAAAGATCATCAGCCCCGAAACGCCTGATTACGCGCCCGCTGCGCTTATCATCATTGCCGTGGCGGTCGTTGTAAAGATCGTGCTCGGTCTGTATGTTCGCGCCACCGGCGAAAAGGTAAACTCCGATTCGCTTGTCGCCTCCGGCAAGGACGCGCTGCTCGATTCCGTCATCTCCGCCTCTACCCTGCTTGCCGCCGCGATTTTTTTGATTTGGCACATCAGCCTTGAGGCGTGGCTTGCCGCCGTCATTTCGCTGATCATCATCAAGGCTGGCGTGGATATGCTGCGCGAGGGAGTATCTTCCATTTTGGGCGAGCGCGCCGAGGGCGAGGTTTCGAAAAAGATCCGCAACACGGTACGCGAATTTCCCGAGGTGCTGGGCGTTTACGATTTGGTGCTGCACAACTACGGCCCCGAATATATGCTCGGCTCGGTGCATATCGAGGTGGACGAAAATATGAACGCAAAGCAGCTTGATATGCTTGAGCGCCGAATAGCCGAAAAGGTTTATGCCGAAACAGGCGTGGCAATGACGGGGATAGGACTGTACGCGCGCGTGACCGACACCCCGTTTTCGGAGCAGGTGTTTGCCGATTTGCGCGAGATCATCAAGGACAATCCCGCTGTTTTGCAGCTGCACGGCTTTGCCGTAGACGAAGCGGAAAAGCAGATCCGCTTTGATTTGGTGATGGATTACAACGAAAAAAACCGCGAGGCGATTTTTCAAAATATTGTGGTTAAAATCTCAGAAAAATACCCGACATACAAGATATGTCCCGTACTTGACGCCGACATCACCGATTTTTGATTTTGCGCTGTCCGTTTAATTCCCTCTATGCAAAAAAATGCTTGACTAATGGGGAAAATTACGATATAATGCTATATTGCAAGGTTATAATTTGAAGGGAGGGTTTTCAGTTATGTTGAGAACTTATCAGCCTAAAAAGCTGCACAGAAAGAAAGAACACGGCTTTAGAAAAAGAATGTCTACTTCCAACGGTAGAAAAGTTTTGGCGAGAAGAAGAGCAAAAGGCAGAAAGAGACTGTCCTATTAATACCAAACACCGTTTATCGCAAGCAGTCTTTCTTTAAGCGGTGTTGGTATCAAAAGGCCACAGTAACACGTGGTCTTTTTTATGTTTATCGGCATGAATGCCGCCGCCAAACCCTGAGGGTACAACAATGAGTCGGTACATTACAGTCAAAGAAAACCGGGATTTTTCGCGGGCTTACCGCCGCGGCAAGTCCTGTGTCAGTCCTGTTTTGGTAACTTACGCCTTAAAAGTAAACGGCACACCCCTGCGCTATGGAATTACTACGGGAAAAAAGGTCGGCAACGCCGTCAGGCGTTCCCGCGCCAGACGCGTTATCAGGGCTTCCTACTTCCAACTATTCGACCGGCTAAAGCCCGGATATGTCCTGATTTTTGTGGCGAGAGGCAAAACGCCTTATGTGAAGTCGCAGGTGGTTTACAATGCGATGAGACAGCATCTTAAAACCTTGGGAGTCCTGTCTCAAAGCGGTGAAGGAACACAAGAATGAAAAAGGTACTTTTGGCGCTGATCAAATTCTACCGATCCGCCGTCTCTCCTCACACGGCGCCGCACTGCAAATACACGCCTACCTGCTCGCAATACGGGCTTGAGGCGATCGAGCGTTTTGGCGCGCTGAAGGGTTCGGCTCTTACCATATGGCGCATACTGCGCTGTAATCCGTTTTCCAAGGGCGGGTATGATCCCGTTCCCGAAAAAAAGCGGAAGTAACTGATGAAGAGGTAAATATATGCTACAAATTTTCGGTTCCATCGGATGGCTGCTGGGTTTTATTCTGTGGGGCGCTTTCTATGTATTCAAGAATTTCGGAATAGCCATCATCGTTTTTACCATCATCGTAAAAGCGGCGCTTTTCCCCTTTAACCTCAAGCAGCAAAAATCCATGGCTGGCAGCGCCAGGATGGCAAAAAAGCAGCAGGAGCTTCGTGAAAAGTACGGCAACAACCGTCAGAAGCTGCAGGAGGAAATGAACAAGCTCTATGAAAAAGAGGGCGTAAAACCAATGGGCGGTTGTTTGACAACCCTGATCCCCATGATCATCCTGCTCGGTATTTTCTACGCGGTCGCTTATCCGCTTACCAACACACTGCATCTCAACAGCGAAAGCGTTAACAACGCGCTGGAATTTGCAAAAGCCATTCCCGGCTATACCCACGTTACCGGCAACGCGACCTATCAGGAGGTTTCGCTTCTTAAGATTTTTCCGCAGATCCAGAACACCGAATACATCCAAAGTATTTTTTCTGCCGCGGAGATCCAAAGCATCAGCGAATTTGCCAACGGTTTTACACTGTTCGGCGTGGTTGATCTGCTTACCATCCCCAGCAACGTCGGCGTTCATCTCGGCTTTTTGAACTGGTCCTGGTACCTGCTGTTCCCGGTATTCTGCTTTGTTTCCAACGTCGGTTCTTCACTGATCATGCAGAAGATCAACAGCCGCAACCAGGCAATGCAGCAGCAGGGCTGTATGAAAGCAGTGATTTATCTGCTTCCCCTGTTCTCTGCGTACATCGCATACAACGTTCCGGCGGCTATGGCGTTCTACTGGATAATGTCCGCACTGCTCAGCCTTGTGCAGTCGGTTATCACCGGAAAAATGTTCAGTCCGGCGCACATCACCGCAAACGACGAGGCAAGACACGCCGCGCTTATGTTTGAAAACGAGGCAAAGGTGCCCTATGTTTACGCACCTAAAAGACCGGCAGCGGAAAACGCAAACAACAAAGCTGCCAACACGCAAAGAAGCACGCCTAAAAAGAAGAAGAAAAAATAAACGACTCCGTCTTCGGTATACGGAGAAAACAAGAAATCCGATCAACGTAAAAACAGGAGAACATAATGATTAAAGAAGCAATTTGCGAGGGTCTTGACGTAGAAGAGGCTCTTGAAAAAGCAAAAGCTGAACTCGGTTTGACCGAAACCGACGAGTATGAATTTGAAGTTGTTCAGCGCGAAGAAAAAAAGAAATTCGGACTTTTCGGCGGCAGACCCGCCAAGGTCAGAGTTTTCATAATGGAAACCACAGAGGACAAAACTACTCAGTTTTTAAGAGATGTGCTCAATGAAATGGGACTTTCAGACATCGCCATCGAAACCGTTCCCGGCGAAGGCACACTCGATTTTAACCTCTCCGGCGAGGACGAGGGATTTGTGATCGGCAGACGCGGCGAAACGCTTGACGCTTTGCAGTATTTGACAAGCCTGGTCGCAAACCACAACGACGAGGGCTATGTAAAAGTCACCCTCAACGTAGGCAACTACCGCGACAAGCGCGAAAAAACGCTTGAGATTCTCGGCAGAAAGCTTGCCTTCAAGGCGATCAAAACCGGCAAAAAGACAAACCTTGAGCCGATGAATCCCTATGAAAGACGCATCATCCACACCGCTGTTCAAAAGGTCAACGGCGCGATTTCATGGAGCGAGGGCGAAGGCGCGGCTCGTCATGTTGTGATCGGTCCCGACCCCAAGGCTAAGCCCAACAACCGTCGCGGCGGATATAATAACCGCAGAGGCGGCGGCAGAAAGAACTTTAACCGCAACAGCAATAAAAATCCTGCTCCCAATCCTGACAGAGTTCCCCTCAACGAGGGCGGCGCGACAGGTCTTTACGGCAGAATAGATAAGTAACCTACAGAGCTGCCATTTACGGCAGCTCTGTTTGCATACAACGGAGAATTACTATGACCGACCAAACCACTATAGCCGCCATCAGCACCGCTCAGGGCGAGGGCGGAATCGGCGTAATCCGCATTTCGGGAGAAAACGCGGTTGAGATTGCCGACAGGGTTTTCCAATCTGTTTCTCAAAAAAAGCTAAGTGATATGAAAGGCTACACCGCCGCGTTCGGCAAAATCGTCAGCAACGGCGAAGCGCTTGACGAAGCGGTCGCGCTGGTGTTCCGCGCGCCGCACAGCTACACCGGCGAAGATGTTGTCGAGCTTTCGTGCCACGGCGGCGTTTATATCACCCAACAGGTGCTGCGCGCTGTTTTGAGCGCAGGCGCAAAACCGGCGCAGGCAGGCGAATTTACAAAACGCGCCTTTCTTAACGGCAAGCTTGACCTCACCGGCGCTGAGGCGGTCATCGACATCATCACCGCAAAAAGCCGCAGCGCCGCGCGAGCCGCTCTCAGCATTAAGGACGGAGCGCTGTTCCGCCGCGTCAACGCCGTGAAGGACAGCCTGCTGACGCTTGCCGCGCACCTTTCCGCGTGGGCTGATTATCCCGAGGAGGATATTGCCGAGGTCACCGACGACGATATTCTTTCCGCGTGTCGATCGGCTCAGGAGGAGCTGACGCGGCTGCTCGGCACCTATGACAGCGGTCAGGCTGTGAAAGAAGGCATCGACACCGTTATCGCAGGACGTCCGAACGTCGGCAAGAGCACCCTGATGAACCTGCTGTCGGGTTATGAAAAGAGCATCGTCACTGAGATCCCGGGTACGACGCGCGACGTAGTAGAGGATACCGTAGTCGCAGGCGACGTGATCCTGCGGCTCAGCGACACCGCCGGTCTTCGCGAAACAGGGGACGTCGTTGAAAAAATCGGCGTAGACCGCGCCAAGCAGCGATTGGAGCAATGCGGCTTGCTGCTGGCTGTGTTTGACAACAGCCGACCGCTGGAGGACTTCGATTTCCATTTGCTGAAAACCGCGAAAGATGTTCCGACCATTGCCATCATAAATAAAACCGATTTACCTAATCAATTAGATGTTAGCAAGATTTCAGATTGCGTTAGCAAGATAATATTTATATCTGCTGCAACAGGCGAAGGGAAAGACGAGTTGATTCGCGCGATAGCCGAATTGGCAGGCACAGATCGGCTGAATCCCAGCGAAGGTATTTTGGCAAACGAGCGTCAGCGCGCGAATGTCGCCGCCGCCTTGCAGGCGGTAAATGAAGCGACAGAAGCCGTGACAATGGGGCTGACCTACGACGCGGTGACCGTAACACTGGAGGACGCCATCGGCGCGCTGCTGGAAATGACAGGGGAGAGGACAAGCGATGAGATCATCGACCGCGTGTTCCACAACTTCTGCGTTGGAAAATGATCATTCAAATCTCAACTCTTAACTTTAAAAAAAGGGTGTATAAATATGACCTACTTTGCGGGATATTATGACGTCGCCGTTATCGGCGCAGGCCACGCCGGAATTGAAGCGGCGCTTGCCGCCGCGCGGCTTGGATGTCACACCGCTGTTTTTACGATAAATATGGACGCTGTGGGCAACTGCCCGTGCAATCCTTCCATCGGAGGAACCGCCAAAGGCCACCTTGTCCGCGAGCTCGACGCCTTGGGCGGCGAGATGGGCAAAACCGCCGACGCGTGCTTTTTGCAATCGCGGATGCTCAACAGGGGAAAGGGACCTGCGGTTCATTCGCTCCGCGCGCAGATCGACCGCCGCCGTTATTCCGAGGTTATGAAGCACAAGCTTGAGTTGCAGGAGAACTTGGAGCTTCGGCAGGCGGAGATCATCAATATTGAAAAAAGCGACGAGGGCTATTTGCTCACAACACAGATGCTGGCACAATATCAGTGCAAAGCCGTCGTGATTGCGACAGGTACTTTCCTCGGCGGCAGGATCTATGTCGGCGAGGTCAGCTATGAAAGCGGTCCCGACGGAATGTTTCCGGCAACAAAGCTGGCGCAGTCACTGAAGGCGCTCGGCTTACCGCTTCGCCGTTTCAAGACCGGTACGCCGGCGCGTATACTTCGGCGTTCGATCGACTTTACCGATTTAGAGGTTCAAAAGGGCGACGTGCCGCCGCAGCCTTTTTCCTACGAAACCGAATCGTTAGGGGATAACAAGGTCGACTGTCACATCAGCTGGACGAACGACCGTACAAAAGAAGTCATTCTTAAAAACATCCACCGCTCGCCTCTTTACGCCGGAAGGATCGAGGGCGTAGGACCGAGGTATTGTCCCAGCTTTGAGGACAAGGTTATGCGCTTTTCCGATAAGCCGCGGCACCAGTTGTTTATTGAACCCTGCGGCGAAAACACCGAAGAGATGTATATGCAGGGAATGAGCAGCTCTTTGCCCGAGGAGGTTCAGCTGGCGTTTTACCGCACAATCAAAGGCTTGGAGCACTGTGTTATGATGCGGCCTGCCTATGCAATTGAATATGACTGTGTTGATCCGACCACCATGCTTGCGACGCTGGAATTTAAGGATCTTCCGTCGCTTTACGGCGCAGGACAGTTTAACGGAAGCTCGGGTTATGAGGAGGCTGCCGCGCAGGGCTTTGTTGCGGGAGTTAACGCCGCGCTAAAGGTGCTGGGCAGAGCTCCGCTGGTGCTTACACGCTCAAACTCCTACATCGGCACGCTTATAGACGACCTTGTAACAAAGGGCGCAAACGAACCGTACCGAATGATGACCTCGCGCAGCGAATACCGTTTGGTACTGCGGCAGGATAACGCCGACGAGCGTCTGACTCCGATCGGTCACGAGCTTGGTCTTATCAGCGAGGAACGCTATCAAAAATTCCTGAAAAAGCAGGCTTTGAAAAAACAGGAGATCAAGCGCCTGAAATCAACTACCGTTTCTCCGGGCGACGAGCTTAACCAAATGCTTGTTTCACGTGAAACATCCGAGATAACCACCGGCGTTCGTCTGATCGATTTG
>JBGUOX010000002.1:0-5040 GCA_045129995.1 Ruminococcus sp. | reverse complement strand
AACAAGCGACAGCTTTTCAGCCATCGCTTGTCATTATTCTCTTATTCTGTTTTATTCGGATTTACCCCAACTATTGACAGAGAGCCTGAAAAATTTAAAGGAGACTGTCACGCGGACGGTCTCCTTTGTTTTATACGGATTTCAAATCAAGTGAATTTTCAGAGATAAATATCAACAATCGTGCAAGAGCGTCTGCGGCGCTTATTGCGGATTTAAATCTATCATCACCAGCTCAAACGGATTTCCCAGGCGCGGAACTGCAACGGGATTTGAACAGCCTGCCGACACGATCAGCCGTTGGTGATATATTCCGCGGTCGTATTTTGGCAGCAGACCGCTGCGCGAAGAAAAAATGCCTTTGCCGAAAACGCGGATCTGTCCGCCGTGGTTATGACCTGAAAGCGTAAGGTCAATTGCTTTGTCGGCGACCATCGGGTCAAAGTATTCCGGATGGTGGCAAAGCAGCAGCTTAAATCCGTCTTTCTTCGCAAAATCCGAAAGCCATTCTTCATCGGGAACGGTCGACAAGCCGCCGATATGAAGGGTTTCTCCTTTCACGCATACGTCGGCGTCGTCATTGTCCAGCAAGGTGATGTGATGCTCTGACAAAAAGCGATGATCGTCGTCTGTCAAACGCTGTTCGTGATTTCCCAAGCTTAGAAATATCGGGGCAAGCTTTGCCGCCTGCGCCAAAAACTCATAAGTCGCCTCGGCAGAAGGACGGTTGCGACGGTCGATAACCTTCATCATTACGGAATTATATTTTATTGCGGCGATAATGACCGCGCGGCGAAAAGCGCCCTCGTGTTTTATTCGAAAGGTTTCGGCTTCGCTGTCACGGCGTTCAAAGGTGTCGCCTGTGATCAAAATCAGGTCGGGGCGTTTGTGACGCAAAAGCGCGATAATGTCCTCCGGCGGGCGTTCGTGGATGTCGCTGACCAAAGCAAGGCGCAGCGAATGACGCAAATGTGCCGTCGGCAGCGAGTATGCGGTTGTGACAGTGCGTTTTGCCATTCGGCGCCTCCTTAAAAGTATCTTACTGTTTATCATATGCGGCTGACTGTGCCAAAAGAACCAAATCTCGGGTATCGCAGACGCCGTCTTTGTTGATGTCCGCGGCGCGGCTGTAACAGCCGATAAGCGGTTTGTCGGATGAAAACGACTGCATCAAATCACTGATGTCGGAGCGGTTGACGGTACCTGTGCCGTTAAGGTCGCCCGTTACCGCCAGAACAACGCGTTCTCCTGCCAGCTGTGCCTGATACCCGGTGCGGATGCTGCCGGAGGTGATTTCGTTTCCTTCCGCGTCAAGCACTGCACTGACGTCGGGATATGTTTTTTTCAGTTGAGCGACAGTCATCCCCGGCGCGATTCTATCCGCGCAGCCGGAGGGCGCTTCGGGCGATTTTTCATCACTGCCGGGGTTTTCCTTCGCTCCGGTGCCGATGGGGAAGAAGCCGCACCGAAAATCGTTGTAAAGCACAGCGGCGCGATCGTTGATACCTGCCGCCGTTGCCGATTCATTGGTGCAAAAGACGCCGCTTTTTGTTTTTACGGCAGCTTTATATTTACAGGATTCTCTGCTGCCGCTCAGGGAAACCAGCTCACCGGATGATGTGAGTATATAACCTGTTCCGGAATTTGCGTGCTTTTCATGGGCGGAAAGCTGTACGCAAAAGCTTGTCTGTCCGCCGCCTATCTGATAAACAGCGCCGTAATATGACTGGGCGTATGCTTTGTCATCGTTTGTAAACAGCCGTTCGGCGCCGCCTGGGATTTTATAGCAAATCGTCTTGCTGCCGATGATGCCGAATACTTCGCTGTAGGCTTTGCCCGGACAAATTACAAAGATCTCATCGCCGGAAACCGCCAGCGAGGTGTCGGTTAGCTCTTTGTTGATCGGCAACGGTTTGGCGTTTCTGCTGCCGTCGCGCATATCGACAGTCAAAACGCCGTATTGATGATAGCCGGACTGATACAACGCAAAAGCACGGCTTTCGTCGTGACAAGCAGCGCGGATCACGCCGTCCGCCTGCGCGCGGCAAACTTCGACGTCGGGCAAAACGCGGGCGGAAACAAGCGTATCTGACGAAAAGCCGTAAAAGTATGCCGCAGCGTTTCCGCTGTAGGCATAGATCCGGCGGCACTTTGACAGCTCGACCGGCTGCACGGATGAAGCTGCGTTTACAGAATATATAACAGAAATCGGCAGAAACAAACAGAGGAAGTATATGAGTATTCGCTTTATCATACACTCACCTCACCGCAGTTTTATAGTTTTATTATACCATATAAAAGTATAAAAAACTACAGCTTTCGACAAAATCGGAAGGAAGAAAAATAGCATAAAAAAGGAACCGGCAAACGCCGGCTCCGAAAAGTTATATTAAGCTTAAATAAAAAAGCTTTAAAGCATTTAATTTGTAATTAGTATTAATTGCCAAGCTGCAAGATGTTGATCAACAACAACCAGCTTAGTCCGTAATAGGTAACTACTGCCACCAAGTCATTGATGGTGGTGATCAGCGGACCGGAAGCCACGGCAGGGTCAACCTTGATCCTCTTAAAGAACAGGGGGATCAGGGTGCCTACGGCGCTGGAAATCAGCATTGCCAGCATCAAAGAAATGCCGATACAGCCGGATACCGCAAAGGAAAAGAAAAAGTCCTTGTGCTTGAACAGCGCGATATAAAGCCCCACAAAGCCAACTGAGAGCGTGCCGAGCATCAAGCCGTTAAAGAAGCCGATTCGCGTTTCCTTGGCGACAAGCTTCATTTTTTGCTTTAATGTCAGGTTTTCGTCCATCAGCACGCGAATGGTGACAGCCAGCGACTGGGTGCCGACATTACCTGCCATATCCAGGATCAGCGACTGGAACGCCATGATAAGCGTTAGGCTTTGAACCACGCTTTCAAACGTACCCACGACGGTGGATACCAAAATGCCGAGTCCCAGCAATGCCAAAAGCCACGGCAGACGTTTTTTCATACTCTCAAGCAGCGGCTCCTTCAGGTCTTCCTCGGCGGTCAAACCTGCTAACTTGGCGTAGTCTTCGCCCATTTCGTCATCGACGACCTCGACAACGCTTTGAGAGGTGATGATGCCTAAAAAGCGGTTGCCGTTGTCAAGCACGGGGATAGAGGCTTCGGAATAATCTTTCAGCTTTTCAATACAGTCATCAATAGATTCATGCGCATACACATAAGGGAAGGATGTGACAACCAGATCATCCAACGGAGTTTCCTTTTTTGCGGTGATCAAATCGCGAAGCTCTACGGCACCGTAAAACTCGCCGTCCTCATCCACTACAAAGATGGTCGAGATGTTGTCGTTTTCCTCAGCCTGACGCACCAATTCGCTCATCGCGTCCGGTACGCTGAGGTTTTCGCGGATCACAATGCAGTCAGTGGTCATTTTGCTGCCTATCTCATCCTCATCAAAAGAGGCGATCAGGCGGATGTCTTTTTTGACGTCGTTCGGAAGTGCGTCAATAATCAGCGCGCGGCGCTCCTTGTCTACGTGATGCAAAATAGCGGCGGCGGTGTCCGGATCCAGTTCGGTGATAACGCCGGACGCTTTTTTTATATCCATTTCGCTGAAAAAGCGATCGGCTTCATCTTCTTCCAAATGCTCAAACGCTTCGGCAAGCATTGAAACCGAACAAATGCGATACAGCTTTTTTCGCTCTTGCAGGCTAAGCGCGTCCATTGCCTGCGCGATGTCGTTGCCGTGGTAATCCTCCAGGCGAGTCTGCGCGGCTTTCGGCGAATAGTTTCCGCGGATTATCTTAATTATTTCACTTTCATAGTCGGGCTTTAGTGCGACTGCTACGGCCGATTCATCCGTTTTCATAGCATTTACACCCTCCTTTACAGTAATTCTCCGCTATCATCATAGCACGATTAACAAGGTATGTCAAACCCAAATCACCCTTATTTTTTCGATGCTTTGGCAAGCTCCTGTTCCTCAAGTTGGCGATCCTGACGCCATTCGGCGCTTGACGGCTTATGCTATCTATCCCTTCTGTTGGTTCATCACGCAAGTTTCCGTGATGAACCACTTATATTATAAACAATGAGCAGGGCATCGTCAAGGTTTACCGTTCAAGCTGCAAAAAACAGGGCCAAGCAAAAGCTTGACCCTGCTGTTGTTTGTTTTTGAAGCTGTTGCTGATAATCACAGCTTCAGGCAATTAAATTATTGAGCGAGCAATATCTGCATAGCGGTGAGATCGTGAACATTTACTTTGCCGTCCTCATTTACGTCGGCGATCTCAAGCTGTTTGTCAGTAATTGTAATGAACTCAGCCAAATATCTCTGCAGGTAGGTTGCATCGTCAATGTTAAATACGCCATCCTGGTTGATGTCATATTTGACCTCAACAGGACCTGCGGTTGTGTAGGAGAGGGTGAAGGTGTCATCTTCGCCTGCGGTCAGGGTGAAGGTGACCTCAACGCCGCCGGGTACAAACAGCTTGTCGGCAGTGGTGCCGAGCTTGGAAGTGTTGTACAGAGTAGCGGAGGTAACATCAGTGCCCTGCCAGCCGTCGGTCATATACCAGTTGGCATTGCCGGTGGTCTTAACGGCAACATAGCTGTCGCTTTCGAAGGTAGCGGTCAGCTTGTCGTCAGCAAACTTGTATTCGCCCATATTGTCCGAGTCTTCCTCGCAAGCGTAGTTCGCGCCGTTGATGTAACCGAAGAGGTAGAAGTCAACGTCAGAAGGAGCAGGCTCGGTTTCGGGCTCAGTCTCGGGCTCGGTCTCGGGAGTGGTTTCGGGCTCGGAAGCGGGTTCGCTCTTGGTGGTGTAGGAGAGGGTGAAGGTGTCATCGTCTCCTGCGGTCAGGGTGAAGGTGACCTCAACGCCGCCGGGTACGAACAGCTTGTCAGCAGTGGTGCCGAGCTTGGAGGTGTTGTACAGAGTAGCGGATGTAACTTCAGTGCCCTGCCAGCCGTCGGTCATATACCAGTTGGCATTGCCGGTGGTCTTAACGGCAACATAGCTGTCGCTATCGAAGGTAGCGGTCAGAGTGCCGTCAGC
>JBGUOX010000001.1:0-3706 GCA_045129995.1 Ruminococcus sp. | reverse complement strand
GTTTCTATATTTTTGAGTGATAAAAAAATTATTATCTGAGAAAAACTTACTGTTTATCAGGCTTTTTGAGTTTTGCTCAGGGCTAATATCAACAGCAAAAGGAGTGATTTTATGGTTCATTGCCCTTCCTGCGGCGCGGGACTGCGGTTTGACATTCCCTCGCAAAAGATGTTCTGCGAATATTGTCAGGGCAGCTTTGATCCCAAGGAGCTTTATGACAAGGAATCCGACGACGCCAAAACCTCAAAGACCTTCGACAGCTATGTGTATGTCTGTCCGTCATGCGGCGCCGAGCTGGAAACCACCGACGAAAACGACGCGGTAGGTTTTTGCCCCTACTGCGGCGGTGCGTCGATGATCTATGATAAGATCCGTCAGGAATGGAAGCCCGACTTTGTGATCCCCTTCAAGATCACCAAGGAAGAGTGCAAAAAGCTTTACTGCGACGAGGTGAAGAAGTATATCTTTGTTTCGCGCAAATACCGTGATCCAAAGCTTATCGAAAGCTTTCGAGGGATCTATATGCCCTACAATCATTTATATGGCGTGGTGGAGGGCGAGGTGAAGCTTCGCGCGGAGTCGCCGGAGGTGTCCATCGGCAATTACAACTACAATACCGATTATTACGACGTCACCGGCAACGCGTCCTATACCGTAAGCTCCAATATTACGCACGATGTTTCCGTTGCCTTCGACGACCATATCAGCGAGCGGCTGGAACCTTTCGATATGAAAAGCCTTCGCCATTTCCGACCGGGATATTTGTGCGGCTTTTACGCCGAAACAGGCGACGTCGACTTGGAAGAATACAGCGCCGGACTGTACGAAGAAATGGCGGACAGTGTGCGTGAAGCCGCGCAGTATGATCCGCAGCTAAATCCGATGCTGTCGCCGGACAAATTGAAAATCACAGCGGACGACGAAGAATCGATCCCGTTCAAAATAACATCCGGCAAGCGTCGGTTGTATCCGGTTTGGTTTATGAGCTACCGCCAAGGCGACAAGCTGACCTATGCAGCCGTTAACGGACAAACCGGCAAGGTGGCAGCGGATCTACCGCTCAGCCCGCTGCGTATTTTGCTGGCGGCGCTGGGAATATCGGCGTTGCTGTTCGGTTTGCTTATGTTACTGTTTCGCTTTTTGCCGTCCATTCAGCCTCATACAGTTACAGCGCTCAGCGGATTGCTGGGGCTGACGGGTATGTATATTTTGCAGCACTCCTATGTCAACACCGTCGGCAGGGCTCTCAATGCAGAGGATATGTTCTCCGACCTGCCGTTTTTCTTTATCGCTTCGGCTGTGGGTCTGCTTGTCAGCGTTGTGCTCATTACCACCGACGGCTCCTATGAGCAAAACCGCTTTGCCTTCGGCGCGTTTTTGTTTTTACCGTCGATGTTTTTCGCGCTGAGGGAGCATTTCCGTCAGCGGCGCTACACAAAAGCAGTCAATAATATTGAGCTTAGTACAAGCTCCATGATGAGCAACGGCATTTTAGCGGAAGCGAAGCGCTTTAACATCATCAACAGCGTTATCCGTTTCTTTTTATACATATGGATGATCCTGTGTCTGCTGTGCTCTTTTGCCGACGACGCCGCCAGCATCGCGTGCTACGGAATGGCATGTACCGCAGCAGCCGGACTTATCGTGCTGTCACTGTCGCATATCGTCTTTCAAACGCGGATAGCGCACCGCCGTCCGCCGCAGTTCAAAAAGAAGGGAGCGGCGTATGATGAAAAATAAATTGTTCGCGCTGATCCTGTGCCTGATGCTTGCAGCAGGCGCGTGCTTCACCGTCAGCGCCGCCGATGCGCGTTATACCAACGATGAAACCGGCTTTCGCGTGATGATCATCGACGAGCTTGATCTGCTCTCCGACGCGGAGGAAGCAAAGCTTGCGGAGGATATGAAGCCGCTGACGCAGTACGGCAATATCGCTTTTTGGACAACTGATGAATACACTTTCGATGAAATTGACCAAGCGCGGCTTAAGCGCAAGGAGCTGTTTGAATATGAAAGCGCCGGCATTTTTGCCATCAATATGAAGGTGCGCAAGCTGACGATCCAAAGCATCGGCGACATCAACAACAGCGTCACCGATTCAATGGCGCGCTCGATCACGGACAATGTTTCAAGCTTCGCAAAAAGACAGGATTATTACGACTGCGCAAAAACCGCTTTTTCGCAAATGCTTGACGCCTGCGAAAACCGCCACGTCAGCGAACCGATGAAGATGATAGGCTTTGTGGTTCTGTCGGTGATGGCAGGACTCATCATTGCGCTTGGCGTCGCTTTTTCCGTGTATAACAATCCGATGCAGGCTGGAAATCCGATGAAGCGCAATTTCTGCAAAGCCGAGGGCGGCTTTGAACCCGGCGCGACTATTCAGCTCGTCAGCAGTAAAACAGTACACCGCGTGCCGAGGTCATCTTCATCCTTCGGCGGTTCAAGCTGTTCGAGCGGTTCAAGCTGTTCAAGCTGCTCGAGCTGCGGAGGCGGCGGCTGTGGAAGCGGCGGCTCCTCATCATTCTGACAATGGATACGGAATATAAAACCTTTACGCTGCAATGGCACATCACCCACCGCTGCAACCTGCGGTGCGCCCATTGCTATCAGGACGACTATTCGTCCTTTGAAAGCCGCGCCGAAATGCAGCGGATCCTCGACCAATACACCGACCTGCTCGCCTTTTACGGCTGCAAAGGTCAGCTCAACGTCACCGGCGGCGAGCCGCTGACGCATCCCGATCTGTTTTGGCTGCTTCGTGCGGCGCACGAACGCGGGATCAAAACAGGCGTGCTGACGAACGGCACGCTGATCGGTCTGCGCGAAGCACAGCGTCTGCGCGGCTGCGGCGTGGACTATGTGCAAATCAGCCTTGACGGCTGCCGCAAAACGCACGACGCCATCCGCGGAGAAGGCAGCTTTGAACAGGCGGTGGAGGGCATAAGAGCCCTCAAATCGCAGGGCTTGTTCGTCAGTGTTTCCTTCACCGCGCAGCGTCAAAACAAAGGCGAGCTGAAAAAGCTTGCGCGTTTTTGCAGCTGCTTAAGCGTCAACAAGCTGTGGTTCGACCGTGTGATCATTCCCGCTGACGAGGACGCCGGTCATTTAACGCTTCAAAAGAACGAATTTGCGCGGCTGAACAAACAGGCAGGACGGCTCAACCGCAATGGAATGGTTTTCTGCGGACGCGCACTGCAATTTTTGAATTGCCGCGACAAGCTGATCTACCACTGCTCGGCAGGCGAAAACCTGCTGGTGGTGCTCGCCGACGGCGACGTTATGCCGTGCCGCAGGCTGCCCTTTGTGCTGGGCAATGTTCACGACAGCGACCTTCTGACGCTTCACCGCGAAAGTCCCGTAATGCAAAGTCTGCGCGCGGCGCAAATCCCGGAGGGCTGTCGGGCGTGCCGATACGCCGACCTTTGCCGCGGCGGCTCAAAATGTCTTGCCTACGCCAAAACCGGGCGCTATGACATTCCCGATCCGGACTGTCCTTTAATAAACGCTTCGGCAAAAAAGACGCTATAAAAAAACAGGGGCTGGCTCAAAACTTGAAAGAGTTTTGGGCCAGTTTTTTTGCAAAAAAATACGAGAGGCTATGAAACCTCTCGCAGTTGGTGTATAATTTAATTAGGACAAAAAACCACACCCCAACATAAAGGATTGTACACCAATGAAGATAAATAATCAAGTCATTTCGCTG